>NZ_CP093528.1:3407500-3713750 GCF_022682305.1 Shinella zoogloeoides
ACAATCACCAGAGCGCCATCGCCAAGGGCATCAAGCCGGGCGTGAAGGTTCGCCAGGGTCAGGTGATCGGCTTCGTCGGCACGACCGGCCTGTCAACCGGCCCGCACCTTCACTACGAGCTGATCGTCAACGGCAACAAGGTGGACGCACTGAAAATCCGCCTGCCGGGCGGTAAATCGCTGGAGGGCAAGGCCCTCGCGCAGTTCGAGGTGGAGCGCCAGCGCATCGACGACCTGCTCGGACGCGGCGACGCGACACAGGTCGCCGAAACGCACTGACAGCCGGCACTTCCGAATGCAAAAAGCGCGGGCCTCGACCCGCGCTTCTTTTTCCAGGGCAATCCCCTATCAGGCCGCCCTGTTCACCGCCGCGTTGCGCGGCGCGAAGAGCAGCCGGTCGGAACCGGCCGTGACCTTGACGGTCGATCCGTCCGGAATCTCCCCGGCAAGAATCTTCTCCGCCAGCGGGTCCTGAAGGTGCTTCTGGATCGCCCGCTTCAGGGGACGCGCACCATAGACCGGGTCGTAGCCCTTCTCGGCCAGCCAGTGCACGGCCTCCTCGTCGAGATCGAGGACGATCTTGCGATCCACCAGCAGCTTGCGCAGGCGCTCCAGCTGGATATCGACGATCGCGCCCATTTCCGACCGCCGCAGGCGATGGAACAGGATGATCTCGTCGACACGGTTCAGGAACTCCGGCCGGAACGCCATCTTGACGACATCCATCACCTGGTCGCGAACCGTATCGCTGTCCTCGTTCTCGCCGAGCGCCGTCAGGTATTCGGCGCCGAGGTTCGAGGTCATGATGATCATCGTGTTGCGGAAGTCCACGGTGCGGCCCTGGCCATCGGTCAGGCGGCCATCATCGAGGACCTGCAGCAGCACGTTGAAGACATCCGGATGCGCCTTCTCGATCTCATCGAACAGCACGACCTGATAGGGCCGGCGGCGGACGGATTCGGTAAGCGCACCGCCTTCCTCATAGCCGACATAGCCGGGAGGCGCGCCGATCAGCCGGGCAACGGAATGTTTCTCCATATATTCCGACATGTCCATGCGCTGGATCGCCGTCTCGTCGTCGAAGAGGAAGCGGGCGAGCGCCTTCGTCAGTTCCGTCTTGCCGACACCGGTGGGCCCAAGGAAGATGAACGAGCCGATCGGCCGGTTCGGATCCTGCAGGCCGGCGCGGGCGCGGCGGACGGCGCGGGAGACAGCCTGGACGGCATCGCCCTGACCGACGACCCACCTGCCGAGTTCGTCTTCCATGCGCAGCAGCTTGTCGCGCTCGCCTTCCAGCATCTTGTCCACGGGAATGCCCGTCCAGCGGGAGACCACATGGGCGATGTTGTCGGGGGTCACGACCTCCTGCACCATCGGATCGATGTCGCTCGCATCACGGCCTTCGGCTTCCTCAAGCTCCTTTTCGAGCTTCGGAATGATGCCATAGGCAAGCTCGCCGGCGCGCTGGAACTCTCCCTTGCGCTGGGCAATGGCCAGCTCGTTGCGCAACTCGTCGAGCTGGCGCTTGAGATCGGCGGCGCGGCCGAGCTTTGACTTCTCAGCCTGCCAGCGTGCGGTGAGCGCATCGGCTTCCTCTTCCAGCGCGGCAAGGTCGATCTCGAGCTTTTCGAGACGATCCTGCGACGAACGATCGGTCTCCTTCTTCAGGGCCTCGCGCTCGATCTTGAGCTGGATGATGCGGCGGTCGAGTTCATCGAGCTCTTCCGGCTTGGAATCGACCTGCATGCGCAGCCGCGAGGCGGCTTCGTCCATCAGGTCGATGGCCTTGTCCGGCAGGAAGCGATCCGTGATGTAACGGTTGGAAAGCGTCGCGGCGGCAACGAGGGCCGAGTCGGAGATTCGGACCTTGTGGTGCTGCTCGTACTTTTCCTTGAGGCCGCGCAGGATCGAGATCGTGTCCTCGACGGTCGGCTCGTCCACCATGACAGGCTGGAACCGGCGGGCAAGGGCCGCATCCTTCTCGACATGCTTGCGGTACTCGTCGAGCGTGGTCGCGCCGACGCAGTGCAGCTCGCCGCGGGCAAGCGCGGGCTTCAGGAGGTTCGAGGCGTCCATCGCCCCATCCGCCTTGCCGGCGCCGACCAGCGTGTGCATCTCATCGATGAACAGGATGATCTCGCCGTCTTCCGCCTGCACTTCGGCAAGCACGGCCTTCAGGCGCTCCTCGAATTCACCGCGATATTTCGCACCAGCGATCAGCGCGCCCATGTCGAGCGCCATCAGCTTCTTGTCCTTCAGGCTTTCCGGCACGTCGCCATTGACGATGCGCAGCGCAAGGCCCTCGGCGATGGCGGTCTTGCCGACGCCGGGTTCACCGATGAGGACGGGGTTGTTCTTGGTGCGGCGCGACAGGACCTGGATCGTGCGGCGGATTTCATCGTCGCGGCCGATCACCGGATCGAGGCGGCCTTCGCGCGCATCGGCGGTGAGATCGCGGGCGAACTTCTTCAGCGAATCGAAGCCCTGCTCCGCGCTCGCCGTGTCGGCGGTGCGGCCCTTGCGGATGTCGTTGATGACCTGGTTGAGCGAAGTCGGCGTTACGCCGGCCTTGGCGAGGACATCGGACGTCGCGGCGGATTTCTCGATGGCAAGCGCAAGCAGCAGGCGCTCGACGGTGACGAAACTGTCGCCAGCCTTCTTGGCGGCTTCCTCCGCGGTGGAGAAGACCTTTGCAAGCGGCTGGGCGAGATAGACCTGCCCATTGCCGCCGGAAACCTTCGGCAGTTTGGCGAGGGCGGCATCGTTGGCGATCCGCGCTTCGCGCGCATTGCCGCCCGCCCGCTCGATCAGCGAGGCGGCCATGCCCTGCTCGTCATCGAGCAGCACTTTCAGAACATGCTCGGGCGCAAACTGCGGATTGCCATCGGCAAGCGCCTTGGTCTGGGCGGATTGCAGGAAGCCGCGAACGCGCTCGGAGTATTTTTCGATATTCATCATCTGCCTCCATAACTCGGCCGGCCCATCAGGCACCGGTCGACGATTCAGGATAGGGCTCCCATCAAGGCAAGCCCTCATTCGTGCGGGTGCCCGGCCATGCGACCGGCCAACCGCCTGAAGCGAATATGGTGGAGGAACTTTCGGAATTAAAGGGAGCGTGGAGCGCGCGGAAGCACATTTTTCCGAGGGCTTGCCGAAACGCAAGAACCCGGCACAAGGCCGGGTTCTTCGATATCCCAAAAGGATTTCCGCTTATTCGGAAGCGGCTTCCAGCGCCGGGGCGTCACCGCCGGACGGCTGTTCGCCATCACCCTCGGCGGCCTGGCCTTCGCCGCGACGCGGACGGCGCGGGCGGGCGGCATTGCGGCGGCGCGGCGCGCGGCCGGCGGCCGGAGCGTCCTCGTCGAGCGCCACTTCGGCCGGCGTGCCTTCAATCACCGGCTGCGGGCCGGAACCGTCGACAACGGGCTGCTCGACGGCAGCGGCAGCAGGTGCCGGCTCGTCGAGGGCGGTCGAATCGATTTCGTCCTGATCGCGGTCGTAGCCGTCGCGATCGTTGAAATCGCTGCGCTCGCCATTGTCGGAACGGTCGTCACGCGGGAAGCGCTCCTGCATCTGCGCCTGGGCGGCGGCAATGATGCGGTTGTAGTGCTCGGCATGCTGCAGATAGTTTTCCGCCATGACCCGGTCGCCGGCGCTCTGGGCGTCGCGGGCAAGCGCGGAATATTTCTCGGCGATGTGCTGGGCCGTGCCCCTGATCTTCACGTCCGGACCCGAGCTGTCGTAGGTCCGCGTCAGGGGATTGCCACCCTTACGGTGGTTGTTGTGGTTGTTATTATTGTTGTTGTTATTGTTATTACGCCCGCGGCCGCGCTTGTTTTGCTGTCCTGGCCTCATATGTCACTCACCTAACGTATCGTGTCTTGATGATTCATGTGTCTGCAGGCTTGATCGGGACACGCCAGATCAAGCATCCTTACCTGCGGGCAAACCACGCCGGTCGGTGGTCCTGTCGCCGTAAGACGTCAAATTAACAGGTACCCGCACAGGGCAGTCTTCAACCCTAGCAACTCTTCGAGAGAGCAATCCTCGCGATCGGGTCATGCGGGAGCGAATCCCTTTCGCATGACCTCTTGCCCAGTGCGTGGCCGCAAACTATCCCGCTTCCCTCACAATTCCAAGCCTTTTCTTTGCGGTTGCGTAATTTGCTGCGGCCATGCAGCAAATCCTACGCAGACGCTTCCCTGGAAAACACGAGGACGCGGTCGTTGCCACCGAGGTCCTGCGCCGCCTCTATGCGTGCAAAACCGTTTTTGCGCATGATCGCGGTAACGGTCTCCTTCTGGTCATAGCCGATCTCGTAGGCCACCAGGCCGTTTTCCCGAAGGTGATCGCTCGCCCCGGCCGCGATGGCCCGATAGGCATCCAGCCCGTCTTCTCCACCATCCAGTGCCAGGATCGGGTCGTAGAGCCGGACGTCCTCGTCCAGCGTTCCGACCACGGAGCGGACGATATAGGGCGGATTTGACACGATGATGTCGAATACGCCGGCCACGGCTGCAAACCAGTCGCTCTCGACCGTCTCGAAGCGGTCGGCGACCCCATTGATGTCGGCATTGCGCCGAGCCGTTTCAAGGGCGCCTGCCGAATAGTCGGCGCCCACGCCTGTCGCGCCGGGCACGAGGTCGAGCAAGGCGAGGCAGATCGCCCCGGTTCCCGTGCCGAGATCGAGGATGCGGCAGCCGCCGCCCGCAACCATCCGCTGCGCGTAAGGCACGAGCGTATCGACGAGGATTTCGGTATCCGGCCGAGGCTCCAGCGTCTCGGGCGAGAGCATGAGATCGAGCCGCGAAAAGGCCCGATGGCCAAGGATGCGATGCACCGGCTCACGCGCCGCGCGGCGCGTCAGCGCATCGTCGATCAGCGCTTGTTCGGACGGGTCGAGCGGACGTCCGCCATCGATGACGAAAGCGGTTGACGAGAGCTTCAGAAGACCGGCGATCAACAGCCGCGCATCCTGCGCGGCATCCGCGATACCCGCCTCGGAGAGCCGGCGCCGCGCGGCCGCCAATGCCCCGGCGAGCGTCGCGCCGCTCATCGGCCCTGTTCGCCGAGCTGCGCCAACTGGCCGGCCTGATAATCCGCCACCAGCGCATCGACCACTTCGTCGATTTCGCCGATCATCATCCGGTCGAGCTTGTAGAGCGTCAGGTTGATCCGGTGATCGGTGACGCGGCCCTGCGGGAAATTGTAGGTGCGGATACGTTCCGAACGGTCGCCCGAGCCGACCTGGCTCTTGCGGTCCGCCGAGCGCTCGCTGTCGGCGCGCTGGCGTTCCATGTCGTAGAGCCGCGAGCGCAGGATCTGCATGGCCTTGGCGCGGTTCTGATGCTGCGACTTTTCCGAGCTGGTGACGACAAGACCGGTCGGCAGGTGCGTGATGCGCACGGCCGAGTCCGTCGTGTTCACGTGCTGGCCGCCCGCGCCGGAGGAGCGCATCGTGTCGATGCGGATATCCTCGGCCCGGACCTCGATATCGATTTCCTCGGCTTCCGGCAGCACGGCCACCGTCGCGGCGGAGGTGTGGATGCGTCCACTCGCTTCCGTTTCCGGTACGCGCTGGACGCGGTGCACACCCGATTCGAACTTCAGCTTGGCGAAGACGCCGCGACCGGTGATCGTCGCGATGATTTCCTTGAAACCACCGGCCTCGCCTTCGCTGGAGGAGATGACCTCCACCTTCCAGCCATGCGCCGCTGCATAACGCTCATACATGCGGAAGAGATCGCCCGCGAACAGCGCCGCCTCGGAGCCGCCCGTGCCGGCACGGATTTCGAGGATCGCGCTCTTCTCGTCGGCGGCATCCTTGGGGAGAAGCAGAATCTGCATCTCCTTCTCGAGGCCTTCGAGGCGCTCCTTCAAATCGGGCAGTTCCATTTCCGCAAGGTCGCGCATCTCGCGGTCGGTCGCCTTGTCGGCAAGCAGCGTTTCAAGATCGCCGATCTCTCCGTTGACCTTCTCGTATTCGCGCACCTTGGCAACGACGGGCTGAAGCTCGGAATATTCCGAAGCAAGGCGCACATAGGTCTCCGAATCCGGCCCCGCAGACATGCGCGCCTCGATCTCGCCGAAACGGCGTTCGAGTTCGCGCATCTTTTCAACGGGAAGCTTCGCCACCGTTCAACTCCAGTCAGGTCTTTAAAGCGGGATGCCGTTCTCGGCCGCAAAGTCAGTGAGAATCCGGCGGATGGAAACCGTCGGCCGCAAATCGTCGAGCGCCGGCATCAGCAGCGATTCCAGCTTGCCGGCATCGAGCGAGAGCAGCATGGACTTCACCGGCCCGATCGCCGCCGGCGACATGGAGACGGAGCGGAAACCGATGCCGAGAAGCGCCATGGCGGAAATCGGCTTGCTCGCCATCTCGCCGCAGAGCGTCACCGACGTGTCGTTGCGCTCGCCGGCCCGCACGATATCGCGCAGGATGCGCAGGAACGGCCGGCCGAGCGTGTCGAAACGGTCGGAAACGCGGGCATTGCCGCGGTCGACGGCCATGGCGAACTGGAAGAGATCGTTCGAGCCGACCGAGACGAAATCGACCTCGGCCATCAGCTCGTCGAGCTGCCAGAGCAGCGCCGGTACTTCCAGCATGGCGCCGAACTGCAGTTTCTTCGGCAACTGTTCGCCGAGCTTCGACTGGCGCTGGATTTCCTTCTGGAGAAGATCGCGGACCTCCTTCAGCTCGGAAACCTCGGTCACCATCGGCAGCATCAGCCGAAGATCGTTGCCGGCCGCAGCACGCAGCATGGCGCGAAGCTGGGTGCGCAGGAGGCCCGGCCGGTCGAGCGACAGGCGGATGGCGCGCCAGCCGAGCGCCGGATTCTCTTCCTCCGCCGCCCGGAAATAGGGCACCACCTTGTCGCCGCCGATATCGAGCGTGCGGAAGGTCACCGGACGCCCGCCCGCATGCTTCAGCACGTTGCGATAGAAGGCTTCCTGTTCCTCCGCCTTCGGCATGGTCGAGGCGATCATGAACTGGAGTTCGGTGCGGAAAAGGCCGATGCCCGAGGCGCCGGATTCGTTGAGATGCGGCAGGTCGACCAGAAGGCCGGCATTCATCTGCAGATTGATCGCGCGGCCGTCCTTCGTCACCGGATCGACCGCCCTGAGCGCCCGGTACTGTTCCTGCCGGCGGGCGCGGAACCGCACCTTTTCCTCGTAGGAGCGCTGCAGATCGGGCAGCGGTCGCAGATGCACCCGCCCGTCGTCCCCGTCGATGATGATGGAATCACCGTTTTCCGCCAGCGCCACCGCGCCGGCCGCCTGGCCGACCACCGGAATGCCCATGGCCCGCGCGACGATCACTACATGGCTCGTCACCGCACCCTCTTCCAGCACGAGGCCGCGCACGTTCTCGCGCGGATAATCGAGCAGTTCCGCCGCGCCCATGGCGCGCGCGACGACGATGGCGTCGTTCGGGAAACTGCTGGCCGAAAGCTTCGCGCCATAGCCGGTGAGCTGACGCAGCAGGCGGTTCGCCAGATCGTCGAAATCGTGCATGCGCTCGCGCAGGTACGGATCCGTCAGGCGGATCATGCGCGCCTTGGTCTCGCTCTGCACCCGCTCAACCGCCGCTTCCGCCGTCAGGCCGTTGCGGATCGCCTCTTCGAGCTTCCTCACCCAGCCACGGTCGTGCGCGAACATGCGGTAGGTTTCCAGCACCTCGCGGTGCTCGCCCTCCATCGACACCTCACGGCGCGACAGCATGTCGTCGATGGAAATGCGCAAGGAACCCAAAGCCTCGGCCAGCCGGCCAAGCTCATGCTCGGAATCCTCGTTGAGCAGATTCGTGACGACGATGCGCGGCTCGTGCAGCACGACATAGCCAAGGCCGATGCCTTCGCCGAAGCTCGACCCCTCGATAGCGACGGGGCGGGAAAGATCCAGTTCGAGGCCGGGCTTGGTGAGCTTCTTCAGCTCGCCCGTCGCCACCATCTCGGCGATCACCATCGCCGTCGTCTCGAGCGCCTCGACCTCATCCTCGCGATAGGTGCGGCTCGCCCGGTTCTGTACGACGAGAACGCCGAGCGCCCGGCCGGTGCGCAGGATCGGCACGCCGAGGAAGGAGTGATAGATTTCCTCACCCGTCTCAGGGAGATAGGTGAAGGCGGGATGCGACTGGGCGTCGGAAAGGTTCAGCGGCCGCGCGGAGGCGGCGATGGTGCCGACGAGGCCCTGCCCCATCTTGAGCTGGGCAAGGTGGACGGCGCCGGGATTGAGGCCTTCGGTCGCATAGAGCTCGAGGATGCCGTCCGAGCGGAGCACATAGACGGAACACACTTCCGCGACCATGTTCTGCGCGATCTGGCGCACGATCTGGTCCAGGCGCTCCTGCGGCTCGAGCGGCTCCGCCATCAACTCGCGCAGCCGCTTGAGAAGAACGCGCGGACCCGCGGAGAGGTCTCTCATCGCGTGGCGTCTCCCGAAAATGACGTTACCCCACCGGCGCGGATAGCGCCGGAGATCACAGGATCGGCGCCGACTCGGCCGGTCCTTACTTCTTATCGAGACCGTAGACGGAATGCAAAGTCCGAACGGCGAGTTCCGCATAGGGGCCGTCGATCAGGATGGAGATCTTGATCTCGGAGGTGGTGATGGCCTTGATGTTGATGCCCTTCTCGGCAAGCGCGCGGAAGGCCGAGGCGGCGACGCCCGCATGGCTGCGCATGCCGATGCCAATGACCGAGACCTTCACGAGGCCGGTCTCGTGCTGGATCACGTCGAAGCCGACCTGCTCCTTGGCGCCGTCGAGAACCTTGATCGCCTTCTCCATGTCGCCCGAAGGGATGGTGAAGGTCATGTCGGTCTTCGAGCCGTCCTCGGAAATGTTCTGGACGATCATGTCGACATTGATATGGGCCTCGGCCAGCGGGCCGAAGATCGCGGCCGAAACGCCCGGCCGGTCGGCGACGCGGCGGAGCGAGATCTGCGCTTCATCCTTGGCATAGGCGATGCCGGTTACGACTTCCTGTTCCACGATCTCATCCTCATCACAAATCAGCGTACCGGGCGGGTTCAGAAGATCGCCCATGCCCGGCGCATCGGGATCCTCGAAAGAGGAGCGAACGAAGGTGCGTACCTTGTGCACCATGGCAAGCTCGACCGAGCGCACCTGGAGAACCTTCGCGCCGAGGGACGCCATTTCGAGCATTTCCTCGAAGGCGATCTTCTTCAGGCGGCGGGCCTTCGGCTCGATGCGCGGGTCGGTCGTGTAGACGCCGTCGACGTCGGTATAGATGTCGCAGCGGTCCGCCTTGACGGCGGCGGCGATGGCGACGGCGGATGTGTCCGAGCCGCCGCGGCCGAGCGTGGCGACGCGGTTGTCCGGGCCGAGACCCTGGAAGCCGGCGACGACGGCGACCTGGCCCTCGCCCATGCGGCGGACCATTTCCGCGCCGTCGATGTCGAGGATGCGGGCCGCGCCATGCGCGTTGTCGGTGCGGATCGGGATCTGCCAGCCCTGCCAGGAGCGGGCGTTGACGCCCATCGACTGGAGCGCGATGGCAAGCAGGCCGGCGGTGACGAGTTCGCCCGAGGCGACGATGGCGTCATATTCGCGCGCATCGTAGAAGGGCGAGCTTGCGCCCGTCACCTTCGGCATGTTCTGCACCCAGGCGACCAGTTCGTTCGTCTTGCCGGACATGGCCGAGACGACGACGGCGACCTCGTGGCCGGCATCGACCTCGCGTTTCACATGACGGGCGACATTGTGGATACGGTCGAGGTCAGCGACGGACGTTCCGCCGAATTTCATCACGATGCGTGCCATGTCTGTGTACCGCTATTTTCGATATTCGCGCGAGCGCGCGGGAGAAACCGCGGGGTCTCTTAGCGGAAGACCCCGCGCTGCGCAATGCATGGCTTTCCGAAAGTGTACCAATCGGTACGGTTCACCGGACGAAAAGACCCGCGCGCCTTTCGGCACGCGGGCCAGAGGGATCGGATATCGATGGGCCGCGGGCGAGAAATCCGCCTGCGGCCTTGCCGATTACTTCTGCCAGCTCTTGACGAGTTCGTCGTAGTTGACGGTCTGCGGCTTTTCCTTCTCGTTCTCGATCTTGAGCTGCGGAGCGAGGTTACCCTTCGCGACCGCATCCTTGTTCCAGAACTCGATGTCGTGCTCCTCGGCAAGCTTCGGGCCGATATCGCCCTGAACGCCGGCGCGTTCCAGGCGCTCCAGCACCTTCTCCTGCTCGGCGCACAGCGAGTCCATGGCTTCCTGCGACGTCTTGGCGCCGGAAGAGGCATCGCCGATCGCCTGCCACCAGAGCTGGGCCAGCTTCGGATAGTCCGGGATGTTCGTGCCGGTCGGCGACCACTGCAGGCGGGCCGGCGAACGGTAGAACTCGATCAGGCCGCCAAGCTTCGGCGCACGGTCCGTGAAGGACTTGTGGTCGAGCGTGGACTGACGGATGAAGGTGAGGCCGACATGGCTCTTCTTCACATCGACGGTCTTGGAGGTCACGAACTGCGCATAGAGCCAGGCGGCCTTGGCGCGGTCGTCCGGGGTGGACTTCATGAGCGTCCAGGAACCGGCGTCCTGATAGCCGAGCTTCATGCCGTCCTTCCAGTAGACGCCATGCGGCGAGGGAGCGAAGCGCCACTTCGGCGTGCCATCCTCATTGACGACCGGCAGGCCGGGCTTCACGAAGTCGGCGGTGAACGCCGTGTAGGTGAAGATCTGCTGCGCGATCTCGCCCTGCGCGGGAACCGGACCGGCTTCCGAGAAGGTCATGCCGCCGGCGGCTGCCGGTGCGTAGGCCTTCATCCAGTCGAGGTACTTCTGGATCGAGTAGACGGCAGCCGGGCCGTTGGTGTCACCACCGCGGGCGACGCACGAGCCGACCGGACGAGACTTCTCATCGACCTTGATGCCCCATTCGTCGACCGGCAGGCCGTTCGGGATGCCGCGGTCGCCGTTGCCGGCCATCGAGAGCCAGGCGTCGGTGAAGCGCCAGCCGAGCGACGGGTCCTTCTTGCCGTAGTCCATGTGACCATAGACCTTCTTGCCGTCGATCTCGCGGCCGGTGAAGAACTCGGCGATATCCTCGTAAGCGGACCAGTTGACCGGAACGCCGAGGTCGTAGCCATACTTCGCCTTGAAGTCGGCCTTGTTCTTCTCGTCGTTGAACCAGTCGTAGCGGAACCAGTAGAGGTTCGCGAACTGCTGGTCGGGAAGCTGGTAGAGCTTGCCGTCCGGCGCGGTCGTGAAGGACTTGCCGATGAAGTCGTCGATGTCGAGGTTCGGGTTGGTGACGTCCTTGCCTTCATTGGCCATGAAGTCGCTCAGCGGACGGGCCTGGTTGTAGCGCCAGTGGGTGCCGATCAGGTCCGAGTCGTTGATGTAGCCGTCATAGATGTTCTCGCCCGACTGCATCTGCGTCTGGAGCTTTTCGACGACGTCGCCTTCGCCGATCAGGTCGTGCGTGATCTTGATGCCGGTGATCGCGGTGAAGGCCGGCGCAAGGACCTTCGATTCGTATTCATGCGTGGTGATCGTTTCCGATACGACCTTGATCTCCATGCCGGCGAACGGCTTGGCCGCATCGACGAACCACTGCATTTCCTTTTCCTGGCTGGCGCGGTCCAGCGAGGACAGGTCGCCGATCTCCGTATCCAGGAATTTCTTGGCGGCATCCATGTCCGCGAATGCGGAACCGGTGAACGCCAGCAGCATGACTGCCGTCGTCGTCAGAAGTTGCTTTCGCATTTTAGTCCTCCCTTGGGGTTTGCGATTGCAAGTGCGAAGGCCCCTATTGTCTCCCCGGGGCCTCCATTTCCTTTGCCTTACACGAAGCGGAAGACGCCGATGGCGTAGACCACGGATAAGGCAAGAGCCCACCACAGGTTGGGGCCGACAAGCCCCAGCCATGCGAGATGAATGAACGCCGAGCCGAGCAGCGACACGAAGAGCCGGTCGCCGCGGGTCGTCTCGAAGCGCAGGATGCCGACGCGCGGGGAACCGCCCGGCCGGGCATATTCCCAGACCGCCATCAGCGCGATCAGAAGGAAGATCGTCAGGAAGAACATGGCCGTCGGGAACGACCAGGCCATCCAGCCGCCCGGAATGAGCGAGGCGAACCAATCGCGCGCGCCATCCTTAACGGGAAGCGCCATGACGAGCAGCCCGGCGACGACGGCATAGATGACGAGCACGGCGGCGAGCGCGACCGGCCAGCGGTTGTTGCGGTTGGCGACGGTAGCCATCAGACCCTCCCCAGGGCAAAGCCCTTGGCGATGTAGTTACGGACGAAGTAGATCACGAGCGCGCCGGGAATGATGGTCAGCACGCCGGCGGCGGCGAGCACGCCCCAGTCCATGCCGGAAGCCGAGACCGTACGCGTCATCGTGGCGGCGATCGGCTTGGCGTCCGTCGTCGTCAGCGTGCGGGCGATCAGCAGCTCGACCCATGAGAACATGAAGCAGAAGAAGGCGGCGACACCGATGCCGGAGGCGATCAGCGGCACGAAGATCTTCGCAAAAAACTTCGGGAACGAGTAGCCGTCGATATAGGCGGTCTCGTCGATCTCCTTCGGCACGCCCGACATGAAGCCCTCGAGGATCCAGACGGCGAGCGGCACGTTGAACAGGCAGTGCGCGATGGCGACGGCGATGTGCGTGTCGATCAGGCCGAAGGCCGAATAGAGCTGGAAGAAGGGCAGCGCGAAGACGGCCGGCGGCGCCATGCGGTTGGTCAGCAGCCAGAAGAACAGGTGCTTGTCGCCAAGGAAGCGGTAGCGCGAGAAGGCGTAGGCCGCCGGCAGCGCCACGGAAATCGAGATGGCCGTGTTCAGCACCACGTAGATGATCGAGTTGATATAGCCCGAATACCAGGCCGGATCGGTGAAGATCACGGCATAGTTGCGAAGCGTCGGCTGCTGCGGCCAAAGCGAGAAGACGCCGGTGATCTCCTGGTTCGTCTTGAAGCTCATGTTGACGAGCCAGTAGATCGGCAGCATCAGGAAGATGATGTAGAGCGTCGGCACGATCCAGGAGAGGTCGCGCTTGCCGGCCGCCTTGGCGGCGTTGGTGGCGAGGCCCGTCGGAAGCGTGGTTGCGGTGGTTGCCTGTGAGGTCATGGTCTCCTCCCTCACGCCTGTTCGTCGCTGCTGGTCATGACCGTGTAGAATATCCACGACAGCAGCAGGATGATCAGGAAGTAGATGATGGACATGGCCGCGGCCGGGCCAAGGTCGAACTGGCCGATCGCCATCTTGACGAGGTCGATCGAAAGGAACGTGGTCGAGTTGCCCGGGCCACCACCGGTGACGACGAAGGGTTCGGTATAGATCATGAAGCTGTCCATGAAACGCAGCAGGAAGGCGATGAGCAGGACGCGCTTCATCTTCGGCAGCTGGATGTAGCGGAACACGGCCCAGCGCGAGGCGCCGTCGATCTTGGCGGCCTGGTAATAGGCCTCCGGGATCGAGACGAGGCCGGCATAGCACAGGAGCACAACGAGGCTCGTCCAGTGCCAGACGTCCATGACGATCAGCGTCACCCAGGCGTCGAAGACATTGTTGACATAGTTGTAATTGATACCGAGCGCATCGAGCGTGCGGCCGAGCAGGCCGATGTCGACGCGGCCGAAGACCTGCCAGATCGTGCCGACGACGTTCCACGGAATGAGCAAGGGCAGCGCCATCAGCACGAGGCAGACCGGCACGCCGAGGCCCTTTTTCGGCATGTTGAGCGCGATCAGGATGCCGAGCGGAATCTGGATCGCGAGGATGATGCCCGAGAAGAGCAGGTTGCGCCCGAGCGCCTGCCAGAAGCGGTCGGATTCAAGGACGTCCGAGAACCAGCCGACGCCGTTCCAGAAGAACTGGTTGTTGCCGAACGTGTCCTGCACCGAATAGTTCACCACGGTCATCAGCGGGATCACCGCCGAGAAGGCGACGAGCAGCAGGACGGGCAGGACCATGAACCAGGCCTTGTTGTTCCAGGTCTTGTTCATCGTCAGCCCTCCCTGCCGACACGCCAGCTATCGGCGTAGATGTTGATGGCGGCGGCATCGAAGGTCACGCGCGGATCGGCGGGAATCTCGCCGTCCTCGGGCACGACGATGGCAATCGGCTTGCCGGCGAATTCCGCGCGCACGATCTTCTGGCGGCCGATATCCTCGATCTTGCTGATCGAGACCGGCATGCCATCGCGCGACAGCGAGATGAATTCCGGGCGGATACCGAGTTCCGTCTTCGCGCCGGCGGCGATTTCCGGTCTGTAACCGAGGTCGAGCGTTTCTTCCCCAACCTTGATGCTGCTGCCATCTATCGATGCCGGCAGCACGTTCATGCCCGGCGAGCCGATGAAGTAGCCGACGAAGGTGTGGCGCGGCTTCTCGAAAAGCTCGGCCGGCGTGCCGATCTGCACGATCTGGCCGTCATACATGACGACGACCTTGTCGGCGAAGGTCAGGGCCTCGGTCTGGTCGTGCGTGACATAGACCATGGTGAAGCCGAACTGGCGGTGCAGCTTCTTGAGCTGCGAGCGCAGCACCCATTTCATGTGCGGGTCGATGACGGTCAGCGGCTCGTCGAAGAGGATGGCGTTGACGTCATTGCGCACGAGGCCGCGGCCGAGCGAGATCTTCTGCTTCTGGTCGGCGGTCAAGCCCCGCGCCGTCTTCTTCGCCCAGCCGGCAAGGTCGATCATTTCCAGGATCTCTCGCACGCGGCGGTCGACTTCCGGCTCGGCCACGCCGCGATTGCGCAGCGGGAAGGCGAGATTGTCGTAGACCGTCATCGTGTCGTAGATGACCGGGAACTGGAAGACCTGCGCGATGTTGCGCTCCTGCGTCGACAGGTAGGTGACGTCCTTCCCGTCGAACAGGATGCGGCCTTCGGACGGCTGCAGCAGGCCCGAGATGATGTTGAGCAGCGTGGTCTTGCCGCAGCCCGAGGGGCCGAGCAGCGCATAGGCGCCGCCGTCGTTCCACTCGTGATGGACTTCCTTCAGCGCATAATCGGCTTCCGACTTCGGCTTCTCGCCGTAGGCGTGGCGGATATGATCGAGATTGATGCGTGCCATGGTCCCCTCCTCAGGCCGCCGCGGCCGCGGGTTCCGCGATCGCCTTGCCGTCCGTGCCGAAGGCCATCAGGTGGCGCGTGTCGACATGGACGGTGATGACCGCGTCCGGCTCGATGTCGTGGATACCGGGCGAGAGCATGACCCAGCGGCTGCCCTCGAATTCGATATGGATGAAGCTTTCCGAGCCCGCGATCTCCGAGATCGCGGTGCGCGCCTGAAGACTGGCCGAGGCCGGCGTCTGGCTCGTCAGCGACAGATGATGCGGATGGAAGGCGATGGTGCACGGGCCGTCCGGCACGCCGGCAAGATGCGCCGGCACCGGCAGCACCGGCTTGCCGCCGATCTCGAACTGCCCGCCTCTCCGCACGACCTCGACCGTGTTCAACGGCGGATCGGCGAAGGTGCGCGCGGTCAGAAGATCGATCGGGCGGCGATAGACGTCGATGGTGCGGCCGAACTGCGTGATGCGGCCCTGCGAGAGCGCTGCCGTGTTGCCACCGAGCAGCAGGGCCTCGGACGGCTCGGTCGTCGCATAGACGAAGATCGCGCCGGAGGCGGCGAAGATCTTCGGCAGTTCGAGGCGCAACTCCTCGCGCAGCTTGTAGTCGAGATTGGCGAGCGGTTCGTCGAGCAGCACGAGGCTGGCATTCTTGACGATGGCGCGGGCGAGCGCCGTGCGCTGCTGCTGGCCGCCGGAAAGATTGAGCGGCGTGCGGTCGAGATAGGGCGTCAGCTTCAGGAGATCGGCCGCCTTGCGCACTTCGCGGTCGATGGTCGCGCTGTCCGCGCCCTTGATGCGCATCGGCGAGGCGATATTCTCGTAGACCGTCAGGGCCGGATAGTTGATGAACTGCTGATAGACCATGGCAACGCCGCGATCCTGTACGCGCACGCCCGTCACGTCCTTGCCGTCGAACCAGACGGAACCGGATGTCGGCTTGTCGAGGCCCGCCATCAGCCGCATCAGCGAGGTCTTGCCCGAAAGCGTCGGGCCGAGCAGCACGTTGAGCGAGCCGCGCTCAAGCACGAGACTGGTCGGGTGGATATGCGTTTCCGCCCCCGCCACCTTCTCGATGTTTCTAAGTTCAAGCATTCCTATCTCCGTCGTTCCTCCCAGCCACCGGATCAGGGTGTGCTAGTGGGGCGCCGCCCTTGCGGCCGCCATGTAGTCTTCCAGCGCGGCCGCTTCCGCGCCCGTCAGGTGCAATCCTCGTTTGGTCCGCCGCCACAGCACGTCTTCGGCGTGCCGGGCCCATTCTTCCTTCATCAGCCAGCGCACTTCGCGCTCGTAGAGATCGCTGCCGAAATGCCGGCCGAGATCGTCGGACGACGTCGCGCCCTCCAGCATGGCCGTCGCCCGCGTGCCGTAGAGCCGCACGAGCCGGCGCGCATGGGCAGGCACAAGGAAGGCAAAGCGCGCGGAAAGCGCCTTCACCTCCGCATCGAACCCGTCCACCTTGAAGTCGCCGCCCGGCAGGCGGGAATTCGCGGTCCAGCGGTCGCCCTTCGCGCCGATGGATTCGCCGATCTTCTCCAGCGCCGATTCCGCCAGACGCCGGTAGGTGGTGAGCTTGCCGCCGAAAATGTTGAGCAGCGGGGCCTGGCCGTCGCCGCCCTCGACCTTCAGCACGTAATCGCGCGTCGCTTCCTGCGCCTTGCTGGCGCCGTCATCGAAGAGCGGACGCACGCCGGAATAGGTCCAGACGATATCGTCCCGCTTCACCGGCTCGGCGAAATATTCGCTGGCCGAGGCGCAGAGATAATCGATCTCCGCCTCGCTGATACGCACGTCGCGGGGATCGCCCTGATAGTCCCGGTCGGTCGTGCCGATCAGCGTGAACTCTTCCTGGTAAGGAATGGCGAACATGATACGCCCGTCCGGGTTCTGGAAGAAGTAGGCGCGCGGATCGGAAAATTTCCTCTTCACGACGATATGGCTGCCCTGCACGAGGCGGACATTGTGCACGTCGTTGCGGCCGAAGGCGGCGGAAAGGACCTTGTCCACCCAGGGGCCGGCGGCGTTGACCAGCATACGGGCGCGCACCGTCTCGCGCGCGCCGGTCTCGACGTTCTCCGTCTCGACGTTCCAGTGGCCGTTCTCGCGGCGCGCGGCGACAACCTTGGTGGCGGTGCGGATATCCGCACCGCGGTCGGCCGCATCGCGGGCGTTGAGCACGACGAGGCGGGCATCGTCCACCCAGCCGTCGGAATATTCGAAAGCCTTGCGGAAGAGCTTCTTCAGCGGCCCGCCGGCCGGGTCCTTCGCAAGATCGAGCGTCGCGGTCGCCGGCAGCAGCTTGCGGCCGCCGATATAGTCGTAAAGAAAGAGACCGAGGCGGATGAGCCAGGCCGGGCGCAGGCCGCCCTTCTGGAACGGCAGCACGAAGCGCATCGGCCAGATGACATGCGGCGCCATGGCCCAGAGCACTTCGCGCTCCATCAGCGCCTCGCGCACGAGGCGGAATTCGTAATGCTCCAGATAGCGCAGGCCGCCATGGATGAGCTTGGTGGAGGCGGAGGACGTACCGGACGCGAAATCCTTCATCTCGGCCAGCATCACGGAATAGCCGCGACCGGCGGCGTCGCGCGCGATGCCGCAGCCGTTGATGCCGCCACCGATGACGAAGATATCGCGGGTCCCGTTGCCGTCCAATTTCCCCTCCCATTTCGCATTGCACAATTTCGTGCCTTTGCGAAAGCAGACGGAGTTAAAACGAAAACATTTCGAATGTCAAACGAATGCAAGAAGAAATAGCATCTCCCTGTATCAGCCCTATGACGCCGTCTCCACGAGGCGCACGTCATGTTCCTGGCAAATGGCGCGAATGCCCTCGAAAGGACAGCTATCCGTGATGAAGGTATGGACCTGCGAAAGGTGGCCGATCCTGACCGGCGCGGTCCTTTCGAATTTCGTCGAATCCGAAACCAGGATGACGTGCCGCGCATTGGCGATGATCGCCTGCGCCACCTTCACCTCGCGATAATCGAAGTCGAGCAGCGCGCCGTCCTCGTCGATGGCCGAAACGCCGATCACGGCGTAGTCCACCTTGAATTGCCGGATGAAATCGACCGCCGCTTCCCCGACGATGCCGCCATCCGCACCGCGCACCACGCCGCCGGCAATCACCACCTCGATGGAGGGATAGATGCGCAAGCGATTGGCGACATTGATGTTATTGGTGATGACCATAAGCTCCCTATGGTCAAGCAGCGCCTCACCGACGGCCTCGGTCGTTGTGCCGATATTGATGAAAAGCGAGGAATTGTCGGGGATCATGGCCGCCGCCGCGCGGCCGATCGCCTGCTTTTCCGGCGCGGCGATGGAGCGGCGCGCCTCGTATTTCACATTCTCGTTGCCGCTCGGGAACAGCGCTCCGCCATGGATGCGCGTCAACACCTTGTTGTCGCAGAGATCGTTGAGGTCCTTGCGGATGGTCTGCGGCGTCACGGAGAAGCGCGCGGCGAGGTCCTCCACGAGCACGCGGCCCTCGGCTTTTGCGAGATCCACGATCTCCGCCTGTCGGCCCGTCAGAAACATGTACTCCTCCTCTGCTTTCGTTTTCTTTCATCATATGCAAAAACGAAAGCACATCAATTCATCCATCCTGCCTTCTTGGAGAGTGCCCCGCTTTTTGTGATACTGGGCCACGGCAGGACACCGGGAGGACAAACCATGTTTCATCCAGCCTTGTTCAAGGGCGCCAATGTCGTTGTGACCGGCGCGGGGCGCGGCATCGGGCTGGAGATCGCCCGGCAGTTCCTCGATTGCGGCGCGCATGTGCTGCTGCACGGCGGCCGGTCGGCGGCTGGCCCGCTGCCCGATTTCCTCGAAAATGCCGTCGCGGATGCCCGCGCGCATGTCGTCTACTCGGACTTCCTCGAGGAAGGCGGCATCGGCGCGCTGCTGCAGCGGGTGGACAGCCTCTTCCCGCATGTCGATGTGCTGATCAACAATGCCGGCACCATGATCGGCCGCTTCCCGGCGGCCGACCTCACCGACGAGGAATACGAGACCATCGTGCGCCTCAACCAGACCTCGGTCGTCGAGGTGACGCGCGGACTGTTGCGCGCGCTGCGCCGTGCACCGCATGCCGCCATCGTCAACACCGTCTCGATCTCGGCGCTGACCGGCGGCAGCCCCGGCTCGGCGATCTATTCGGCCACCAAGGCCTTCGTCTCCACCTATTCCAAGGGCCTCGCCCGCGAACTCGCGCCGGACGGCATCCGCGTCAACTGCGTCTCGCCGGGTACCATCACCACCGATTTCCATTCGCGCTACTCGACCGCCGAGAAGCTGGAGGCGACGCGCAAGACCATTCCGCTGCAGCGCCTCGGCACCGCGGAGGACTGCGCTCCCGCCTACCTCTTCCTCGCCTCCCACGTTCTCTCCGGCTACATCACCGGCCAGGTGCTGGAGGTGAACGGCGGCCAGCTCATCTGCTGACCGCCCATCCGCTTCAAGCGTTGACGTCGACGACGACGCGTCCCTTGACCTTGCCGTCGAGAATGAGGTTCGCCAGTTCCGGCAGGTCGGAAAGCCGATGCTCGACCACCATCGCCTCCAGCTTGTCCATCGGCAGGTCCGAGGCGATACGGTTCCAGGCGTCGACGCGTTGGTCATAGGGCCGCATGACGGAATCGATGCCGAGCAGGCTGACCCCGCGCAGCAGGAACGGGATGACCGTGAAGGACGGCACCACCGCCCCCGCCGCAAGCCCCACCGAGGCGACCGCGCCATCGTATTTCATCTGCTTGAGCACGCGCGCCAGCATGTCGCCGCCCACCGCATCGACGGCACCGGCCCAGCGCTCGGATTCGAGCGGCCGACTGTTCGCCTCCGCAAGCTCCGCACGGTCGATGATCGTCTCCGCGCCGAGGCCCTTCAGATAATCCGCCGTCTCCGGCCGCCCCGTCACCGCCGCGACGGAGTAGCCGAGCCGCGCCAGCAGCGCGACGGCAACCGAACCGACGCCGCCGGCCGCCCCCGTCACCAGCGCCTCGCCCTTCAGCGGAGAAAGCCCCGCCTTTTCCAGTGCGATGACGGAGAGCATCGAGGTCAGGCCCGCCGTGCCGATCGCCATGGCTTGCCGGGTCGAGATCGTCTCCGGCAGCGGCACCAGCCAGTCGGCCTTCACCTTCGCGCGCGTCGCAAAGCCGCCCCACCAGATCTCGCCGACGCGCCAGCCGGTCAGCACCACGCGGTCGCCGGGCCGGTAGCGCGGATCTTCGGACGCCTCGACCGTGCCGGAAAAATCAACACCCGGCACATGCGGGAAGCTGCGCACCAGCCCGCCCTTGCCGTTGATGCACAGCCCGTCCTTGTAGTTGAGCGTCGAATATTCGACCGCGACGGTAACGTCCCCGTCGGGCAGACGCGAATCCTCCAGCTCCCGGATCGCAGCCGAAACCGCGCCGTCCGCTCCCTTTTCGACCAGCAATGCCTGAAACGTCATGGCGTCCTCCTCGTGATCCCTGATGCGACAGATATAGGGCGCGGGGCATTGGTGCCGCCACTGTTCTTTTGTATCAAGAGCATGGAGGCGCCCGCATGATCGACAAGCTGGAATATTTCATTGCCCTTGCCCGCGAAAGGCACTTCGCCCGGGCAGCGGAGGAACTCGGCATCTCGCAGCCGACACTGTCGGCGGCGATCCGCCAGCTCGAAGACCAGCTCGGCGTGATGCTGGTCGTGCGCGGCTCGCGCTTCCAGGGCCTGACGCCGGAGGGCCAGCGCGTGCTGGAATGGGCGCGGCGCATCGTCGGCGACACCCGCACCATGCGCGAGGAGATGCGCGCCGCGCGCAAGGGCCTGTCCGGCCATATCCGCCTCGCCGCCATCCCGACGACGCTCGCCATGGTGCCGCGCATTACCGCACCCTTTCAGGAAAAGCACCCGGATGTCACCTTCTCCATCGTCTCCACCACCTCGATCAAGATCCTCGGCCTTCTGGAAAACCTCGAGATCGACGCCGGCCTCACCTATCTGGAGAACGAACCTCTGGGGCGCGTGACGAGCGTGCCGCTGCTGCACGAGCACTATTGCCTCATCACCGCCAAGGGCGGCCCCTTCTCGGATCGCGAAAGCGTGACCTGGCAGGAGGCCGGCAGCATTAGGCTTTGCCTATTGACCGCCGATATGCAGAACCGCCGCATCATCAACCGCCATTTCACCGATGCCGGCATCACCATACAGCCCTCCCTCGAATCCAACTCGATGATCGTGCTTCTCTCCCATGTGCGCACGGGGCGCTGGAGCAGCATCATGCCGCGCAATGTCGCGCGATCCTTCGGTTTTCATGAGGAATTGAGTATAGTTTCCCTCGTCGAGCCGAACCCCGAGCATACGGTCGGCCTCGTCGCCACCCATCGCGAACCCTTCACGCCGCTCGTCTCCGCCCTGCTGCATGAAGCCCGCATCCTGGCCGAGGCTGGGATGGATTGATAGAAATTTCCTATTGCCTGACGAGACAGCTTTATTGACCCGTCGTCTCCCACCTGAGAAGCTGCTAGAATGGTGGCGGAAATCGAAAAGGCTCGATCTTCGCCGAGGAATTTCAATCGCATCGGCGCGCCGGACCTCTCGATCTTCCTGCGGTTCATATGCGTCGGTCGGGAGGTTGACCCATGAACGTGCACGTCGCCGGCAGCGATGTCGAAACGAGAACGCTGGCCATCGTCGGCGAACTGAAGGGGCTTGAAGGGCCGCTTCTTCCCATCCTGCACGAAATCCAGGCCGAGTTCGGCTATGTGCCGCAGGAGAGCCTTCCGGTCATCGCGCGCGAACTGAATCTTTCGCGCGCCGAGGTGCACGGCGTCGTCACCTTCTATCACGACTATCGCGACCACCCCACCGGCCGGCATGTATTGAAACTCTGTCGCGCCGAGGCCTGCCAGTCGATGGGCGGGGACGCGGTCGCCGAGCGCATCAAGGCGCTGCTCGGCATCGATTTCCATCAGACGACCACGGACGGCGCGGTGACGCTCGAACCCGTCTACTGTCTCGGCCTCTGTTCCTGCGCACCCGCCGCCATGCTCGACGGCGAGGTGCACGGACGGATCGACGCCGGGCTTGCGCAGGAACTCATCGCGGAGGCACGCCGATGACCGCACGCATCTACATCCCCCGCGATGCCGCCGCCCTCGCGCTGGGCGCAGACCGTGTCGCCAAGGCGCTTGCCCGCGAAGTCGAGGCCCGTGGGCTCGACGCGGCCATCGTGCGCAACGGCTCGCGCGGCATGCACTGGCTGGAGCCGCTGGTCGAGGTCGAGACCGCCGAAGGCCGCATCGCCTACGGCCCGGTGAAGCCCACCGATATTGCCAGCCTCATCGACGCCGGCCTTGTGACGGGCGGCAATCATCCGCTCTGTCTCGGCAGGACGGAAGACATCCCCTTCCTCAAGAACCAGACCCGCCTCACCTTCGCCCGCTGCGGCGTCATCGATCCGGTCTCGCTGGACGATTACAAGGCCCATGGTGGCCTGAAGGGCCTTCAGACGGCCACCGCCATGGCCCCGGCGGATGTTGTCAAGCAGGTCACCGACAGCGGGCTTCGCGGTCGCGGCGGCGCGGGCTTCCCGACGGGCATCAAGTGGAAGACGGTGCTCGACGCGCCCGGCCCGCAGAAATACATCGTCTGCAATGCCGACGAGGGCGACAGCGGCACCTTCGCCGACCGCATGATCATGGAGGGTGATCCCTTCGTGCTGATCGAGGGCATGGCGATTGCGGGTCTCGCGACGGGCGCGACCAAGGGCTACGTCTACACCCGCTCGGAATATCCGCATGCCATCGCCGTCATGAGCGAGGCCGTCGCGGTCGCGCGCGCCGCCGGCGTGCTCGGCCCGTCCGTGCTCGGTTCCGGCAAGGCCTTCGACATGGAGATCCGCACCGGCGCGGGCGCCTATGTCTGCGGCGAGGAAACGGCCCTGCTCAACAGCCTCGAAGGCAAGCGCGGCGTGGTGCGCGCCAAGCCCCCGCTGCCGGCCCTGCAAGGCTTCCTCGGCCGCCCGACGGTCGTCAACAACGTGATTTCGCTCGCCTCCGTGCCGATCATCATGGACAAGGGCGCGGACTATTACCGCGACTTCGGCATGGGCCGCTCGCGCGGCACGATCCCGATCCAGATCGCCGGCAACGTGAAGCACGGCGGCCTCTACGAGACCGCCTTCGGCCTGACGCTCGGCGAGATCGTCGACGAGATCGGCGGCGGCACCGCTTCCGGCCGCCCGGTCCGCGCCGTGCAGGTCGGCGGCCCGCTCGGGGCTTACTTCCCGCGCGCGCTGTTCGACACGCCCTTCGACTACGAGGCCTTCGCGGCCAGGGACGGCCTCATCGGCCATGCCGGCATCACCGTCTTCGACGATACGGTCGACATGCTGAAACAGGCGCGCTTCGCCATGGAATTCTGTGCCGTCGAAAGCTGCGGCAAGTGCACGCCCTGCCGCATCGGCTCGACGCGCGGCGTCGAAACCGCCGACAACATCGCGCGCGGCATCGAGCCGGAGAAGAACCGCGAGCTTCTGACCGACCTCTGCAACACGATGAAGTTCGGCTCGCTCTGCGCACTGGGCGGCTTCACGCCCTACCCGGTCATGAGCGCCATGACCCATTTTCCCGAAGACTTTTCGCCGGCGCCCGTCGCCGAAGCTGCGGAGTGATCCCATGCCCCTCGTTCCTGAAATCGACTTCGGCACCCCCGCCTCCCGCTCGGAAAAAATGGTAACGCTCACCATCGACGGCAACGAAATCTCCGTTCCCGAAGGCACCTCCATCATGCGCGCCTCGATGGAGGCCGGCATCCAGGTGCCGAAGCTCTGCGCCACCGACATGGTCGACGCCTTCGGCTCCTGCCGCCTCTGTCTCGTGGAGATCGAGGGCCGCAACGGCACGCCCGCCTCCTGCACCACGCCCGTCGCGCCCGGCCTCGTCGTCCATACCCAGACGAGCCGCCTCAAGCAGATTCGCAAGGGCGTGATGGAACTCTACATCTCCGACCACCCGCTCGACTGCCTGACCTGCGCGGCGAACGGCGACTGCGAATTGCAGGACATGGCCGGCGCCGTGGGCCTGCGCGACGTGCGCTACGGCTATGAGGGCGACAACCACGTCAAGGCGCGCAACAACGGCGAGGCCAACGCCCGCTGGATGCCGAAGGACGAATCGAACCCCTATTTCACCTACGATCCGTCCAAGTGCATCGTCTGCTCGCGCTGCGTGCGCGCCTGCGAGGAAGTGCAGGGCACCTTCGCCCTGACCATCGAGGGCCGCGGCTTCGACAGCCGTGTCTCGCCCGGCATGCACGAAGACTTCCTCTCATCCGAATGCGTCTCCTGCGGCGCCTGCGTGCAGGCCTGCCCGACCGCGACGCTGACGGAAAAGTCTGTCATCGAGATCGGCCAGCCGGAACATTCCGTCGTCACCACCTGCGCCTATTGCGGCGTCGGCTGCTCCTTCAAGGCGGAAATGCGCGGCGAGGAACTGGTGCGCATGGTGCCGTGGAAGGACGGGGAGGCCAACCGCGGCCATTCCTGCGTCAAGGGTCGCTTCGCCTATGGCTACTCGACCCACCGTGAACGCATCCTCAATCCCATGATCCGCGAGAAGATCTCCGATCCGTGGCGGGAAGTGACCTGGGAAGAAGCCTATGCCCATGTG
The DNA here is from genome assembly GCF_022682305.1 of Shinella zoogloeoides. Lineage (NCBI taxonomy): Bacteria > Pseudomonadati > Pseudomonadota > Alphaproteobacteria > Hyphomicrobiales > Rhizobiaceae > Shinella > Shinella zoogloeoides. The sequence goes on from NZ_CP093528.1 coordinate 3,432,199, forward strand.
GCGTCCGAATTCCGCCGCATCCAGTACCAGTACGGCCGCGATTCCGTCGGCGGCATCACCTCCTCGCGCTGCACGAACGAGGAGACCTATCTCGTCCAGAAGCTCATCCGCGCCGGCTTCGGCAACAACAATGTCGATACCTGCGCGCGCGTGTGCCATTCGCCGACCGGCTACGGCCTCGGCCAGGCCTTCGGCACTTCCGCCGGCACGCAGAATTTCGACAGCGTCGAGTTCACCGATGTCGTGGTCATCATCGGCGCCAACCCGACCGACGCCCACCCGGTCTTCGGCTCGCGCCTCAAGAAGCGCCTGCGCCAGGGCGCCAAGCTCATCGTCATCGATCCGCGCCGTATCGACCTCGTCTCCTCGCCGCACATCAAGGCGTCCTATCACCTGCCGCTGAGACCCGGCACCAACGTCGCCGTCGTCACCGCGCTCGCCCATGTCATCGTGACGGAGGGCCTCTTCGACGAGAAATTCATCCGCGAGCGCTGCGACTGGTCGGAATTTGAGGACTGGGCCGCCTTCGTCGCCGAACCGCGCCACAGCCCGGAAGAGACCGAGGCGCTGACCGGTGTGCCGGCCGCGGCGCTGCGCGGCGCGGCCCGCCTCTTCGCCACCGGCGGCAACGGCTCGATCTATTACGGCCTCGGCGTCACCGAGCACAGCCAGGGCTCGACCACCGTCATGGCCATCGCCAACCTCGCCATGGCGACCGGCAATATCGGCCGCGAGGGCGTCGGCGTGAACCCGCTGCGCGGCCAGAACAACGTGCAGGGCTCCTGCGATATGGGTTCCTTCCCGCACGAGCTGCCGGGCTATCGCCATATCTCGGACGACGCCACCCGCGACGTCTTCGAGAAGATGTGGGGCGTGAAGCTCAACAACGAGCCGGGTCTGCGCATCAACAACATGCTGGACGCCGCCGTGGAAGGCACGTTCATGGGCCTCTACATCCAGGGCGAGGACATCCTCCAGTCCGACCCGGATACGAAGCACGTCTCCGCCGGCCTTGCCGCCATGGAATGCGTCGTCGTTCAGGACCTCTTCTTGAACGAGACGGCGAACTACGCCCATGTCTTCCTGCCCGGCTCGACCTTCCTTGAGAAGGACGGCACCTTCACCAATGCCGAGCGCCGCATCAACCGCGTGCGCCGGGTCATGACGCCGAAGAACGGCTATGCCGACTGGGAGGTCACGCAGAACCTCGCCAAGGCGATGGGCCTTGCCTGGAACTATACCCACCCGTCCGAGATCATGGACGAGATCGCCGCGACGACGCCGAGCTTCGCCCTCGTCTCCTACGATTATCTCGACAAGATCGGCTCGGTTCAGTGGCCCTGCAACGAGAAGCACCCGCTCGGCTCGCCGATCATGCACACGGACGGTTTCGTGCGCGGCAAGGGCAAGTTCATCCGCACGGAATATGTCGCGACCGACGAGAAGACCGGCCCTCGCTTCCCGCTGCTGCTCACCACCGGCCGCATCCTCAGCCAGTACAATGTCGGCGCCCAGACCCGCCGTACCGACAATGTCGTCTGGCACGAGGAGGACCGCCTGGAAATCCACCCGCACGATGCCGACAATCGCGGCATCCGCGACGGCGACTGGGTGCGCCTGACGAGCCGCGCCGGCGAGACGACGCTGCGCGCCCTCGTCACCGATCGCGTTGCCACGGGCGTGGTCTACACGACCTTCCACCACCCGATGACGCAGGCAAACGTCATCACCACGGACTTCTCCGACTGGGCGACGAACTGCCCGGAATACAAGGTAACCGCCGTGCAGATTTCTCCTTCCAACGGCCCGTCCGACTGGCAGGTGGAATATGACGAGCTGTCGAAGCGGTCGCGCCGCATCGCCGGCAAGCTGGAGGCGGCGGAGTAGGAGCCTCGCGTGGCGGATTTCGTATCCTCGATCAAGGTTCCCGAGACCGCCCGCCGCAACGGGCGGCTGGCGGAGGGCGAACGCTTCGTGCCGGAGGAAACTCCGGTCGCCTTCTCCTATGCCGGCTCGACCCATGCCGTGATGATGGCGACGCCCGCCGACCTCGAGGATTTCGCCTACGGCTTCAGCCTGACGGAAGGCATCATCGCCGACCCCGCCGAAATCGAGACCGTCGAGATCCTGCGGGAAGACAAGGGCATCGACCTGCAGATCCGCCTTGGCGACGCGCAGAACGACGCGCTGACCGCCCGCCGCCGCCACATGGCCGGTCCCGTCGGCTGCGGCCTTTGCGGCATCGAATCCATCGAGCAGGCCGTTCGGGTAACGCCTTCCGTGCGTTCGTCACCGCTTACATTAAACGAAGAGGACGTGGTCGAAGCCGTGCGCCTGCTGAACGGCCAGCAGCCGCTGCATATGGCGACGCGCGCCGTGCATGGCGCGGGCTTCTATGTACCAGGGACGGGCCTCGTCGCCGTGCGTGAGGATGTCGGCCGGCACAATGCGCTCGACAAGCTCGCCGGCGCGGCGCGGCGCGCAGGCCATGCGGGCGCAGCGGGCGCGGTGGTGGTGACGAGCCGCGTTTCCGTCGAGATGGTGCAGAAGACGGCCATCGTCGGCAGCCCCTTCATCATCGCCATTTCGGCACCGACGGCGCTTGCCATCCGCACGGCGGAAGAAGCCGGCATGACGCTGATCGCGCTGGTGCGCGGCGATGAGTTCGAGATTTTCACCGGTGCGGAACGCATCGTCTCCGGCCCCGCAAGACGGGCCGGCAACGGTTAGGAGACAGGAATGTCCGAAGGCAACAAGCTCGTCAGGATGGCGAACCAGATCGCCACTTTCTTCCATTCGCAGCCGGCGAGCGAAGGTCCGGACGGCGTGGCGACCCATATCAACAAGTTCTGGGAGCCGCGCATGCGCCGCCAGCTCTTCGACATCGTCGACAATCACGGCGGCGAGGGGCTGGACACGCTCGTCCTGGCGGCCGTGCCTTTGATCCATCGCCCGCCGCCGGCGGACGTGCCGGCCGCAGCCCGCTAGCGCATTTTCAGCCGAAGCGAGATCGCTTCGGCGTCGGATAATACGGAAAAACAAAAAGAGAAAGCCGGCTCAGAATTCCTCCCACGCCTCCGCAGCCGACACAACGGAGCCGCGCGAGGTGCGCATGTTGCGGGCCACCGCATGAAGCTGGGCGACATTGGCCGGGGCGGAGGTAGCCGCGTGCCGGGCGGCCTGCGCATTTCCGGCAAGCTTGAACCGGCGGATCAGGGCATGCAGCGCATCGGCCTCCCGCGCCATAGCGTGGCTTGCCGCCGTGCTTTCCTCCACCATCGCCGCATTCTGCTGCGTCGCCTGGTCCATCGCGTTGACCGACTGGTTGATCTCGCGAAGCCCTGTCGATTGCTCGCGCGAGGCCTCGACGATGGCCACGACATTGGCATGCACGTCCTGCACCTGTGCGAGGATTTCCTGTAGCGCCTGCCCGGTCTCGTCGACCAGCGCCACACCGCTCTTCACCTGCTCGCCGGATGTGGTGATCAGCGCCTTGATATCCTTGGCGGCGCTCGCCGAACGCTGCGCCAGTTCCCGCACCTCCTGCGCGACGACGGCGAAGCCCTTGCCCGCCTCGCCGGCGCGCGCAGCCTCCACGCCGGCATTCAGCGCAAGCAGATTGGTCTGGAAGGCAATGTCGTCGATGACGCCGATGATGTTGGAAATTTCCCGGGAGGACTGCTCGATCTGCCCCATGGCATCGATCGCCTTCTTGACCACCTCGCCGGATTTTTCCGCCCCGGCCCGGGTCTTGCTCACCAGCGTGCCGGCCTCGTCGGCGCGCCGGCTCGAATCGCCGACCGTCGTGGTGATCTCGTCGAGCGCCGCCGCCGTCTCCTCGACGGAAGCCGCCTGCTGCTCGGTGCGCTTGGCAAGGTCGTCCGCCGCCGAGCGGATTTCCTGCGCGCCCGAGGCGATCGCATTGGCATTGGTCTCCACCGTACACATCGCCTCGTGCAGGCCGGCGACCGCCTCGTTGAAGTCCTTGCGCACCACTTCCATCGAGGGCACGAAGGCGCTGGAAAGATGCTGCGTGAGGTCGCCCTCCGCCAGCGCCTTCAGCGCGCCGCCCAGCGCGTTGATCGCCGACATGCGCTCGGTCACGTCGGTGGCGAACTTCACCACCTTGTAAACTCGGCCGTTGACGTCGCGGATCGGGTTATAGGCCGCCTGGATCCAGATTTCCCGGCCGCCCTTGCCGTAGCGCACGAATTCGTTGGAGATGAACCGCCCCTCCGCGAGCGAGCGCCAGAACTCGGCATAGGCCGGCGTCTGGACATAGGCCGGATCGCAGAAGATGCGATGGTGCTTGCCGCGGATTTCGGAGAGATCGTAGCCCAGCGCCGCACAGAAATTCTCGTTGGCATGGAGGATTTCGCCCGTCGGCGTGAATTCGATCACCGCCTGCGAGCGGGAAATCGCATCGAGCTTGGCGGCATCCTCGGTCGCCTGCACCTTCACGGCCGTGATGTCGGTGGCGAACTTAACGACCTTGTAGGGCTTGCCGCCGCGGAAGACAGGGTTGTAGGAGGCCTGGATCCAGATCTCGCCGCCGTCCTTGCGCAGGCGCTTGTAGCTGGAGGAATCGTATTCCCCCCGCCCGAGTCGCGCCCAGAGCTGGCGATATTCCTCGCTCGCCACATAAGCGGCATCGCAGAAGATGCGATGGTGCTTGCCGACGATCTCCTTCAGGTCGTAGCCGAGCGCATGGCAGAAGTTCTCGTTGGCGGTAAGGATCGTCCCCGTGAGATCGAACTGGATGACGGCTTGCGAGCGCGACAGCGCGTCGATGATATGGCCTGCATCCATGGACTTCGCAAATGAAAGCATGACCTGATCCCCTGTGCGCCGCCACGGGCCTGATCGAATGCCCCGCGCGGCGTTGGTCGGTGTGGGCGCCGGAGCGCGACCCGTCACGGACCAACGCCCAGCCTGAAATCTCAATCTCCGCGTGCTTTCAGTATGACTAATTAAGACACACGAACACGATTAAAGATCAAAGAACAGGCTTAAGAATTGATGAAAGTCAAAGGGCGACATTTTGGATTTGTTCTATAACAATACCTTACATGTGAGCCTGATTGGCGTCACGGAAAGCAGAAACAAAATCGGCGCAACCGAATTCACCCAAAGATTGCAGTTCATGACGCACTGGAAAACAAAAACCGCCGTGCTTGCGCACGGCGGTCCTACAGTCCCGGATTGTGTCGGTGGCGATCAGGCCGCCATGTCTTCCATGTCGCGCTCCTTGAACATGCGCGCGAGATTGAGGAAGCAGATCATGCCGTTCTCGTGGGCGATGATGCCTTCGGCATAGACCTTGTCGAAAGAGGTCGTCACTTCCGGCACCGGCTGGATCTGCTCGCTGCGGATGGTAAGGATATCGGAGACCCGGTCGACGACGAGGCCGACGACCATGCTGTGCACCTCCGCCACCACGATGGCGCTCCGCTCGTTGGCTTCCGTGCTCTTCATGCCGAGCTTGTGGGCAAGGTCGATGATCGGGATGACTGTGCCGCGCAGGTTCATCACGCCGATGACGTCCGGCGGCGAATGCGGGATCGGCGTGGACGGCGCCCAGCCGCGGATTTCGCGGATCGTGGTCGTCTTCACGCAGAATTCCTGCTCGTGCAGGCGAAATGCGATGATTTCGAGCGTATCGCCGGCAAAGCCGGCCGTCTTGATGGAGGTCATCGGGGTCTTCCCAGTTGGTCTGCGTCTGGAGCGATCCTATGCACGCGCTGGTTAAAATCTTTCCAACGCCGAACCGTTTGCGACACGGGAAGCGCAAGAGACCGCCTCAATACTCCTTCTCGTAGAAAATGCCCGCACCCGCGCTGCCGCCGCTGCCCGCCTCGCCGCGCAGCTTGAGACCCCGGCCGATATCGAGATTGATCGCCGCCTTCGCGCCGTTCGTCTCCGGGTCCTGCTTCAGTTCCAGATAGGTGCGCTCGTTCAGGTATTTTCCGGCGGAGACCGCCGCACGGCCCTGCGCATCCGTGGTGATGTCGAGGTCGTCGACGCCGAGCTTGCTGCGCAGGCTGTCGAGCAGGCTCGTCGAGCTGCCACCCGCAAGCTGGCTCGCCGCAGAAGCGAGCTGGGCGATCTGCACGGCGGAAAGGTTCGACATCGACCGGTTGAAGATGAGCTGCGCGAGAATCTCGTCCTGCGGCAGCGAGGGCGAGGATGCGAAGGTCACCGTCGGATTATTGGCAAGGCCGGCGACCGTGACGGTGATGTCCGTCGTGCCCGCCGAGGTCCCCGCGACGAGATTGACCGTCGGCACGAGATCGCCCGCAAAGCCGATATGCGCGCTGGTGAAGTCGAGGCGGCGCGTGAGGATTTCCATGCGGCCGCGCTCCAGCTCGAAGCCACCGGATACCACGGGCGTCACGGACGTGCCGGTGACCCTGAGGTCGCCGCCCAGTTCCACGTTGATCCCGCGCCCGCGCACGAAAAGCTGGCCCGGCGCCGAGATCGTCAGGTCGAGCGCGATGCCGCGCGCGGTGCCGCCGCCGCTGCCCTGCTCGCGCCGGACATTGGCCATCATCCGCTTGACCTCGGCCGGCGCGTTGCGATGCTTGATATTGATCTCCGAAAGCGATGCCGGCAGCTTCTGCGGGATGGTGATGTTGGCGCGGTTGATGGTCATCTTGCCGCCCAGCGCCAGCCCCGCCACCGGGCCGCGCAGCGTAAGGTCGCCGGAAACGTTCGCCACCACGAGCGTGCCGTCGACATAGGTGACATCCGCGAGCCTGGCGGTCACATCGACCGGGAAGCCGCTCCCCGGCGTGATGCCGATACGGCCGTTCGCCGAGATCTGCCCGCCGCTCGCAACCCGGCCGGTGAGGGTCTCGATCACCGCGTTCCGCCCGTCCATGGTGACGCGGATGGTGAGGTTCTCGACCGCGAGGTTGCGGCGGACATCGACGAGACGCGCCCCGCCGGCCGTGATGCTGCCCGTGATCGCCGGCGCGGCGGCCGTGCCGCCGATGGAAAGATCGACATCGGCGTTGCCGGTCAGCACGAAGCCCTGGGCGGAAAGCTGGCTCTGCAGGAGGCCGAAAGGCACCCGGCCGTTGAACCGCAGCCCGAGCGGCGTCGCTCCGCCGATGCCGACCGTGCCGCCGCCCCGGAAGGAGAGGCCGCCGGCGCCGGACAGCGTCGTGTCGAGCCGGAGCTGGTTGTTGACGAAGGCGCCCGTCGCGTTGATGGCCAGCGCGCCGACCCCCGCGCCGCGCGTATGGCTCGTCTGCGCGCCGCTCCAGTCGAGCGCATAGTCGACCACGGGCGCGGCAGCCTTGCCTCGCACCGTCACCGTGCCGCCGATCGTGCCACCGGCATCCAGCCCCGCCGCGAAGCTGTTGGCAAGCGCCGCCGGCAGCGCATTGAGGCGCACCGACAGGTCCAGCGTCTCACCGGCCTTGCCGGAAATCGCGACGGAGCCGCTGCCGGCCTGAATGGTCAGCCCGTCCAGGGCAACGATGCCGTTGGCGACACCGATGGTCGTCGGCCTTGCAAGCCGCAGGGCGATGCGCCGCGGTGCAGCCTCGACGGTCTGCAGGGCGATATCCAGCCCGCCGTCACGTTGCAGGACCTGGCCTCGCGTTACCAGCGGCGCGCCGTCGAGCCGGCCTGTCAGGTCGAAATTGGTTGCCTGCCCTTCCCGCGAGAAATCGAGCTTCAGCGCCTCCACGCGGTTCTCGCCGGAGGCGACACGCTCGGCGCGTACAGTGCCGGTGATCGCCGCCGTCGCCAGATCGGTGATCGAAAGGTCCACCGCCGGCCGGGTGATGCTCACCGCATCGCGGCGAATGGCCGAGCCGGACGCCTGCACCGTCGCGGAGGTCCGGCCGCCGGCCGTTGCGATTTCCACCTGACCGGAAAGATCGCCGGACGCCTGCTGGCCGGCCATGGCCGCGAGCAGGCCGAGATCGGGGAAATCGAAACGGATGGTTCCGTCGGGCATGAAGTTCTGCGCCAGCGCCAGCGAGCCTTTCAGCGTGTTCGGCCCAATCTCCGCCTCCAGCACCGGCACCGAGATGCGGCCGCCCTCGGAGGTGACGCTGGAACGAATGTTGATGGGCTGCCCGTCGAGCGCACCCGTCGCCGTCAACTCACCGGAAGGACTGCCCGGAACGGCCTTCCCGGAAAGCGTCACCACAAGATCGCTGAGGGTACGCCCGGAAAGCGTCGCACCGCTCGACGTAACCTTGGCCGAGACGTCCAGCCCGTCCACCGGACCGGTCGCCGAAAGCTCGAAGGCCGCCTCGCCCGCCGCATCGGCCAGCAGCTTGCCGAGATTCAGGACCTTGCCGCTGAGCGCCGCCTTCAGGCTGCCGCCGCCGAGCGAGACCGTGCCGGCGGTCTCCAGCGTGCCGGACTTCACCTGAAGCCCCGAGACCTCCAGTACGCCGTCGCCGGCAAGCTGCACCCGCCCCTCCATCGCGATCGTCGTGTCGAACTTGCCGGAGAGCGCCGGCGGCAACACCGCCGGCAGCGCGAACAGGCGGAAGCTGACATCGGCCTCACGGCTTTCCAGGCCGTAGCGACCCGACAGCGTGCCGCCGATGCTGGCGCTTTCGAGCGTCGCGGGATCGAAGGCAATCTCTCCGGGGGAAACGGTAAGGGCAGCGGTAAGCTTGGCCGGCCCCTGGACCGCCCGGTCGATATCCGGGCTGGTGAAAGCGGTCTCGCCGGTTTCGAGCGTCACATCGATGCGGCCGGAGCGGCTTGCAACATCGAAGGCATCGCTGCTGGCCGAAAGGCGGATAGTGTCGACCCGGCCGGCCGGCAGCGCGGCCGAGGCCACCGTGGCATGGGCTTCAAGCGCCGCAGCGCTCGCCGCGCCGGTCAGCGAGACGTCAGCACCTTCGATCAGGATACGCGCATCGCCCCCGGCAAGCGGCCAGCGGAAATCGATCGGGCCGTCCTTCCCCGCCAGCTTCACGTTCAGGTCATTCTGGCCCGTGGCGCTGACGGTGCCGGAGGCGGCGAGCGTCATCGCGCCCGTCGCGACCGTTCCCTTCTCGATGCGCAGCATGTCCGTGCCATCGAAGGCGGCGACCACGTCGATACCCGTTTCCCCGGCGAAGAGCGGACGGAGCTGCGGCGGCATCAGGGCGTCGAACGTGCCGCCGCCGTTGAGCGCAAGGGTGTGCACGCCATTCGCCGCAAGATCATGGCGGCCGTCGACGCGCAGCATCTCCGTGCCGTCGAGCGCGGCGGAAAGACGCCCCTTCCATTGCGACAGCGGCCCGTCGCCCGTCAGGCGGATTGCGACGGCCGGCTCACCCGGCAGGTTGAGCAGACCGGCGAGGATGCCGCCCTTCGGCTCGGCGATATCCGCCTCGAGACGCAACTCGTTCGCCGCCGGATTGAACGCGATATCCGCCACGATCCGCGCGTCCGGCCGCGCCTTCTCGGAGGCCGAGAGCTTGACGGCCACGCTTTCGGCCGTGGCGTCGCCCCGGCCCGAGACGACAAGGCGCTGGTCGCGCCCGGCCACCGCCTCGGAAATAAAGAGCTCGGGGATCGCCAGCGAACCGACATGCACCTCCACCGGCAGCGTGAACGGCTTGTCGGATTTTTCCGCCTCCGCCTTGGATTTCGGCAGGCGCAGCAGGGAAATCGACGAGGCGGAAACCCGCTCGGCCTCGAAGCTGAGGAAGAGAAGCCGGAGCGGCGACCAGTCGATGGCGAGGTCCCGGACCTCCGCATAGGTGCCCTTCTCGTCGCCGAGCGTGATGGCGGCGGCGCGCAGCCTGCCCGACAGCAGCCCGGACGGCTCGCTGATCGAAAGAACCTGCCCGCTTGCCGCCGCGATCTTTTCCGCCTGGGAGACCGCCATGCGCGCGCCCGCATCGGTGAAACCGACGAAGCCGAGCAGCGCAACGACAAGGACCAGCAGGACGGCAAGGCCGTAGCCGAGGTAGCGGAGCGTTGCGCGGAGAATTCGGGACAGCCTGTTCATGCTTCATCCATTTCGCGGGCGGGGAGCGTGGAATCGCTCCGAACGTCTAGAATCCCAATCGCGCGGCCGATCAAGAGTCTAGCTGAAAATTGCGGCCGCAGTCAGAAGGACTGGCCGATGCCGGCATAGACCCCGAAGGAGGTGCCGCCGGGATATTTGTCCAGGGGAACGGCGACATCCAGCCGGAGCGGGCCGAAGGGCGTCGCATAGCGCAGGCCGACGCCCGCGCCCGCCCGGATATCCTTGAAGTCGGGCACCTCGTCGGTCGATACCGTGCCCACGTCGATGAATGGCACGATGCCGATCGTCTCGGTTATGCCGATACGCACCTCGGCGGAAGCGGCCATGTAGGATCGTCCGCCGAGCAGCTTGTCCTCGCCGTTGCGCGGCGAGATTTCCTGATAGCCGTAGCCGCGCACCGTGCCGCCGCCGCCGAGGAAGAAGCGGCGCGTCGCCGGAATGTCGGAAAGCTCGTTGCCGCCGATGATCGTTCCGCCCGCGAGCTTGCCGGCGAGCACGAAGCGATCGTCCGCGCCGAGCGACTGGTAGCCGGTGATCGCGCCTTCGAAGCTGGAGAAGAAGGTGCCGCGATAGGTCTCGTAGGTCGGCTTCGCGTTGATCATGAAGCGATAACCCTTGGTCGGGTTCAGCCTGTCGTCGCGCATGTCGCGCACGAACTCGATCGGGATGGCCGCCGTCAGGTACTTGTTCTTGCCGAAGACGTCCTCGACATCGCTCCACATCAGTTCGCCGCCGGCGCTCACCGTGTCCCGGTCGGAGAGTTCGACGCTGACGCCCGCCGCCGCCGTGGTCGTGAACGCCTTGTAGGCGTCCGGGTCGACGACGGAAGCCTTGAGGCTGGCGTTGAAGGTCGAGGTCGGCCCGAAGGCGCCGGGCTTGGAGAAGAGGATGGCGGTTGAATAGTCGAGGTCACCGATATCCGCCTCGCCGATCCGATTGACCGCGCCCTCGATACGCAGCGACTCGGCCTGGCCGAAGAGGTTGCGATGCCCCCAGTATCCCTGCAGGCCGAAACCGTCCGTGTTCGAATACTGCGCGCCGGCGCCGAAATAGCGGTGCTTGCCCTCGGAAACCTCGATGGTCATCGGCAGCGAACCGTCCGCGGCCAGCTTGCCGGCATCGCGGATCGTCACGCTGGAGAAGACGCCGAGCGCGCGCAGCCGCTCCGCCGCGCGGCTCAGCGCCTCCGGCGAATAGGGCTGGCCGGCGTTGATGCGCGAGAAACGCTGCACGAAATCCGGATCAACCGTCTTGGTGCCGGAAACACCCACCGTACCGATTGGCGCGACCGGGCCTCCCTCGGCGGCAATGATGACATCGACCGTCTGCGTCTTGTGATCGGCGATCGCCTTGCGCTCGGTCAGCTTGGCGAACGGACGGCCTTCCGCCCGAAGATCGACCACGACCCTTTCGCCGGCTCTCAGGATGGCGGTGGAATCGGCGCGCGCGCCCGGGACCAGCCCGAAATCCGCGGGATTACGGCCTTCCGCATCACCGGAGAACGCGACCTCGCCGAAGGTGAAGGCCGGTCCAGGCTGGACGCTGATCGTGACCGGTATCGGGCCGTTCCGGTTGAATTCCGGGTTCGGCGGCAGGGAATCGAGGTCCTGTCCGTTGACGGTGACATTCACCACGGCGCCGTAGCGGGCGTTCTCGTAAAGCGCGGCAAGGATGCGGTCGCGGTCGTCGCGCGCCTTGATGACGAGGCCAAGATCACCGGAAACGGGCGTGCCGTCGTCCTGCTTGAGGCGCGAGGCGTTCTCGATCGCCTTCGTGAGATCGGCGTCCGCGCCCGGATCGAGCGTCAGCGTGTAGTTGACGGGATCGATGACGGTGGCGGCTTCGTCTTCCTTCTCGAAGAACTTCATGCCGAAAAGCTTGAAGGCGGAGGCCGGCCGCACGGAAATCGGGCCGCACGCCAGCGCCACGGCAACCGCGAGCGCGGTGCCAGCCCTCAGGAACGCAAAACTCTTTTCCGGCCGGTTCACTTCATTCCGCATCCGCAGCTATCCGTCGCCTTTCTCCCTATGAGGTGCGGCGCAAACGGTAGACCGGCAGCTTCCGACACGAATTTCAGGCGCCCCCGATTCATTCGGAGCTTCCAGGCTGGAAAAGACCCTAACGCGTTAGGTTTTCCGTAATGTTAACGGCGGTTTTACACGCAGGTGCGCGGGATTTGAAGCGCTCCGGCATATTTTATGCCTGCGGCTGAACGCGAAAAGCCCCGGAGGTCCTCCGGGGCTTCGCTTTGCCGTAAAGGCAGGCTTAGCGGTAGCCGCGCGGGCAATCGTCGATGTAACGGTTGCCGTGACGGTCGCGGAAGTAGCACTGGCCGGGCTGCTGGGCGACGCTGCCGATGACAGCGCCGGAAACGCCGCCGATGGCCGCGCCGACAGCCGCGCCGCGTACGTCGCCGGTGATGGCGCCGCCGATGATCGCGCCGGAAGCAGCACCGATACCAGCGCCCCTCTCCGTCGGCGTGCAGCTTGCGACGGCAAGACCGACCAGAACGAGTGCGATGACTTTCTTCATGAAGATGTTCTCCAAAGTTGAGCGACGGCCACGTTTTCCGGGTCCGCCCTGTCCCCTTCTACTCAGCCAACATACCGGGGCCGCCTGCGACGGTTTGGTCTGTCCAAGCGAGAAAATATACCCCGCAATCGGGAAGTCCATGGCATCGATGCTTTTTTTTACGCGGCGCGCGAATATCGTTTGCGGTTCGTTTGAATCGCGCTTTCGCTCCGGTCACGAGAAATTTCGCGCTTGTCTGAAAGTACCGGTTGATCGGCGCGCCAAAAAGTCAAATGATATGACTGTTGAGATCGCGCCGGAGGAGGAGAGCCGCCGTGATCCCGTTGCCGCAAGGCAATGCACGCGAAATGAGAATGCTGGTGTCGTTTCGATCCCCGCCCGCGTCGTGAGGACGCCCGCTGCATAGACGTCGGATCGATCGGCCCGAGCGGACGCAACCGCCAGGGAGGAACGAATGGCGAAAGTGGCAATGACCGTCAACGGCAGGAAGGTGAGCAAGGAGTGCGAGGACCGCACGCTGCTTGTGCATTTCCTGCGCGACCAGCTCAGTCTCACCGGAACCCATGTCGGCTGCGATACGTCCCAGTGCGGGGCTTGCGTGGTGCACATGGACGGCAAGGCCGTGAAAAGCTGTTCCATCCTCGCGGCCCAGGCCGCCGGCTCTGAAATCCTCACCATCGAGGGCCTTGCGGCCAATGGCGAGCTGCATCCCGTGCAGGCCGCCTTCAAGGCCAATCACGGCCTGCAATGCGGCTTCTGCACGCCCGGCATGGTGATGACGGCGGTCGACATGATCGGCCGCTACGGCGCCAAGCTCGACGAGCAGACGGTTCGCGAGAACCTCGAAGGCAATATCTGTCGATGCACCGGCTACCACAACATCGTGAAAGCCATCCTCGCCGCCGCCGAAGAAATGGGCGCGGCGGGCCGGCAGGCTGCGGAATAGCGCGCGGACGGCGGTCCCGGCCAACGGCTTGCATATTCTCTGCGCCGTAGGGCCGGCCGCCTTCAGCATATCACGCGAACGATATCTCGGGAGGAGATGAAGATGGGTGTCGAAGGCATCGGCGCGCGCGTCGCGCGAAAGGAAGACAAGCGGTTTCTCACCGGCAAGGGGCGCTATACGGACGACATGTCCGTGCCCGGCATGCGCTATGCCGCATTCGTGCGCTCCCCGCATGCGCATGCAAGGATCAAGAGCATCGATACGTCCGCGGCGGAGGACATGCCGGGCGTCATCGCCGTGCTCAACGGCAAGCAGATGCTGGACGACGGCATCGGCAATCTGATCTGCGGCTGGATGATCCATTCCAAGGACGGCACCCCCATGAAGATGGGCGCCTGGCGGCCATTGGCGCACGAGACGGTGCGCTATGTCGGCGATGCCGTGGCGATTGTCGTGGCCGACAGCGTGGGCGAGGCGCGCGATGCGGCCGAAGCTGTTGTCGTCGATTACGACGTCCTTCCCGCCGTCACCGATGCCGTCAGGGCGCTGGAGGCCGGCCAGCCGCAGCTCCACCCGGAAGCCCCCGGCAACCTCATCTATGACTGGGAGATCGGCGACAGCACCGCGACGGACGCCGCGATTGCCGCTGCCGCCCATGTCACGGAGATGAAGATCGTCAACAATCGCCTCGCGCCCAACCCGATGGAGCCGCGCGCCGCGCTCGGCATCTATGATTCGGCCGAGGACCATTACACCTGCTATACGACAAGTCAGAACCCGCATGTCGCGCGCCTCGTCATGAGCGCCTTCTACAATGTCGCGCCGGAAAACAAGCTGCGCGTCATCGCCCCCGATGTCGGCGGCGGCTTCGGCTCGAAAATCTATATCTACCCGGAAGAAATCGTCTGTCTCTGGGCGTCCAAGCGGTCCGGCGTTCCGGTGAAATGGACCAGTGACCGTACCGAAGCCTTCCTCACCGACGCCCATGGCCGCGACCATGTCTCGACGGTCAAGATGGCCTTCGACGCGAACAACCGCGTCACGGCGCTGAAGGTCGACACCATCGCCAATTTCGGCGCCTACATGTCGCTCTTCTCCTCGGCCGTGCCGACCTATCTCTATGCGACCCTGCTTTCCGGCCAGTACAATTTCCCGGCCATCCACGCCAATGTACGCGCCGTCTACACCAACACGGTCGCCGTCGATGCCTATCGCGGCGCCGGCCGGCCGGAGGCGACATACCTGCTGGAGCGCACGATGGAGACGGCGGCGCGCGAACTCGGCGTCTCGCCGGCCGAGCTTCGCCGCATCAACTTCATCCGCTCCTTCCCGCACCAGACGCCCGTCATCATGAACTATGACGCGGGCGACTACGAGGCCTCGCTGGAAGCCGCCATGGCCGCAGCCGACTGGAACGGCTTCCCCGCCCGCAAGGCCGAGGCCGCCAGCCGTGGCATGAAGCGCGGCATCGGCATGAGCTGTTATATCGAGGCCTGCGGCATCGCGCCGTCGGCAGCCGTCGGCTCGCTCGGCGCGGGCGTCGGCCTCTGGGAATCGGCCGAGGTACGCGTCAATGCCGTCGGCACCATCGAGGTGCTGACCGGCTCGCATAGCCACGGCCAGGGCCATGAGACGACCTTCGCCCAGCTCGTCGCCGACCGCTTCGGCGTGCCGATCGACAGCGTCTCCATCGTGCACGGCGACACGGACAAGGTGCAGATGGGCATGGGCACCTACGGTTCCCGCTCCGGCGCGGTCGGCATGTCCGCCGTCGTCAAGGCGCTCGACAAGGTGGAGGCGAAAGCCAAGAAGATCGCCGCGCATCTGATGGAAGCCGACGAGAGCGACATCGTTGTCGAGAATGGCGCGCTGAAGGTCGCCGGCACCGACAAGTCGGTGCCCTGGTTCCAGATGGCGCTCGCCGCCTACACGGCCCACAACCTGCCCTCCGGCATGGAACCGGGCCTCAAGGAAGGCGCCTTCTACGATCCGGCCAACTTCACCTTCCCGGCCGGCTGCTACATCTGCGAGGTCGAGATCGACCCGGAAACGGGCAAGACGAAAATCGTCCAGTTCGTCGCCGCCGACGACTTCGGCAACATCATCAACCCGATGATCGTCGAGGGACAGGTGCATGGCGGCATCGCGCAGGGCATTGGCCAGGCGCTGCTGGAGGGCGTCCACTACGACCCGGAGACCGGCCAGCTCCTGACGGCAAGCTACATGGACTACACCATGCCGCGCGCCGACGACCTGCCCTCCTTCCAGGTCTCGCACCAGGTCACGCCCTGCCCGAACAATCCGCTCGGCATCAAGGGCTGCGGCGAGGCGGGCGCCATCGGCTCGCCGCCCGCGCTGATGAACGCCATCACCGACGCCATCGGCAACAACGACCTCACCATGCCCGCGACGCCCCAGAAGGTCTGGGCGGCGCTGGCGGCAAGCAACTGACGGGAGGAAGCCATGTACGCAACCAACTACCATCGCGCTTCCTCCGTCGCCGACGCGGTCAAGCTGCAATCGTCCTCCGACGAGGCAAAGTACGTCTCCGGCGGCATGACGCTGATCCCGACCATGAAGCAGCGGCTCGCCGCGCCCTCCGACCTCGTGGACCTGCGCCACATCGCCGAACTGAAAGGCATATCGGTCAGCGGCAACCGGGTGCGCATCGGCGCGGGCACGACGCATTACGAGGTCGCGACCTCGGCCGAGCTGAAGGCCGTTTGCCCGGCGATCTGCCACCTCGCCTCCCATATCGGCGATCCGCATGTTCGCCATATGGGCACCATCGGCGGTTCCATTGCCAACAACGACCCGGCGGCGGACTACCCCTCCGCCATGCTGGCGCTGGGCGCGACAATCGTCACCAGCACGCGGGAAATCCCCGCCGACGCCTTCTTCACCGGCCTCTTCGAGACGGCGCTGGAGGATGGCGAGATCGTCGTCGCGGTCACCTTCGACGCGCCGGCGAAGGCCGCCTATTCCAAGTTCCCCAACCCGGCCTCGCGCTACGCCATGGCCGGTGTCTTCGTGGCGAAGGGGGCGGATGGCGGTGTGCGGGTGGCGGTGACGGGCGCGGGCTCCAACGGCGTGTTCCGCCATGCCGGGCTGGAAAAGGCGCTCGCCGCCGACTGGTCCGCCAACGCGGCCGCCACCGTCACGGTGGATGCCGCCGACCTGCTTTCGGACATCCACGGCAGCGCGGAGTACCGGGCAAACCTCGTGAAAGTGATGGCCAAGCGCGCGGTCACCGCCGCCTGATACCGTCGCAAAACTTGAAACTGTTCGGCCAAAAGGGCGGTTGAGGCCGCCCTTTTTTCATGCAGACTTGACATGCATCAACATGAGATGGCCTTTGCGGGCCTAGTATAGATTGGAATGGTTCAAAGGTGGCGCGATTTGCCGCAGCGCCTCGCATTGCGGCGAGGGCGGGCCGGGTGTAGCCGATTGAACGACAGCCAATGACGATGATGCCCGGATTTTTGCCGGACTGGAGACTCTGGATGGATTTCGAGACTTTCTTCAAGAACGAGCTGGACAGCCTGCATCAGGAAGGCCGCTACCGCGTCTTCGCCGACATCGAGCGGCAGAAGGGCAGCTTCCCGAAGGCGACGCGCCATACGGCGGAAGGTCCGATGGACGTCACGGTCTGGTGTTCCAACGACTATCTCGGCATGGGCCAGCATCCGAAGGTCGTCGAGGCGATGAAGCTCGCCATCGACCAGTGTGGCGCCGGTGCCGGCGGCACCCGCAATATCTCCGGCACCAACCACTACCATGTCCTGCTCGAGCGCGAGCTTGCCGATCTGCACGGCAAGGAATCGGCCCTGCTCTTCACTTCGGGCTATGTGTCCAACTGGGCTGCGCTCGGCACGCTCTGTTCGAAGATCCCCAGCATCATCTGTTTCTCCGATGCCGGCAACCACGCCTCGATGATCGAAGGCATCCGCCACTCGAAATGCGAGCGCGTGATCTTCAAGCACAATGACCTGAAGGATCTCGAAGCCAAGCTTTCCGCCGCCGACCCGAAGGCGCCGAAGCTGATCGCCTTCGAATCGGTCTATTCGATGGACGGCGATATCGCCCCCATCAAGGACATCTGCGACCTCGCCGACAAGTACGGCGCGATGACCTATCTCGATGAAGTCCACGCCGTCGGCATGTACGGCCCGCGCGGCGGCGGCATCGCCGAGCGTGAAGGCCTGATGCACCGCCTGACCGTCATTGAAGGCACGCTCGGCAAGGCCTTCGGCGTCATGGGCGGCTATATCACCGGCTCGGTGGCGCTCTGCGACTTCGTCCGCTCCTTCGCCTCCGGCTTCATCTTCACGACGGCGCTGCCGCCGACGCTCGCCGCCGGTGCGCTCGCTTCGATCCGCCACCTGAAGGAAAGCCAGGCCGAACGCCTCGCCCATCAGGAGCGCGTGCGCAAGCTTCGCGCGGCGCTCGACCGCAACGGCATCCCGCACATGCCGAACCCGAGCCATATCGTGCCGGTGATGGTGGGCGACGCCTCCAAGTGCAAATGGATATCGGACCTGCTGCTCGACAATTTCGGCATCTACGTCCAGCCCATCAACTACCCGACCGTGCCCAAGAAGACCGAGCGCCTGCGCATCACGCCGACGCCGCTGCACACGGATGCCGATATCGACCATCTGGTCGGCGCGCTGCATGCGCTCTGGTCGCGCTGTGCGCTGGCCCGCGCCGTGGCCTGATACGGTAAGACGGCCCGGTTACCCGACAAGCCCGGCAGCCACCTGCCGGGCTTCTTCGTCTGCGGCGAAGACATCGTCCATGGATGAGGCCGGCGGCAGGTGGCTGAGCCTGTCCATAACGGCCTCCGCAACGTCGGCCATCGACAGGAAACCGATACGCCCTGCGACGAAGGCATGGAAGGCCACCTCTTCGGCTGCATTCATCACCGCACCCTGCAGGCCGCCGCGTGTCAGCGCCATGCGGGCAAGCCGGAGCGCCGGGAACCGCACCTCGTCCGGCGCCTCGAAATCGAGCCGCGCGAGCTTGGCGAAATCCAGCCGGTCGACATTGAGCGGCGAGCGCTCGGGATAGGTCAGCGCATAGCCGATGGCCGTGCGCATGTCCGGCGCGCCGAGTTGCGCCAGCACCGAGCCGTCGACATAGCCGACCATGGAATGGATGATCGACTGCGGGTGCACCACGACCTCGATCTGGTCCGGCCTGGCGTCGAAGAGATGCTTCGCCTCGATCATCTCCAGCGCCTTGTTGAACATGGAGGCACTGCCGATGGAGATCTTCAGGCCCATCGACCAGTTGGGGTGGGCGCGCGCGATCTCCGCCGTGACGCCGGCCATCTGCTCGCGGCTCCAGGTGCGGAAGGGACCGCCCGAGGCCGTCAGCACGATACGCTCGACGGCATGGCGCTGGTCGTCCTCCAGCGCCTGGAAGATCGCGCTGTGCTCGCTGTCGACCGGAATGAGTCGGCCGCCACCCTTCGCCACAGCCTCGACGAAGAGGTCGCCGGCCGAGACCAGGCATTCCTTGTTGGCGAGCGCGATATCCGCCCCCCTCCTCGCCGCCGCCAGCGTCGGGGCAAGGCCCGCGGTGCCGACGATCGCCGCCATCACCCAATCCGCCTCGCCGGAAGCCGCCTCCAGCAGCGCGGCGCGCCCGGCCGCCGCCTCGATGCCGCTACCCGAAAGCGCCTCCTTCAGCGCCCCGTAGTGGCTTTCGCTAGCCGTCACCGCCATGCGCGCGCCACACGCCTTTGCCTGCGCGGCGAGGAGTTCCACATTGCCGTTGCCGGTCAGCGCCAGCACCTCGTAGCGCTCGCGTCCGCCGAGCTGGCGCACCACGTCGAGCGTGCTGGTGCCGATGGAACCTGTAGAGCCGAGGATGGTGATGCGGCGCTTCTGCCGCGCGTCGGGAGCCATGGTGATGTCCGCAGTTTTCTTCTTGTCAGCCATAGGCTCTACAGGCGAAAGACGCCTGCAACAAGTCGTCGAAATGCTGTAAAGCGGAGGCTGGGTACCTCTTCTGGAACCCTTGGCTTGACCTTTTCGCCCGGACGGCCATAACGTCCCCGCAAAGCGGTCTTCCGCCCCGACGCGATTGGAGAAATCTGTGCATCGACGCCTGAGAGTATGGACCCTCGCCTGCCTCGCTTTCCTGGCGGCAGCTCCGGCCTATGCCGACGAGCCGGTCCCGGGTGGTCTCGGCGGCACGTGGCTTGCCGAGGACATCGGCGGCAACGGCGTCATCGACGACCTGCAGACGACGCTGGAGATCAAGCCGGACGGCTCCTATGGCGGCAATGGCGGCTGCAACACTTATCGCGGCAAGCTGAAGGTACAGAACGGCAATATCGCCTTCGCCCCGGCGGCAGCGACGCGCAAGATGTGCGCGCCCGCCATCATGGACCAGGAACAGAAGTTCTTCGACGCCCTCGGCACCGTCACCTCCTGGAAGCTGGAAAACGGCATCCTGCACCTGACAGGCAAGGAAGGCGCACCCGCGATCCGCCTCGCCGCTCTCAAGAACAACACGGACGTCGTCATTCGCCTGCCCGGGCCGGAGCAGAGCGTGGCGCGCGAGACGCGGACCTACCAATGCGACGGCGAGCAGCGCATCAGCGTCGAATATATCAATGTCGGCGCCAATGCGCTTGCCGTGCTGCGGATCGGCGAGGAGACGGTCATCGCCGCCAACGTCATCTCGGCCTCGGGCGCGAAATATGCGGGCGGCCGCCATGAATGGTGGACCAAGGGCGACGAGGCAACGCTCTACGACCTGACGAAGGGCGAGAACGCCCCGGGCGTCAACTGCCGCAAGACCGGCTGACAGCCGGGGCCGGACGAAAGAGGGGGGAAACCGACATGCCTACGTTCCACGTCGGCCAGAAGGTCGTCTGCATCAACGACCGTTTCAAGAACGTCTCCATCGACCAGGGCATCCGCAAGGGGCAGGTCTACACGGTCCGCTGGGCCGGCCATTACCGCCACTATGTCGATGGCGATTTCTACGGCATCAAGCTGATGGAACTCTATCGCGGTAAGGACGACGGCCCGGAAGGCTACGGCGCCGTCGATATGCCCTTCCGGGCCAGCCGCTTCCGTCCCCTCGTTTCCGATCGCATCCGCAGCATGCTCGGCCTCAAGGCCCCGACGCCGAAAAAGGTGGTCAACAAGCCCTCCATCGTCCCCTCCGTCCGCCCCAAGCCGCGCGTCGTCACACCGGAGCGCGAAAAGGAAGACGTCTAGGAAGGCGGCCAGCCTAGTCCAGCAGCGCGTTCAAGGTCCTGCGCGCCATGAGGTGGAAAAACAGCGAGACCACCATGCAGACCGCGACAATACCAGCGGTTGTCCAGTTGATCGGGCCTGGATTATCTCGGATCCCCGAGAGGGTCGGCGTGAAAGCCCCGGCCAATGCGACCGCTATAGCGATGCCGTTCAGATAATTGGCCGTCAGCTAGGCCTTCTCATTGTTCTGGCTCTTCATCGCACCGCCCAGAAATTCCACCTTGAATTGCAGTATTTACTCCCAAAAAACGAAAAAGGGAATATTCAGGGGGCCCTGCGCACGCCGGAGCAACACGGCAACGCCGCGGAAAAGAAGGGAGCAGGTAACATGGAACCGATAGTGGTGATCCCGGCGCGATTCGAACGCGCGACCCCCAGATTAGGAATCTGGTGCTCTATCCTGCTGAGCTACGGGACCACTGACTGCACCCATACAAAAGCCGGGGCGTGAAGCCAAGCGATTTTCGGGCTTCCGTCTGCGCGTTCCGTAGGGAACAGCCCGCCGGGCGGGAACGTGAGACATTCGGTTCATGGGATGGAGATGGCTTCATCCACACGAACCCAGAGGAGAACGTCTCATGCGCAAGATCATCCTTTCCGCCGTCGTCGCAACTGTCGCAGCGCTGTCCTTCGCCGCCCCCTCCAAGGCAGGCGACATTTCCATCGGTTTCGGCTTCGGCAACGGCTGGGGCCACGGGCACGGCCATGGCTGGGGCCACGGCTCCCAGGTCACTTTCTACGGTGATGACGACGACTACGGCTACGATTGCTTCTGGAAGAAGAAGAAGCGCTACGACAAGTGGGGCAATGTCGTGATCAAGAAGGTCCGCATCTGCCGCTGATCTCCCTCTTCCCCGAGCCTCCCCGACTTGCCCGGCTGTGCGTATTTGCAGCCGGGCCTTTTTGTCAGGCGGCGAGACGGCTTTCGGCGAGCTTCACCCAGTAGGTCACGCCATGCGGAATGACGTCGTCGTTGAAGTCGTAGGCGGGGTGATGCAGGCCCGCCGTGTCGCCGTTGCCGATGAAGATGAAGGCGCCGGGGCGCGCTTCCAGCATGTAGGAAAAATCCTCGCCGCCCATCATCGGCGCAAGCGAAGGCTCGACCGCCGCCGCGCCGGCGATCTCACGGGCCACCGAGACGGCGTGGCCGGTCTCCTCGGCATGGTTCACGGTGACGGGATAGTTGCGGTGATAGGCAACCGTGATCTCCGCTCCGTGGGCTGCCGCCAGACCGGCGCAGATCTGCCTGATGCGCGCCTCCGCCTCCTCCCGCATATCGGGATTGAGCGTGCGCACCGTCCCCGCGAGCTGCGCCTGCTCGGGGATGACATTGTGGGCGAAGCCCGCATTGAACTTGGTGACGGAAACGACGAGCGAGGCGATAGGATCGGCGATGCGCGACACGATGGTCTGCAGCGCCGACACCACCTGCGCGCCGATGACGATGGGATCGACCGTCTTGTGCGGCAGCGCCGCATGGCCGCCGCGGCCTGTGACCAAGATGTTGAACTCGTCCGTCGCCGCCATGATGGGGCCGGCACGCGTACCGAAGGAACCGACCGGCATGCCCGGCAGGTTGTGCATGCCGTAGACCTCGGCGATGCCGAAGCGCTCCATCATGCCGTCCTTGACCATCTCGTTGCCGCCGCCGCCGCCCTCTTCGGCCGGCTGGAAGATGACCGCGACATTGCCGCTGAAATTGCGCGTCTCGGCAAGGTATTTCGCCGCGCCGAGCAGCATGGCCGTATGGCCGTCGTGGCCGCAGGCATGCATCTTGCCCTTGACGGTGGAGGCCCAGGCCTTGCCGCTCGTCTCCTCGATGGGCAGTGCATCCATGTCGGCGCGAAGCCCGATGGTGCGCCCCTCGCCCTTGCCCCGGATGAGGCCGACGACGCCGGTGCGGCCGATGCCGGTCATGATCTCGTCCACGCCGAATTCGCGCAGCTTCTCCGCAACGAAAGCCGCCGTCTTCTCGACGGCGAAGAGAAGCTCGGGCTGCCGGTGGATCTGCCTGCGCCATTCGGCGATTTCGTCCTGCAACTCTGCGGCGCGGTTCAGAATGGGCATGCAACACGTCCTGTCTTTCGGCCCGTAAATTTGGCCATTTCCACTCGATGGCTTTGCCATCACGGTGCCATATAGGTTAAATAGGGCGACGGTTCGAGACAACTCCCGATTTCGAGGACAGGCCCCTTGCAGATGAACGGACGAACGGCGCGCCGGAGCGCAACGCTTTTGGGCTCTGCCCTCCTCGCAGCTTCCTTCCTGGCAACCACGGCGACAGCCGCCCCCCGCATGCTGGTGGACGTCAACACGCTAAAGGTCATCGAGCATGAGGATGCCTTCCAGCGCTGGTATCCGGCCTCGCTCACCAAGCTGATGACCGCCTATACCGTCTTCAGTGCCATCAAGGCCGGCGAGCTGACGCTGGACAGCCCGGTCGTGATGAGCAAGCACGCCGCCTCCGAGCCGCCGAGCAAGATGTATTTCAAGCCCGGCCAGAAGATGACGCTCGACAGCGCGCTGAAGATCATCCTCGTCAAATCGGCCAATGACGTATCCGTCGCCATCGCCGAATCGGTCTCCGGCTCGGAAGAGGCCTTCGTCGCCCGCATGAACGCCGAGGCGCGGCGCATCGGCATGAGCTCGTCCCACTTCATCAATCCGAACGGCCTGCCCGGCAAGGGCCAGTATACGACGGCCCGCGACCTTGCCGTGCTCGCCGTGACGCTCAAGCGCGAATTCCCGCAATATTCGTCCTATTTCGCGCTGGAAGGCTTCACCACCGGCAAGAAGCAGTATCCGAACTACAACATGCTGATCGGCCGCTTCGACGGCGCCGACGGCATGAAGACCGGCTTCATCTGCGCCTCGGGCTTCAACCAGGTCTCCTCCGCCACCCGCGACGGGCGCAGCGTCGTCTCGGTGGTGCTCGGCTCCGAGAGCCTCGGCGCGCGCGCCGATATTTCCGCCGGCATGCTGGAAAAGGGCCTGACGACGCGCGTGGGCAATGTGCCGACGCTCGGCAAGCTCCGCCCCTATGGCGAGACACGCGACATCGTCGCCGACGTCTCGCAGGAGATCTGCTCCAAACATGCGGCCAAGGTGCGCAGCGAGGGCCGCGACGAGGCCGGCCGGCAGAAGCTGAACTCGCCCTATATCCACGAACTCAACCGTCCGCTGCGGCTTGTCTATGCCGGCCTCATGGGCGGCGATGCGGTGGCGGCGGGCAACGACAAGGTCGCGGCCAACGACACGGGCGATGCCGCCAATGTGCCGATCCCGATCCCGCGTCCGACATTCTGACAGGAAGAGCCATGACCCTCGCTGAGCGGCGCGTGCCGGTTTCCGTGCTGACCGGCTTTCTCGGCGCGGGCAAGACGACCCTGCTCAACCGGCTTCTGAAGGACCCGGCGCTGACCGACACGGCCGTCATCATCAACGAGTTCGGCGAGGTGGGCATCGATCACCTGCTGGTCGAGCAATCCGGCGACGGCATCATCGAGCTTGCCGACGGGTGCCTCTGCTGCACGATCCGCGGCGAGCTGGTCGATACGCTCGCCGACCTCATGGACCGCATGCAGACCGGCAAGATCCAGCCGCTGAAGCGTGTGGTGATCGAAACGACCGGTCTTGCCGACCCGGCACCGGTGCTCCAGGCAGTCATGGGCAATCCGATCCTTGCCCATTCCTTCAGCCTCGACGGCGTGATCACCGTGGTCGACACCGTCAACGGCCTCTCGACGCTCGCCAATCATCCCGAAGCCGTCAAGCAGGTTGCCGTCGCCGACCGTGTGCTGATCAGCAAGGCCTCCCTTGCCGATGCCACGACGCTGGACGCCGTACGGCGCGAAATCGCAGCGCTCAACCCGCGCGCCACCATCTCCGACGTCGACATGCCCGGCCTCGCCGGCCCGGACCTGCTTGCCAACGGTCTCTATGATCCCGGCAGCAAGATACCGGATGTCCGCCGCTGGCTGCACGACGAGGCGCACGGCCATCATCACCACGATCACGGCCACAGTCATAGCCACGATCATGAGCATCACCACGACCACCGGCACGCCCATGACGTGACACGCCACGATGCCACGATCCGCTCCTTCAGCATCGTGCACGATAGCCCGATCGATCCCATGGCGCTCGACATGTTCATCGACCTGCTGCGCTCGGCGCATGGGGAGAAGCTTCTGCGCATGAAGGGCATCGTCCTGATGTCGAACAACCCGGATCGCCCTCTGGTGCTGCATGGCGTGCAGAGCGTCTTCCATCCGCCGGAACGGCTTGCCGCATGGCCGGAAGCCGCCGAGCGCCGCACGCGCCTGGTGCTGATCACGAAGGACCTGCCGGAAGCCTTCGTGCGCGATCTCTTCGATGCCTTCACCGGAACACCGCGGATTGACCGCCCGGACAGGGCGGCGCTCGCGGACAACCCGCTCGCCATACCGGGTTTCAAGCTGTAATCAGGCCGTCTTGCGGATCAGAAAGCGGTGGCCGGCCTCGACGCGCTCGCTCGCTTCCAGCACATGGCCGTCCTCATGGCAAAAGTGGGGAATGTCGATCACCGCCAACGGATCGGTGGTCTCGACCCAGAGGCCCGAGCCGGCCGGCATCGTCGAAAGGCGCTTGCGCGTCTTCATCACCGGCAGCGGGCATTTCAGCCCACGCAGATCGTAGACTTCGGCCTCGTCTTGCGCGCGGGCCGAGGTCATTTCTGCCAGAACTTCCAGAAGGGCTTCTTCGGCGTCTGCTCGACGACCGCGACAGTCGGATTTTCTTCCGGCACAGGCGTCACGACGGCGTTTTCCGCCGGCTTCTCCACCGTCCCGGCCGCCGGGTTCCGCGCTTCCTTACGCGGCTGCGTCCCGGCATCCTGCTTCGCCTCTTCCGCCTGCTGCGTCACGGTTTCGACAGGTGCGGCCTTGGCCGGCGCTTCTTCCTTGGCCGTCCACAGCTTCCAGAAGGGCTTCTTTTCGGGCACCTCGACGGTCTGCATGCCGGGATTTTCCTCCGGCACCGGCAGAGCGCCCGCACCCCGCGCCTGCTTTTCCACCTTCTCTGCGGCGACGTCGGCCGCAAGGTTTTCGGCTTCCTTGACCTTCGCCTGCTCGGCATCGATCTTGGCCTGCTCGACCGCCTGCCTGGCGCGTTCCTCGGCCTCGATCTTCCGCTTCTCGGCTTCTTCGGCCTTCTGCTTCTGCGCCTCGATTTCGCGTTCCGTCAGCAGCTTGCCGGCATCAAGGGAGTTGCCCGTCGGCGCATAGGCCAGTTCCCGGCCCTTGCGCTGGTCGGCGACGAGGGCCTTGCGCTGGGCTTCAGACGGCTCCACCCAGACGGTGCCCTGATACTTGCTCATCGCCTTGGAATAGGCCGTGGCATAGGTCTTGTTATAGCTCGAAAGCGCGACGTCCAGCGACGACGGCGTCGTCATCGCGGGGCAGGCGCCGGCCGGCGAGAACGGCTTGTCGGCCTGCTGGTTGAAGACATACTTGCCCTCGCAGACATTCACCTCCGGCGGGCGCTTGGTGATCTCGAAATGATCCCAGCCGACCTTCAGCATCTTCCAGAATTCGATGTTCGGATTGTCGCGGTGGCGCGCCATGTTCTCCGCGGTCATGCGGAAAGGAAACGCCTGCAACTGGACCGCCTTCTGGCCGCCGTCGAAGGCGTCGCGCGCGAAGGCGAAGATCTCCACCATCTGCTCGTCGGTCATCGAATAGCAGCCCGACGAGGAACAGGCACCGTGGATCATCAGATTGGTGCCGCTCGCCTTGTTGGCGCGGTCGTAGGTATTCGGGAAGCCGGTGTTGATCGCGAGATAATAGCTCGAATTCGGGTTCATCTGCCCGCGCGAGAGCGGGTAGAAGCCCTCCGGCGCCTGGCGGTCGCCTTCCTTCGTCTTCGGGCCGAGCTTGCCGGACCAGGCGCAGATCTTGTAGTTGCGCACGAGCTGGAAGCGGTTCGCGCGGTCGGCCTTCCACACTTCCAGCCGGCCTTCTTCCTTCAGGATGCGCAGCATGATCGGCGACGACCGGTCGATGTTCATCCTGGAGAGCTTGCTCAGCACGGCCGGCGAAAGCTGATAGCCGGTCTTGCTCGATACCTTGGTGATATCGACATCGACCTTGTCGAACGTGTCGAGCGTCTCGTTCGTGCAGCCTGCGGCGGCCACGGCAAGAAGCGATAGAGCGGCAAGAAGTTTCAGGCGCATTCCCAGGGTCCGTCAACAATCGTCAGATCGCGCTCCGCCGCGCCGGCAGGCGGGACGGGCAGTCGTAACCGGCTTATACTTCATAAATTCTTAACCGGGAATTCTTTCGCGAGGCTGCCGGAACTCCGCTCACGCTTCAGACACAAGGATTGTGGCCGAGATTTGGCAACGGCGGCGCGCAGGCGCCGCCGCCAATCGCCGCAGGCTCAGAGCTGGCGGCCGATATTGAGGTAGCGCTGGCGACGGTCCTTGCGAAGCTGGTCGCCCGGCTTTGCCGAAAGGTCCTTGAGTGCGGAGGCGATGACGTCGCCCGTGCGGCCGATGACGGCGGCCGGATCGCGATGCGCGCCGCCGACCGGCTCGGGAATGATGCCATCGATGACGCCGAGGGCCTTCAGGTCCTCCGCCGTTATCTTCATGTTGCTCGCCGCTTCCTTGGCGCGGGTGGAATCGCGCCAGAGGATCGAGGCCGCGCCTTCCGGCGAGATCACGGAATAGATCGCATGTTCCAGCATGTAGACGCGGTCGCCCGTGGCGATCGCGATCGCGCCGCCCGAACCGCCTTCGCCCAGAACCACCGAGACGATCGGCACGCGGACATTGAGGCACATTTCCGTGGAGCGGGCGATGGCTTCCGCCTGGCCGCGCTCTTCCGCGCCGATGCCCGGATAGGCGCCGGCCGTATCGATCAGCGTGATGATCGGCAGGCCGAAACGATCCGCCATCTCCATGACGCGGATCGCCTTGCGATATCCTTCCGGGCGGGCGCTGCCGAAATTGTGCTTGAGGCGCGACTTGGTGTCGTTGCCCTTCTCCTGGCCGATAATGGCGACGGCTTCGCCGCGGAAGCGGCCGAGGCCGGCCTGGATGGCCTCGTCCTCGGCAAACTTGCGGTCGCCGGCGAGCGGCGTGAACTCTTCGAAGAGCTGGGCGGCGTAATCGACGAAATGCGGACGCTGCGCATGGCGCGCGACCTGCGTCTTCTGCCAGGGCGACAGCTTGGAATAGATGTCCGCCATCGCCTCGCGGGCGCGGATTTCAAGCCGGCCGACCTCGTCCGTCGTGTCGATGCTCTCATCTTCTTCGGCGAGCTTGCGAAGCTCGTGGATCTTGCCTTCGAGATCCGAGATGGGCTTTTCGAAATCGAGGTAGTTGTGCATGAGATGCGTTTCCGATCGTTTGCTCAAACCGCGCTGACTGTCGTCGGCCAAGAGGCCGGTCGCAAGCGGAGGGGTCCTAATCCGGTTTTTTTGCCTGTTTGGCAAGGGGGTGATGGGTTTGAACGAGCTGGTGAAGCCGTTCTTCCAGCACATGCGTATAGATTTGTGTCGTGGAAATGTCCGAATGGCCAAGCAGTTCCTGCACCGCGCGCAGGTCCGCCCCGTTCTGGAGCAGGTGGCTGGCGAAAGCGTGGCGAAGGACATGCGGCGAGAGCGTCGAGGCCCTTATACCCGCCCGCCCGGCCAGCGCCTTGAGGTCGCGGGCAAAGACCTGACGCGGCAGATAGCCCTCCTTGCTTTGCGCCGGGAACAGGAAATCGCCGGCCGCAGGATCGTCGCCGATGTCCGCCGCCAGCGCCTCGCCGTAGGTCTCCAGCGCCGAAACGGCAGCGCGCGACAGCGGCACCATGCGCTCCTTGTTGCCCTTGCCCTTCACCACGAGGAACCGTCCGGTCTGCGCCAGCACGCTTGCCGGCAGCGACACCAGCTCGCTGACGCGCAGGCCCGTCGCATAGAGGAGTTCGACCAGCACATGCAGGCGCCGCTTGAGAAGAAGATTGCCGCCCGGCTCCATCGCCTCGGTCTCCGCCCGGGCGATCAGCCGCGTGACGTCGTCGACGCTCAGCGTCTTCGGCAGCGAACGCCCTTTCTTCGGGGCATCGAGAATGCCGGTCGGATCGTCGCCGCGCAGTCCCTCGCCATAAAGGAACTTGAAGAATTGCCGGAGCGCCGAAAGCCGCCGGGCCTGCGAGGAGGCGGCAAAACCTTGTTTCGCAAGATGGCCGAGATAGGCGCGCAGGTCGTCCGGCACCGCCTCGGAAAGACGCACGCCGCGCTCGTTGAGAAAGGAGCGCGCATCCTCTAGATCCCGCTCGTAGGATTGCAGCGTGTTGGTCGCCGCGCCGCGCTCGGCGCTCATCATTTCGAGAAAGGACTCGACCTGTAGCGCGGATGGATCCCTCATGGCTGCGGGTTCACCCGCTCGGAGGGAATGCGGATCGTCACCTCCCGCTCCATCGGTTCCACGAAGGTGACGAGCGCCACCATCGTGCCATAGATCGTCCCGGCGATCATGGCGCAGACGAACAGGAATCGGAACAGGCTGGGCATGGCATTCTCCGGGATGACACCCTCTATATCGCCTCGCCACAGGCCGAGCGCAAGGGATGGCGCCTTCGGCAGGCTTGACGCTTCCGGCGCTTTTGTCGATACGGAAAGGAGACAAACCCCGGAAAACGCAATGACCGAGCTGATCGACCAGGCCCCTCCCACGCTCGCCGAGCAGGCCCGCGCAGCGCTCGGCAAGCGCAACCTCGTGCTGATCGGCCTGATGGGCGCCGGCAAATCGGCGATCGGCCGCATGACGGCGCAGGCGCTCGGCGTTCCCTTCGTCGATTCCGACCATGAGATCGAGCGCGTCTCGCGCATGTCGATCACCGATCTTTTCGCCGCCTATGGCGAGGCAGAATTCCGCGCACTGGAAACCCGCGTCATCAAGCGCCTGCTGCGTTCCGGCCCGCGCGTCGTCTCGACGGGCGGCGGCGCCTATATCAACGAGAACACCCGCAGGCACATCAAGCGCGGCGGGCTGACCGTCTGGCTCAATGCCGATCTCGATGTGCTCTGGGAACGTGTCAACAAGCGCGACACGCGACCGCTGCTGAAGACGGAAAACCCGCGCCAGACGCTCGAAAACCTCATGAACGCCCGTTACCCGATCTATGCGGAAGCCGATCTGACCGTGATGTCGCGCGACGTGAAGAAGGAAACCATGGTGGAGGAGGTGCTCGCCGCGATCACCGCCGCCGGCCCGAGAAACCAGACGAGATGACCATGACTGCCAATGCCTTCGCCCGCCGCACCGTGCGGGTCGACCTCGGCGACCGCTCCTACGACATCCTGATCGGCCCCGGCCTCATCGCCTCGGCCGGCCGCAAGATCGCCAGCCGCCTCAAGGGCCGCAAGATCGCCGTCATCACGGATGCGCATGTCGCCCCGCTCTATCTCGACGGCTTCATGGCCGCCCTCAAGGCGGAGGGTATCGACGCCGTCTCGCTCGTGCTGCCGGCCGGCGAGAAGACCAAGAGCTTCGAGCACCTGATCAGCGTCTGCGACAGCGTGCTCGCCGCCCGCATCGAGCGCAACGATGCCGTCGTGGCGCTCGGCGGCGGCGTCATCGGCGACCTCACGGGTTTTGCCGCCGGCATCGTGCGCCGCGGCTCGCGCTTCATCCAGGTGCCGACCTCGCTTCTGGCGCAGGTCGACTCCTCCGTCGGCGGCAAGACCGGCATCAACTCGCCGCACGGCAAGAATCTCATCGGCGTCTTCCACCAGCCCGATCTCGTGCTCGCCGACACCGACGTGCTCGATACGCTCTCGCCGCGCGAATTCCGCGCCGGCTATGCGGAAGTCGCCAAATACGGCCTGATCGACAAGCCCGATTTCTTCGCCTGGCTGGAGAAGAACTGGCGCGACGTCTTTGCCGGCGGGGAAGCTCGCATTACGGCCATCGCCACGAGCTGCCAGGCGAAAGCCGATGTCGTCGCCGCCGACGAGCGCGAGAACGGCCAGCGCGCCCTCCTGAACCTCGGCCACACCTTCGGCCATGCGCTGGAAGCGGCAACGCAGTACGACAGCGCCCGCCTCGTCCACGGCGAGGGCGTCTCCATCGGCATGGTGCTTGCCCACCAGTTCTCCGCCCGGATGAACCTGTGCAGCCCCGACGACGGCAGGCGCGTCGAGGCGCATCTGCGCGAGGTCGGCCTGCCGACTGCGATGGGCGAGATCCCGGGCGGCCTGCCGCCGGCCGAAACGCTGATGGACGCCATCGCGCAGGACAAGAAGGTCAAGGCCGGCAAGCTCACCTTCATCCTGACGCGCGGCATCGGCCAGTCCTTTGTCGCCGATGACGTGCCGCAATCCGAAGTCGTCGCCTTCCTCAAGGAAAAGCTCCCGAAATGACCGGCGATGCGCCCGCCGCGTTCGCGCCCCATCTCTGGCTGTGGATCGTTCTCGCCCTCGGCCTGATCATCGCCGCCCTCGCCTATGTTTGGCGCGCGCGGCAGAAGGCGGGCGAGACGGAGGTCGAGCGCCGCCCCGGCCAACCCGCCCGAGATAGCGCCAACGCAAAACCCGACCGGGACAAGGCCGGCAACGGCCTCGACCTCGAGGCGCTGGAAGTCTCCGACATCATGATCCACCGCACCGCCATGCGCGCGCTCAACGCCGGCGATCCGCCGGAAGAGATCGTCAAGGCCGTACTGGAAAGTCCCTATACGCGCATGCCGCTCTGGGCCGGCACGGTCGATAACATTGTCGGCGTCGTGCACGCCAAAGATCTGCTGCGCGCGCTCATCGAACCCGGCATGGAGCCGAAGAACCTCGACATTACCAAGGTCGCGGAGAAACCGTGGTTCGTGCCGGACACGACGACGCTGAAGGAACAGCTTGCCGCCTTCCTGCGCCGGCAGGAGCATTTCGCCACCGTCGTGGACGAATATGGCGAGGTGCAGGGCGTCGTGACGCTCCAGGACATTTTGAAGGAGATCGTCGGCGACATCTCCGACGAGACCGCTGTCGACATGCAAGGCGTGCGGCAGGAGGCGGACGGTTCGCTCGTCGTCGATGGCAGCGTGACGATCCGCGACCTCAACCGCGCCTTCACCTGGAACCTGCCGGACGAGGAGGCGACGACCATCGCGGGTCTCGTCATCCACGAGTCGAAATCCATCCCGGAAGAGCGGCAGGCCTTCACCTTCCACGGCAAGCGCTTCATCGTCATGAAGCGGGTGAAGAACCGCATCACGAGACTGCGTATCCGCCCGGCGGAACCGGAACAGCCGAAAAGATAACTACCAGCGCGTCGGCTCGCCGGGCGCCGCCGCCTCGACGGCAAGCGCGTGCAGTCCTGCGTCCAGCTCCGCCTTCACCACCTCGTTGATCGCCCGGTGGCGCGCCACGCGGCTCATGCCGGCGAATGCCGCGGAGACGATGCGGATGCGCATATGCGTCTCGCCTTCGCCGTCGAAACCCGGCTGGTGGCCGGCATGCAGGTGGCTCTCGTTGATGACGTCGAGGCGTTCGGGCGAAAAGGCAGCTTCGAGCTTGCCGGTCATGCTGGATTTCATGGACATTGGAGAACCTTGGACAAAACCTTCGGCGGCCGGAAATGCGGGGCCGCGACGCAGAAAAATAGTCCCACAAAGCCAGCAACAATCCGCTTTGTCAATTCTTGTTGCAGGCCCTCCGGGACCCCATAATGTGCGCCATGAAACTCGATTCCAAATACTTCGACCGCATCCGCACGAAGCGGCGCGTGGAGCGTCCCGAACGTTCCGCGCCGACCTGTCAGTGGGACGGCTGCGAGGAGAATGCCGTGCATCGCGCCCCCGTCGGCCGCAATGCCGAAGGGCAATATTTCATGTTCTGCTTCGAGCACGTCAAGGAATACAACAAGGGCTACAACTACTTCTCGGGCCTGTCCGACGGCGAGATCGCGCGCTACCAGAAGGAGGCGATCACCGGTCATCGCCCCACCTGGACCATCGGCGTCAACAAGGCCGCCAAGAACGGCCCGGCGCAGGGCACCGCACGCTCCGGCACGGCCGGGGCGAACCAGCGCATCCGTGACCCCTTCGGCTTCTTCAACGAGGGCAAGGGCCGCCGGCCCCAGATGGAGCCCCGTGCGCGAAAGCTGAAGACACTGGAGGCCAAGGCCTTCGATACGCTCGGCCTTTCGGCCAATGCGACGACCGAGGACATCAAGTCCGCCTATAAAACGCTTGTCAAAAAGCATCACCCGGATGCAAATGGCGGAGATAGAGGCTCGGAAGAGCGTTTTCGCGCGGTCATCCAAGCATATCAATTGTTAAAGCAGGCCGGCTTCTGCTAGAGCAGTGCCGGCAACAAGACATTTGGGTGGAGGCGACCCCGCCGCCCGCGGAGACGTGATGAGCAAGATGGATCTCGATATTTCCAACCTCCCGGACACCACTGTTTCCGTACGGGAGGTTTTCGGCATTGATACGGACCTTCGGGTCCCGGCCTATTCCAAGGCGGACGCCTACGTTCCGGACCTCGACCCGGACTACCTGTTCGACCGCGAAACGACCCTCGCCATCCTCGCAGGCTTTGCCCATAACCGCCGCGTCATGGTCTCCGGCTATCACGGCACCGGCAAGTCGACCCATATCGAGCAGGTCGCCGCCCGCCTCAACTGGCCGTGCGTTCGCGTCAACCTCGACAGCCATGTCAGCCGTATCGACCTCGTCGGCAAGGACGCCATCGTCGTCAAGGACGGCCTGCAGGTCACCGAATTCAAGGACGGCATCCTGCCCTGGGCCTACCAGCACAATGTCGCGCTCGTCTTCGACGAATACGACGCCGGCCGCCCGGACGTGATGTTCGTCATCCAGCGCGTGCTGGAATCCTCCGGCCGCCTGACCCTGCTCGACCAGAGCCGCGTCATCCGCCCGCACCCCGCCTTCCGCCTGTTCGCGACGGCCAACACCGTCGGCCTCGGCGATACGACCGGCCTCTACCACGGCACGCAGCAGATCAACCAGGCGCAGATGGACCGCTGGTCGATCGTCACCACGCTGAACTACCTGCCGCACGACAACGAGGTGAGCATCGTCGCCGCCAAGGTGAAGCGCCTCGCCGCCGGCAAGGACGGCCGCGAGACGATCTCGCGCATGGTGCGCGTCGCCGACCTCACCCGCGCCGCCTTCATCAACGGCGACCTGTCGACCGTGATGAGCCCGCGCACGGTCATCACCTGGGCGGAAAACGCGGAAATCTTCGGCGATATCGCCTTCGCCTTCCGCGTCACCTTCCTCAACAAGTGCGACGAACTGGAACGCACGCTGGTGGCCGAGCTTTACCAGCGCGCCTTCGGCATCGAGCTGAAGGAAAGCGCCGCCAACATCGTCCTGGAAGCGACTGCCTGACGGCAAGGTGAAGCGCATGGCAGCTCGCGGAGACAATTCGAAGCCGAGACCCGGCGGCGTGGTGGATATGGAACCGTTCCGCCGCGCGGTGACGGGCTGCGTGCGCGCCGTTTCGGGCGATGCGGAGGTGGAGGTTTCCTTCGCCAACGAGCGCCCCGGCATGACCGGCGAGCGCATCCGCCTGCCGGAACTATCCAAGCGTCCCTCGCCGGCCGAAGTCGCGCTCACGCGCGGCCTCGGCGACTCGATGGCGCTGCGCAAGGCCTGCCACGACGCCCGCATCCACGCGACCATGTCGCCGCAGGGTGCCGATGCCCGCGCGATCTTCGACGCCGTCGAACAGGCGCGCGTCGAGGCGATCGGCTCCAACCGCATGCACGGCATGGCGCAGAACCTCAACGTCATGCTGACGGAGAAATACGCCAAGGCCAATTTCGCCGCGATCACCCGTCAGGCCGATGCCCCGCTGGAAGAAGCCGTCGCGCTCATCGTGCGCGAAAAACTGACCGGGCAGGCCCCGCCGGCCTCGGCAGGACAGGTGCTCGATCTCTGGCGCAGCTTCATCGAGGACAAGGCCGGCAAGGACATGGAAGGCCTTTCGGCCTCCATCAACGACCAGCAGGCCTTCTCCCGCGTCGTGCGCAACATGCTGGCCTCGATGAACGTCGCCGAACAGTACGGCGAGGACGAGACCGAGCCGGACGATTCGGAAACGCCCGAGGACGAGAACCAGCCGCGCAGCGACGAGCAGGAAGACAACAACAGCCAGGAAGACGCCGGCGACGATAGCGCGCCCGCCGACGAGAACGAGACGTCCGACGAACAGATGGACGACGGCGAGATGGACGGCGCGGAAATCTCCGACGACGATCTCGTCGAGGACGACGGCGACGACACGGAAAAGCCCGGCGAAGTCCGCCGCCCGAACCAGCCCTTCACGGATTTCAACGAGAAGGTCGATTACGGCGTCTTCACGCAGGAATTCGACGAGACGATCACCGCCGAGGAACTGTGCGACGAAGCGGAACTCGACCGCCTGCGCGCCTTCCTCGACAAGCAGCTCGCCCATCTCCAGGGCGCGGTCGGCCGCCTTGCCAACCGCCTGCAGCGCCGCCTGATGGCGCAGCAGAACCGCGCCTGGGAATTCGACCTCGAAGAGGGCTATCTCGACAGCGCCCGCCTGCAGCGCATCATCATCGATCCGATGCAGCCGCTCTCCTTCAAGCGCGAGAAGGACACGACCTTCCGCGATACCGTGGTAACGCTGCTGATCGACAATTCCGGCTCCATGCGCGGCCGGCCGATCACGGTGGCCGCCACCTGCGCCGATATCCTTGCCCGCACGCTGGAGCGCTGCGGCGTGAAGGTGGAAATCCTCGGCTTCACCACCAAGGCCTGGAAGGGCGGCCAGTCGCGCGAAAAGTGGCTCGCCGGCGGCAAGCCGCAATCGCCCGGCCGCCTCAACGACCTGCGCCACATCGTCTACAAGGGCGCCGACGCCCCGTGGCGGCGCGCACGGCGCAATCTCGGCCTGATGATGCGCGAGGGCCTGCTGAAGGAAAACATCGACGGCGAGGCGCTGATCTGGGCGCATGACCGTCTGCTGGCCCGCCCCGAGCAGCGTCGCATCCTGATGATGATCTCGGACGGCGCGCCGGTCGACGATTCGACGCTCTCGGTGAACCCCGGCAACTATCTGGAACGGCACCTGCGCGCCGTCATCGAACAGATCGAGACGCGCTCGCCGGTCGAGCTTCTCGCCATCGGCATCGGCCATGACGTGACGCGCTACTATCGCCGCGCCGTCACCATCGTCGATGCAGACGAACTGGCCGGCGCCATGACCGAACAGCTCGCCTCGCTCTTCGCCGACGAGAGCACCGCCCGTCGCCCGGCCGGCCGGCGTCGTGCGGGCTGATAGAGCGGCCACGCGGCAGGCCGCCAGCTCGCTGCGCGGCCTCGCCGCCATCGTCCTTTCCGCCCTGCTGTTCCTGCCGCTCGGCCGCCCCGCCGCAGCGGAAGACGTTCCCGTCACCAGCCGCGCCTTCTCCCAGTTCGTGACAGGCTCCGACCAGCGCGTCTTCGGCAAACTGGAATTCCTCGGCGGCATCGCCTATTCCTCCGGCAACCCCCTGCTCGGCTCCATCTCCGCCATCCGCTTGCGCGAAGACGGGCAGCATTTCGTCGCCGTGCTCGATACCGGGCACTGGCTGACGGGCCGCGTCGAGCGCGACGCGGAGGGCCGGCTGAGCGGCCTTGCCGGCGTCGAGATCCGCTCCATGTTCGACAAGAACGGACGGGACGGGAACCGCAAGTTCAGAATGGACGCGGAGGGCCTTGCCATCCGTAAGGGCGAACTGCTCACGAGCTTCGAGGTGATGCACCGCATCGACGCCTATCCCGATCCCGGCTTCATGGAGGCCAAACCGAAGCGACGCCTGCGCTTTCCCTTCGATCCGCACGAGATGCGCATCAACCGCGGCATAGAGACATTGGCCATGTCGCCGGCGACGGGTCCCCTCGGGGCAACGCCGGTCGCCGTCACGGAACGCAGCCTCGACGCCGAGGGCAACATCTTCGCCGCCGTGCTGGAAGGTCCGCGCAAGGGCCTCTTCGCCGTCAAGCGGGACGATCCCTGGGACATCACCGACGGCGCCTTTCTGCCGAACGGCGATCTCCTGCTGCTCGAACGCCGCTTCAGCCTGGCGAGTGGCATGGGCATGCGTATCCGCCGCATTGCCGGCGACACGATCCGTCCCGGCGCGGTCGTCGACGGCGAGGTGCTGATCGACGCCGATCTCAGCCAGCAGATCGACAATATGGAGGGGATGGACGTGGTGGCGATGGCAGAGGACGATATCCGCATCATCGTCGTTTCCGACGACAACCACTCTATCCTCCAGCGAAACCTGATGCTGGAATTCCGCCTGAAATGAAAAAGCCGCTCCTGTCGGGGCGGCTTTCCTTTCTTTCGTCAGGCCGTCTTCTCGACGCCCGGCATGGGCTTCAGCCTACTCATCAGCGCGCCATAGGGCAGCAGCATGACGAGGCCGACGAGAACCTTCACCGAAAAATCGCCCATCGCCCAGGAAATCCAGCGCGGCGCTTCCGTCGTGAAGACACCGAGCACCGGCGCCCATTCGATGGCGAAGGGGTCGTTCGGGCCGAAGACGGACAGGAACGGCGCGAAGGCGAAGGAGAAGAAGATCATCGTGTCGAGCACCGAGCCGATCAGCGAGGCGATCAGCGGCGCGCGCCACCAGGTCTGCCGGCGCAGCGTGTTGAAGACGGAGATGTCGAGCAACTGGCCGGCAAGGAAGGCCGAACCGGAGGCAATCGCGATGCGCGGCGTGGAAGCGCCGATCGAGAACAGCACCGCCACGAGGAAACCGACGGCCACGACGCGGCGCGCGATGCGCGGGCCGAACTGGCGATTGGTGAGGTCGGTAATGAGGAAGGCGACGGGATAGGTGAAGGCGCCGTAGGTCAGGAGGTCGCCGAGATTGATGCCGAAGAGCGTACCCGAAAGCGGATACTGCACCAACACGTTGGAGGCGACGACGACAGCCGTCATCAGGAGGACATAGAGAAGGGTAACGCGGTTCGCGAGCATTTTTTTATCCTGGGTGATGCCACCAGTTGGAGTAACGATTTAGACATAGCATTGATGCCTGCCCGGAGACGGGCAAGCCTCAATGAAAACGTCCGGCTTGTTGCCTGAAATCAAGCAGCAGCAGCGGTCTTCTTGGCGATCTGGCGGCGCAGCAGACGAGCGCGCATCGACAGTTCGTTTTCTTCGGCCTTCAGGAGGAAGGCGTCGAGGCCACCGCGGTGCTCGACCGAGCGCAGGGCAGCAGCGGAAACGCGAAGACGGAAACGCTGGCCGAGGGCGTCGGAAATCAGCGTGACATTGCACAGGTTCGGCAGGAACTTGCGCTTCGTCTTGTTGTTTGCGTGGCTCACATTGTTGCCCGACTGGACGCCCTTGCCGGTCAATTCGCAACTACGGGACATGGTACACCTATTTTTTCTTCGTTACAGGACAATACGTTTCCGGCACCGAAACCGGCCGCAGTCCGTCTGGCCTTTTTGGAAAGTCGCGGTTCTATAGTCACACTCGCCGCAGACGTCAAGCCAAACCTGCCGTTCAGCGGGAATTCAGTTGCCAAACGTCATGATTTGCAGGCAATAGCAGACGAATGACGAATTTTCCACGGCGTAGAATCGCCGCAATGGCAGGCTAGGCGGAGCGTCTCTATGGGAGTCGTGAAGATGAACGGGCGGGGTTGGATTGCTGGCGCGGCCATGTCGCTCACCCTTGCGGGCGGCGCAAGCCCGCTTGCCGCCGCCGAGGTCCAGCATCGCACCGACTACAGCATCCGCCTGTCCGGCCTGCCGGTGGCGACCGCCAGCTTCCGTTCGGAATTCAACGGCAACCGCTACTCCATTTCCGGCAGCCTGCATTCCGCCGGCCTTGCCGATATCTTCGCCCGCACGCAGGGCACCACCGCCGTTTCCGGCATCGTCAACCGCGACAAGCTGCGCGCCACCTCCTATTCGGTGACCTATCGCAGCGGCAAGCGCGGCCGCGCCATCGACGTGACCTTCCGCAACGGCAATGTCGTGCATGCCAGCATGGTGCCGGCGCGCAAGAAGCCGGACAACTGGGTTCCGGTCTCCAGCGCCGACATGCGCGCCGTGCTCGACCCCATTTCCGGTCTCATCATCCCCGCCGGCAGTCGCATCTGCCCGAAGACGCTGCCGATCTTCGACGGCGAGTCCCGCATGGACCTGAAGCTGACGTCGAAGGGCACCAAGCCCTATTCCACCAAGGGCTTCGAGGGCGAGGTCGTCGTCTGCGGCATCCGCTTCGTGCCGCGCTCCGGCTACAAGAAGGGCCGCGAGGACGTGGAGTACCTGCGCAACCTGAAGTCCATGGAAATCTGGTTTGCCAAGGCGGACGCGGCGAATGTATATGCTCCGGTCTATGTGAGGATTCCG
Organism: Shinella zoogloeoides; assembly: GCF_022682305.1. Lineage (NCBI taxonomy): Bacteria > Pseudomonadati > Pseudomonadota > Alphaproteobacteria > Hyphomicrobiales > Rhizobiaceae > Shinella > Shinella zoogloeoides. The sequence continues at coordinate 3,471,328 of NZ_CP093528.1, forward strand.
ACCAAGCTCGGCCCCGTCACCGTCTCGGCCACGCGCTTCGGGGGATGATGCGGCTTGCCGGTCGGCAGACCGGAGTAATCGGCCTTGAAGATGCGTGCGACCCTTATCGGCTTTACGGCGATCCTCATGTGGGCGCTGCTGGCGCTCTTCACCGCCGCCTCCGGCAAGATGCCGCCCTTCCAGCTCTCCGCCATCTGCTTCCTGATCGGCAGCCTGCCCGGCATCGCCGTGCTGATCGCTCGGCCGGAGCGCCTGCGCCTCTTGAAACAGCCGGCGAAGGTCTGGATCACCGGCATCCTCGGCCTCTTCGGCTATCACTTCCTGTACTTCACGGCGCTGCGCAACGCACCGGCCGTCGAGGCGAGCCTGATCGCCTATCTCTGGCCGCTCCTCATCGTCACCGGCTCCGCGCTGCTGCCGGGCGAGACGCTGCGCTGGAACCATGTGGTCGGCACGCTGCTCGGCCTCGGCGGCACCGCGCTCATCGTCGGGCGCAACGGCGTTACCTTCGACAGCGCCTATCTCGTCGGCTACGGCGCGGCCTTCCTCTGCGCCTTCACCTGGGCCGGCTATTCGCTTGCGACCCGCAGCTTCGAGGCGGTCTCGACGGATGTGGTGACGGGCTTCTGCCTTGCCACCGCGATCCTCTCGCTGCTCTGCCATCTGGGCCTCGAAACCACCGTCTGGCCGCAGACGGGCTTCGAATGGCTCGCCGTCGCCGGCCTCGGCCTGCTGCCGGTCGGCGCGGCCTTCTATGTATGGGATTACGGCGTGAAGAACGGCGACATCCAAATCCTCGGCGCGGCCAGCTACGCCGCGCCGCTGCTTTCGACGCTGGTTCTCATTCTCTCGGGCTTCGCCGAGCCGTCCTGGAGCATTGCGCTGGCCTGCCTGCTGGTGACGGGCGGCGCGGTTCTGGCCGCCAAGGACATGATCTTCCGCAGACGCGCGGCCGCTGCGGCCTGACGCTCAGAACCGGTCCTTCCGCCCGCGGATTTCCGCAAACACCTCGGCGTCGCCCGCCCTTTCTATGCCGAGATGACGGCGGATTGCCGGGTCCGCCGCGCGCAGAAAGGGATTGGTCGCCTTTTCCAGCCCGATGGTCGTCGGCGCGGTAAAACCGCCCTTCGCCCGCTGCGCCTCGATGTCATCGGCACGTTTCGCAAGCGCCGCGTTCTGCGGATCGACGGTCACGGCAAAGCGCGCATTCGAGAGCGTGTATTCGTGCCCGAAATAGACGATCGTGTCGTCCGGCAGCGCGGCAAGCTTGGAAAGCGAAGCCCACATATCCGCCGGCGTGCCCTCGAACAGACGGCCGCAGCCGAGCGCGAAAAGCGTATCGGCGGCAAAGAGCAGCTTTTCCTCCGGCAGGTGGAAGCAGATATGGCCGCGCGTATGGCCCGGCGTCGCGATCACCTCGACCCGTCGGCCGGCAAAATCGAAGCTGTCGCCGCCGTCCACCTTGCGGTCGATGCCGGGAATGCTCTCGCGCGCCGGACCGATGATCGTCGCGCCAAAACGCTTTTTCAGCGCGAGATTGGCGTCCACGTGGTCGCCGTGGTGGTGCGTCGTGAAGATGTGGCTCAGCGTCCAGCCACGGCGGGCGAGCGCATCGAGGATCGGCTTTTCCTCCGGCGCATCGATGCTTGCGGTCGCACCCGTTTCGGGATCGTGCAGCAGCACGCCGAAATTGTCGCTGCGGCAGGCGAAGAGTTCGATTTCCAGCGGGGCCATGGCACATTCCTCATGCATCGGACGGACTGTCGCGGGGAAATGTAAGCCAATCGCCCTTGAAGTCCACCGGACCATCGCTAACATCCTGTCCATGCATGCAGATATCGTCGACCTCCGCGAATTCTACCACTCGCCGCTCGGCCGCCTCGCCGATCATTCGATCGCCATGGCGCTCGCCTCGCTCTGGGCGCGCCTGCCCGACGAGCGGCTGGTCGGCCTCGGCTATGCCGTGCCCTATCTCGACCGTTTCCGCGCCGACACCGAGCGCACCTTCGCCTTCATGCCGGCCGGTCAGGGCGCGGTGAACTGGCCGCCGAACGAGCTGTCCTCGACGGCCCTCGTCTTCGACGAGGAACTGCCGCTGCCGGATGCCTCCGTCGACCGTATCCTGATGGTCCACTCGCTGGAATTCGCCGAAAACCCGCGCGAGACGATGAAGGAGCTTTGGCGCGTTCTCGCCCCCGGCGGCCGCCTCGTCATCGTCGTGCCGAACCGGCGCGGCGTCTGGGCGCGCATGGAGCATACGCCCTTCGGTTCCGGCCGGCCCTATTCGCGCGGCCAGCTCACGGCGCTGCTGCGCGCGACGAATTTTACGCCCGGCGCCAGCGCAGAGGCGCTGTTCTTCCCGCCCTCCAAGCTGCGCAGCGTCCTGAAGCTGCGCGGCGTCTTCGAGCGGCTGGGGCGCATGCTCTGGCCGATGTTCTCCGGCGTCATCGTCGTGGAGGCGCAGAAGCGGCTCTATCAGGGCCTGCCGGTCGCCGCCCGCGCCTCGCGCCGCGTCTTCGTGCCGGTGCTCGCGCCACAGGGCGTGCCGACAACGCGCGAACGCCCGCCGCGCTGATCCCCTCGACAAAAACCGGGCCGCCCGCTAGAGCGGAACGGCAGCAAGAGGGCAATGGCATGACGGACGGACATTTCGACAAGATCGCACTGATCGGCATCGGCCTGATCGGCTCCTCCATCGCCCGCGCCGTCAAGGAAAAGGGGCTGGCGAAAACCGTCACCATTTCCAGCCGCAGCCAGGAAACGCTCGACCGCGCCCGCGAACTGGAGCTCGGCACCGACTACGTCCACGACGCCGGCAAGGCGGTGGAAGGGGCGGACCTCGTCATCGTCTCGGTGCCCGTCGGCGCCTCCGGCAAGGTCGCCGAGGAAATCGCCCCGCATCTGAAGGCGGGCGCCATCGTCACCGATGTCGGCTCCACCAAGGCCTCGGTCGTGGCGCAGATGCTGCCGCACATGCCGAAGAACGTGCATTTCATCCCCGGCCACCCGCTGGCGGGCACCGAACATTCCGGCCCGGACGCCGGCTTTGCCGAACTCTTCCAGGGCCGCTGGTGCATCCTGACGCCGGTGCACGGCACCGACAAGGACGCCAAGCGCAAGCTCGCCGCCTTCTGGGAAGCCCTCGGCTCCAAGGTGGACGAGATGGATACGGAGCACCACGACAAGGTGCTCGCCATCGTCTCGCACCTGCCGCACATCATCGCCTACAACATCGTCGGCACGGCGGACGACCTGGAAACGGTGACGGAATCGGAAGTCATCAAATATTCGGCCTCTGGTTTCCGCGACTTCACGCGCCTTGCCGCCTCCGACCCGACCATGTGGCGCGACGTCTGCCTTCACAACAAGGACGCGATCCTCGAGATGCTGGCGCGCTTTTCCGAAGACCTCGCCTATCTCCAGCGCGCGATCCGCTGGGGCGACGGCGACAAGCTTTTCGATCTCTTCACCCGCACCCGCGCCATCCGCCGCTCGATCATCGACGCCGGCCAGGATACTGCGGCACCGAACTTCGGCCGCCCGGTCCTCGACAAGAAGGGCTGATCACAGGGGCGGAATTCGGCCCACCGGGAACAGCCCCAGGATGACGGTGCCGCGCCGGATGTTCACCTGCACGGTTGCGCGGTCCTGCCCGCCCGAAAGTCCCCTGACGATGCCGGCCACGCGGCGCACGGTCACGGCAGCCTCCGGAAACTGCTCGGAAATGCGGTCGCGCCAGACCGTCACGCCCTCGACGGCAAGCGTAAGCGAGCCGGACACGAGACCTTCCTCATCGACGCTGACGGGGCCGGACAGCTTCATCCGGTTTCCGCCGCCAAGATCGAGCGAGAGGCTGCGCAGCTCCGCGCTGGTTCCACGCGGCAGGCCGGGCGGCGGCCCTTCGGTGGAAATCCACCCTGCCGCATCCGCAATCGTCACGTCGGCCGCGACATTCAGCGCCGGCAGCGCCTTGCCGCCAAGATCGAGCGCAAGCGCATCGAGCGAGGCCGCAACGTCCAGCGCCTCGCCGGACCGGCGGACATGCTTTTCACCATGCGCGGCGGAAAAGCCGACGGAGATACCCTCGGACGGCGCGTTGAACCTGCCTTTCAGCCCGTCATAGGCGACGGAGGCGCGGTCCAGCCCGTCCGTCCAGGCGACGACGCTGGCATGCAGAAGGTCCCAATCCACATCGAGCACGCGATCCGGCGTCACGCGCACCTGCGCCGGTCCGTCCAGTTCCATGACGGCATGGCCGGGGCGATAGACCTGCGCGGCCGAACGCAGCGCACCGAAGCTGGCCGACAAGCCGGACTCGTGGTCATCGACGCCGAGCGCATCGCAGAAGACACCGATGCGGAACGGAAAACCGCGAACAGAAAGATTGCTGCACGAGGCCGAATGCATGCCCTGTTCGGAAGCGGCAAGCTCCTGCGTCACCCGCTCCCTCAGCCAGCTTGCGGCATAGAACCATCCACCCGTATAGAGCACACCGGCGACAACGATGGCAATGGCAAGCAGGATCAGCTTGCGCGTAACCCCGGATGCGTCGGCGCGGCTTGACGATGCCATAGTGTTCTCCAATGGTGGCAGGCGTGATTTGCCCCAAACGGGTCAAAGCCGGCAATTGCGGCGGCTTTTAGAGAGATGTTTCCAGTGACGGTGGATATGAACGAATTCTGGGTCTTTGGCTACGGATCGCTGATGTGGAATCCGGGCTTCGAATTCGAGGAGCGGCAGGCGGCCCACCTCTTCGGCTTCCGCCGGTCGCTCTGCGTGCGCTCCTGGGTGCACCGGGGCACGGAGGAAAGGCCCGGCCTTGTGCTCGGCCTCGACCGCGGCGGCTCCTGCCGCGGCGTCGCGTTCCGTGTCGCTTTGGAGAAGCAGGAGGCGGTGGTCGATTATCTGCGCGAACGCGAGCTTGTGACCCATGTTTACAAGGAGCGCACCCTGCCGGCAACGCTCGGCGACGGCCGCCGCGTGACGACGCTCGCCTATATCTGCGACCGCGCCCATCACCAGTTCGCCGGCGCGCTCTCGATAGAGGAGGCAGCCGGCACGATCAGCACCGCCATCGGCAAGTCCGGTCACAATATGGATTACGTGCGCAACACGCTGGCGCATCTGCGCGAAATGGGCATCCGCGACCATTGGCTGGAGGATGTCGGCCGGACGGCGGAAAGCCTCCACGCCCGCGCCTCAACCTGATCAGGCTCCGCGCGCCCTCAATTCCGCCAGCCGCTGCACGGCGGTCGGCGGCAGGACGAGATGCGGATTGGCCTCCACCGTCTCCACGAGCAGGCGGTCGCTCGCCGTTTCCATGACCTCGACGAGATGGGCGAGGAAGGCGTCGGGATCCATGCCCGGCTGGATCGCCGGCAGGATGATCACCTTGAAATGGCCCGGCTGGCGGATGAACTTGCGGCGCGGCCAGAACAGGCCCGGATGCATGACGACCGGCACGACCGGAACCTGCAGATCGCGGTAGAGGCGCGCGATGCCGTATTTGTATTCCGGTGGCGCGCCCGGTGGCCGGCGCGTGCCTTCCGGGTAGATGATGAGCTGGCGGCCCGTATCCATCTCCGCCTTCGTGCGCTCCATCACGGCGGCCATGACCTTGCCGCGCGCATTGCGGTTGACCGGGATCATGCGCTGCTTCTTGATGTACCAGCCGAAGAGCGGAATCCAGGTCAGCTCGCGCTTGAGGATATAGAGCGGATCGTCGAGCCAGGGCAGCAGCGCGTAGGCGTCCCAGAAGGACTGGTGCTTCGGCGCAAAGATGTAGCCGCCCTTGGGAATGTTCTCCAGCCCCTCGATCTCGAAGGTCGTGCCGACGATCTTCTCGAAGAGCCAATGGTTGCTGCGCGCCCAGTTCTTGGCGATGACATAGGCCTTCTTGCGCGGCAGCAGGAAATAGACCGGCGTGAGCACGATCATCTGCCCGATGAGGTTCAGGTAGAAGAGAGCATTGAAGAGCACGGAGCGGAGAGCGATCATCGGGCAGCCTGTAAGCGGAACGGTCTTTCGCCCTACACGATAATCGGAGGCGGGGAAACTCCCGTCGCCGCGTTCTCAGCTTCCGGTCATGTCGCCACGCAGCCCCGACCAGCTCCGCGCGCCGGCGAAGGCACGCAGCCGCGCCAGGCAATATTTGAGATATTCCGACAGCATCGCCTTCATGACACCCGGTTCGCGCAGCCAGTTGCCGTTCTTCAGGTCGGAATTGACGACAGGATAGGCGATGAACTCCGTCTGCGGATCGCTGACCTTCAGTTCCAGCAGGCTGCGCGGCATGTGATAATTGTTGGTGACGACGAGAACCCGGCGGTACTGGTGGTCGCTGATCCAGCGCGCCGCTTCATTCGCGTTGCCGATCGTATCGACCGCCTCATAGCCCATGTCGACGCAGCATTCGAAGAGCGCCGAGGAGCTTTGCGTGAGCTTGCGCAGGAGATTGCCGCTGGTCGCCGGGTTGGCGCCGGAGATCAGCAGCCGCTCGCCCGCGCCGTTCTTCAGGAGGTCGATGGCGCGATCAATGCGCTGGTAGCCGCCGGTGAGCACGACGATCGCATCGGCCTTCGGTGCGCGCGGCGTCTCCAGCGCGGCAACGGTCTCCGCAAAATGCAGGAACCCAGCGGTGCCCGCAGCGCCGGCCAGCAGGATCAGCGCCAGCACCACGCGCACAAGAATGCGCACGGGACCTTTGCGGCCCCGCCTTATCCCCTCCTGCCGGGCGCCCTCGGGCAGCTTCGGCTTTTCCCGTTCCAGCGCGCTCATGATTCTGTCCATAGAACCCGATTGCGGCAACGGATAGTCCGTTTCGCGGCGATGATCCGCCCGCCCCGCATCACGAGTCCGGCAGTTGGTCGGTGCGCGACGGATCGGAGCGGATGAGGTCGATCTCGTGGATCGTGCGCATCACCGTGAAGCGGGCCGTCAGCGTCGTCAGGACCGCGATGACCAGAATGGTCGCGGCAATGCCGAGATAACCCGTCAGCCCCATGGAGAAGGTGCCGAAAAGGGCCGTCGCCTGATCGCTCTGTGGCGTCGCGATGGAGCGGCCCTGCCAGAATCCGGCGACAGCGAAGAACAATGTCGCCAGAAGTCCTCCGGCGACGGAACCCTTGAGGCTGATCTTGAGGAAGTGCTTCTGGAACTCGGAGGCGACGAAACTTGCCTCCGCCCCGACGAAATGCAGCACCTCGACGATATGCCGGTTGCCCGAAAGCGCGCCCCGCGTCGCAAAAATGACCGTCAGCACCATGGCCGAGAAGACCAGCACCAGAACGCCGGTGCCGATGAGCGCCGTGGTGCGCGCCATGGCGACGAGCCGGTCGACCCAGGTGCGATGGTCATCGAGGAAGGCCGTCGGGATCTTCTCGGCGAGCGCCGCGCGCATGCCGACGAAATCCGGCGGACTCTGCTCGTCGATGGTGACGATGACGAGACGCGGCACCGGCAGCTCGTCGATATCCAGCCCCTCGCCGAGCCAGGGTTCCAGCAGGCGCGCCGTCGCGGCCTTGTCGACGATCGTGCCGTCACGGGTGCCGGCGAAGGTGAGCGCGAGATCGCGCGCATTCTTCAGCGCCTGTTCCATGTCGAGATTGTCGTCCGGCTTGATCTGGATGGTGATCTCGCGGGAAATCTGGCTCTGCCAGCTTGCCGCCGTCGCCCGCACCATGCTGACCGCGCCGAAGGTGAGGCAGGCGAGGAAGGCCATGATGGCAATGACGAGCATCAGCGCGTTGCCGGAGACATTGGCCTGCGGCACGATAGGCGCGGTGGGCCGCACGCGCATTTCCGGCCGGCGGGCCGCGCCTTGGGGTTCTGCGGTCTCGCGGGGCGCGTCAGTCATAGATGTCGAGCCGCCCCTGCGAGAGGATCATGCGCCGCGCCTCCACCTGGTCCATCAGCGACAGGTCGTGCGTGGCGATCACCACGGCGGTGCCGAGCCGGTTGAGTTCGAGGAAGAGGCTGAGCAGCCGCCGCGCCATCGGCGGATCGACGTTGCCGGTCGGCTCGTCCGCCAGCAGCATTTCCGGCCGGTCGATGAGGGCGCGCGCAATCGCCGCGCGCTGCTTCTCCCCGCCGGACAGCACCGGCGGCAGCACGTTGATCCGCTCGCCGAGACCGACCCATTTCAAAAGCTCCAGCACATCGGCGCGGTAGCTCGATTCCTCCTTGCCGCGCACGCGGAGCGGCAGGGCGACGTTCTCATAGGTCGTCAGGTGATCGAGCAGGCGGAAATCCTGGAAGACGATGCCGATGCGCCGGCGCAGCATGGGCAGCTCGTCGCGCGGGATGGTCGAGATTTCCCGATCGAAGGTGCGGATGATGCCGCGCGTCGGCTGAAGCGACAGGAACAGGAGGCGCAGCAGCGTCGTCTTGCCGGCGCCGGACGGCCCCGTGAGGAACTGGAAGGAACGGCGCGGAATATCGAAGGTGAGGTCGCGGAGAATCTCCGGCCCCATCCCGTAGCGCAATCCGACATTCTCGAAGTGAATCAATGGCCAACCCGGTTCTGGACGTCGTTACCCTAGAGCAGTTCCGGCAAAAGTGCGAAACGGTTTTGCGCACGGAACCGCGTAAAAAAGCACCCCTGCGACATCGCTCGCACAGGAAAGCGGCTCTTTCACGGTCAGGTTTCCGAAGCATTAACCAGTATGGTTTACGTTTCGTAAGGATTTCATTCAATGCCCGACTTTTCGCCCCTGATTTGCGAGAGCGGGCGAAAAGGAGGTGGCGATGAACGCCTTCAGAGCGAGACAGCAGGCAAAGGGCCGGGTCGATCTGCTCCCGCCGGAGCCGAAGGCCCCCGCGCAAAAGCACGCCCGCGCCCATCCGGCCCGCCTCGAAGTGGTCGATGCCGATTTCGTGGTGATTCGCGGCGGCGCCGCCCGCACCTCCAACGACAACCGCCGCCCGACCCGCACCGCACAGCAGGCGCGTCCGCTTTCCGAGCATGTGCTGTTCCGGCTGCTCGCCGTCTGCGCCCGCCTTTTCGAGGCGGGCCTGCAGCTTCTGCCGCGCCGCGCCTTCGCCGGCCTCGTCACCGCCGCCTTCCTCTTCGTTTTCGCCTATATGGGCGGGCTTTCGGCGCTGAAGGCCGCGCTTCCGGCGGCGGAGCCGGACGCTCCCCTTGAGGTCGCGGATATCAGCACCACGATCGATGATCGGAACGGCATGAAGGTGCTGTCCGTCTACGGCCGCATCGACAATGTCAGCGGCGGGGAGCAGCTTCTTCCACCGCTCGAAATCCGGGTCGAGGGCGCGGGCAGGACGCTTCAGCGCCAGATGGCGCTCGATGCCGCGACAATCCCGCCCGGCGGCAGCGAGCATTTCTCGCTGCGCATTCCGCACAGCGGCGGAAAAGTGCCGAAAGTCTCGGTTTCCTTTGCCGGCGAGGGTGCACCGACGGACTGACTGTGCTAATCGGCTGCTTTAGCGCCATCCAAGGAGCCGCCTCGCGATGCAGATTGTCCGCGGAAAGAAGATCGAAACGCTTTACGATGCCGGGCAGATCGCCAAGCGCAACGAAGAGCTTGCAAGCCAGATCGCCGCCGGCCCGACGAACGATCTCCTCGTCATCGCCGTCCTCAAGGGCTCCTTCATCTTCGCCGCCGACCTGACCCGCGCGCTGCACGCCGCCGGCCTTGCGCCGGAAGTCGAATTCATCACCCTTTCGAGCTACGGCACCGGCACGGTCTCGCAGGGCGTGAAGGTCATCAAGGATATCGACAGCGACGTCCACGGCCGCGATATCCTCCTCATCGACGACATCCTCGAATCCGGCCGCACGCTCAGCTATGCCAAGGAACTGATGTACGAGCGCGGTGCGCGCAACGTCACCATCGCCGTGCTGCTCGACAAGCGCGAGAAGCGCAAGACCGATCTGGAGGCCGATTATGTCGGCTTCGAATGCCCCGACCATTTCGTCGTCGGCTATGGCATGGACGTCGCCTATGCCTTCCGCGAATTGCCCTTCGTCGGCGTCGTGACGGGTGACGCGGAGTAACCGGGTTCCAAAATCCCCTATCGGCCGTTTACCGATCGACAAGGAAAGTCTGGTCTTTTCAGGGCCAGACGAACCGGAAGGGGAAGCCATGGCGAAGATCCTGATCACCGAAGACGAGGATTCGCTGCGTATCTTCGTCGCGCGCGCCTTGCGGCTGGACGGCCATGAAACCGTCGAGGCCCCCGATGGCGCGGCCGGGCTGGACGCCCTGACGGAAGGCGGGTTCGATCTCCTGCTCTCCGATATCCGCATGCCCGTGATGGACGGCATCGAGCTTGCCCACAAGGCCGCCGCCGCCCATCCGGCGCTGAAGATCCTGCTGATGACGGGCTATGCCGAGCAGCGCGAGCGCGCCGACGACCTTGCCTCCAAGATCGTCGACGTCGTCAGCAAGCCCTTCAGCCTGCCGGATATCCGCCGCGCCGTGGCGCAGGCGCTGGCCGCCTGATACGCCGGGGCATCCCCGACGCGCATTTTCGCTGTAAGCGACCCTATCGAATCCCGAGCAGCCGCTCGAGATATTCCCGTTCGAGGCCGGGCGTGGCGCCCGCGCCGAGCTTGCGGCGAATCTCCTCCAGAATGTCGCGCGCCCGCTGGATGTCGAACTCTTCCGGAATGGCCTCCGGCCCGCCGGTATCGGGTCCCTGGTTCCTGCCGGCCCGGGTCTCGCGGCCGAGCGGATCGCGCCCCTCGCGGCCGGCCTGCGGCATGCCCTGCCCCGGCCCCTGACCCATGGCCTGCATCTGGTTCATCATGCTCTGCGCGCCCTGACGCAGCGCTTCCAGCGCGCGTCCCTGGCTGCCGACGGCCGATTCGCCCTCACCTTCGCCCAGCGCCTGCGAAGCGCCCTTCATCTCGCGCCCCGCCTTGCCGAAGCCTTCGCCGGGATCGAGCCCCATGCCCTTCAGCGCCCCGTTCAGCTCGCCGAGCTGCTTGCCGAGCGCATCCTGCTGGGCCTGAAGCTTCTTCAGCGCGTCGCGGAGCTGCTCGGCCGTCATCTGGTCCGTCGGCTGCCGGTCGCCGCCATTGTCGCCCGGCTGCCGCTCGGCCTGTTCACCGTCCTCGCCCGGCATGGGATCGCCGCTCTCCTGACGGTCGCGTAGCGCCTGATCGAGCTGGAACGTCTGCTCCATCAACTGCTGCTGCTGCTGCACGAGCGCTCCGAGCTTGTCCATCTGCTCGCGCATGGCGTCGTTCTGCTGGCCCTGCCCCTGCTGCGGCCGGCCGGCCTGCAGGTTGTTCATCATGCGCTGCAAGTCGGAAAGCATCTGCTGCGCCTGATCTCGCGCACCCGAGCGCGCCAGATTCTCGATCTGGTCCATCATGCGCTGCAAATCCTGCTGGCGCAGAACACGGCCCTGTTGCTGGGCGCTCTGCTGCTGGCCGTTCTTGGCGGCCTGTCGGGCAAGCTCTTCCATATAGGCCTGCATCGCCTCGCGCAGCTCCTTCATGAGCTTGGCCACCTCCTCGTCGGAGGCATTGCGCACGAGCGCCTCGGAAAGTGCCTTCTGCGCCTCGCGCAACCGCCGGTCGGCGAGCGAGAGATTGCCGTCCTCGATGCCGAGCGCAATCTCCCAGAGATAATCCGCCGTCTCGCGCATCTCGTCGTCCGTGCGGGCGAGCCGCATGCGGGCATTGGCCGATTGCAGCAGCAGGTAATGCGTCAGGTTGGGGATCGTCTCTTCCGGCCGGATCGTCAGCGCCTCGTTGAGCACGATGGCCTGGGGAAGCTGGTTGGCGTCGAGCGCGAAGACCTGCCGCTCCTCGGCGACGGCAGCGGCGAGCGGTTCGAAGAACGTCTTCGCCGGTAACACCATCTCCACCGGCTGGCTGCGCCCTTCCTGCCCGGCGGCATCCCTGGCGACCAGCGTGATCTTCACGCGCTTGCCGGAAAGCGGGTGTTCGGAAAGGTTGCGGCTCGTCGTGCCCTTGGCCTCGCGCGCGGCGCGGCGCGGCAAGTCGAGCCGGTATTCGGGCAACGGATAGAGCGGCCGGGCATCCTTTGGCTGATCGACCGGCACGATTTCCGCATGCGCCTCCTGCAGCCCGTAATCGTCCTTCGCGATGAAGCCGATTTCCAGCGCCCCGGTCACCGTCGCCTTCGGAACGCCGTCGAAGGCGATTTCCGGAACGCGTTCAGGAATGACGGAGAAGGCCCATGTCCGGCCGTCGACCGTCAGCGTGCCGTCCTTCAGGATCTTGTATTGCATGGTCCGAACGCCGTCGGCCGCCACCTTCGCGCCGGCCTTGCCGTCCTTCGGCTTTTCCGCGCCGGGGCGGATGGCGGTCACAGTATCCTCGCCCGCCACCTGATAGCTCACCTGCTCGTCGCCGCTGCCGCCGGTCACGCGCACCGTCAGTTCGCTGAACTGGGGAACGCGGATTTCCTCCCGGGCAACCTCCGCCGGCTGACCCTGCCCGTTGCCGGTCAGGAAAACGGGGGCTTTCGACGTATGCGCCGGAGGGGTCACCCAGGCGTCGATGCGCACATCGGGCGCTGCCTCTGCGGGCGCGCGGAAGGAGACGACATCGGCAAGCAGGCCGCCATGGTTGGAATAGGAAAAGGCAAAGGCGATGACCGCCAGAAGCACCGGCACGGCGCGCAGGCCATGGCGGTCGTGCCGGGCGATATCCGGCTCGGGCGTGCCGGTGCGCAGGGCGCCGATCATCCGCGCCATGCGGGCCTGATGTTCGCGCCACAGCGCCTCGGCAAAGGCGTCAGCCCCCGCCGGCCGGTCATCCTGCACGCGGATCGCCTGATGGGCGAGCGCGTTGCGCGCCTCCAGCATACGGTCGGCGTCGTCAATGGAGGGCCGCGCGATACCGCGCAGGCGCAGGAGAAGGGCAATGAGGCCGAGCGCGGCGGCAAGAAGCGTCGCCACATGCAGCCAGAAGGGCGCATGGCGGAAATAGCCGAACCAGACGAGCGCCAGAAAGCCGGCGGCAAGCAGCAGGACCGGCAGCAGAAGCGGGATGAGCGCTTCCGCATAGAGGATGGCGCGGGCGGCGAGGCGCTTTCCCGCAAGCCGGCGCGTCAGCGGATTGCCGGTCGCCCCCGTCCTGCCTTGCCCTTCACTCACCATCGTTCACGATTCTCCGCGCTGGTCGTTACCGCCAGAGAATACCATTCTTTGTGGCGAAGACGAGGGCGCGCGCAAAAACGTGAATGCGCGCCCACAAGTGGTTTCCCTCAGGCCAGCCAGTCGGGAAGGGAGTCGAGACTGATCAGGTCGTCGTAGGACAGCCGCGGGCGGATGACGTGGAAAGCATCGCCGTTGACGAGCACTTCGGGCACAAGGAGGCGGCTGTTGTAGGTGCCGGCCTGCACCGCGCCATAGGCTCCGGCGGAGCCGACGGCGATGAGGTCGCCGGGCCTGGGCTGCGCCATCTCGCGATCCTGCGCAAGGTAATCGCCGGTCTCGCAGACCGGACCGACGACGTCGGCGCGGATGCGCGGGGCGTTGGCCGCCGAGATGACGACCGGCTGGATTTCGTGCCAGGCCTCATAGAGCGTCGGGCGGATGAGATCGTTCATCGCGGCATCGACGATGACGAAGGTCTTCTCGCCGCCGTCCTTCACATAGAGGACTTCGGTGACGAGGATGCCGGCATTGCCGACGATCAGCCGGCCCGGCTCGGTGACGATCTTGCAGTTCAGGCCCTTGAGCTGGTTCTTGACGATCTCGGCATAGGCGTCCGGCAGCGGCGGCGGTGTATTGTCCGTCTTGTAGGGAATGCCGAGGCCCCCGCCGACATCGACGTGATCGATGGTGTGGCCGTCGGCGCGCAGCGTCTCGACGAGTTCGCGCAAGAGCCGGAAGGCATCGTCGAAGGGCTGCAGCTCGGTGATCTGGCTGCCGATATGCATGTCGATACCGGTGACCTGGATGCCCGGCAGGCTCGCGGCGCGGGCATAGACGGCGCGTGCGCGCTCCCAGGAAATGCCGAACTTGTTTTCCTTCTTGCCCGTCGAGATCTTCGCATGGGTGCGGGCGTCGACGTCGGGATTGATGCGGAAGGAGACGTGGGCGACCTTGCCGGCCTTCACCGCCCGGGCGTTCAGAACCTCGAGTTCCGGCTCGGATTCCACGTTGAAGCAGTAGATGCCGGCTTCCAGCGCAAGGTCCATCTCCCGCGGCGTCTTGCCGACGCCGGAGAACATGATGCGCGAGGCGGGAACGCCGGCGGCCAGCGCCCGGCGCAGCTCCCCTTCGGAGACCACGTCGATGCCCGCGCCGAGCCGGGCGAGCGTCTTCAGCACCGCTTGGTTGGAATTCGCCTTCATGGCGTAGCAGACCAGCGCATCGACGCCCTCGAAGGCCTTGGAGAACACCTTGTAGTGGCGTTCCAGCGTGGCCGTCGAATAGACATAGAAGGGCGTGCCGACCGCCTTGGCGATTTCCGGAACCGGCACGTCCTCCGCATGAAGAATGCCGTCGCGATGCTCGAAATGGTTCACGGGTTACCGTCCGTTAGAGAAGCGGGTCGAGGATGAAGCGCTTTTCTTCGATCTGCTCGACCTTCTTGCCGTTGATGGTCTTGTAGACCGGCTGGGGGCCCGGTCGCTCAAGATCGCCCTTGCGTCCGCAGGCAGTCAGAACCGCTGCGGAAAGGCAGAGCACGAGAGCCAGCCTGCCGGTATCGATGCGTGTCATGAAGCGTTCCCTGGAAATGCCGGTGTCGGGGGTGGCACCATCCTTAGCGAATTCGCCCGCCCTTGTGCACCCTTAATCTCTATGGTGGGGCCTGAAAGCGTCGCGGTCAGTTCCGCTGACGCCACCAGGCGATCTGCCGGCGGACCTCCGACGGCGCGGTGCCGCCATAGCTCCTGCGGCTGGCGACGGAGGCTTCCACCGTCAGCACGTTAAAGATATCGGCGGTGATCGCGGCATGGATCGCCTGCAGCTCTTCCAGCGACAGTTCCGCAAGGTCGCAGCCCTTGCTTTCGGCAAGCGCCACGGCGCGGCCGGTGACATGGTGGGCGTCGCGGAACGGCAGGCCTGCCTCGCGCACCAGCCAGTCGGCAAGGTCCGTCGCAGTGGAATAGCCCGAACCCGCCGCCGCCTTCATCCGATCCACGCGGATCGTCATGTCGCGCACCATGCCGGTCATCGCGGCGATGGCCAACTCCAGGCTCTCGGCCGCGTCGAAGACCTGTTCCTTGTCTTCCTGCATGTCCTTGGAATAGGCGAGCGGCAGGCCCTTCATGACCGTCAGCAGCGCGATCAGCGAGCCGTTGATGCGGCCGGTCTTGGCCCGCACCAGTTCGGCGGCATCGGGATTCTTCTTCTGCGGCATGATGGACGAGCCGGTCGAAAACGCATCCGACAGGCGGATGAAACCGAACTGCGGCGTCGACCAGATGACGATCTCTTCCGCAAGGCGCGAGAGGTGAACGGAGGCGATGGCGGCGATGGAGAGGAACTCCAGCGCGAAGTCACGGTCCGAGACCGTGTCGATGGAGTTGCGGGTCGGCTCGCGGAAGCCGAGGGCCTTCGCCGTCATGTGCCGGTCGATGTTGTAGCCGGTGCCAGCGAGCGCGGCCGCACCGATCGGGCTTTCGTCGAGATGTTCGATGGCGTGGCGCACGCGCTGGCGGTCGCGGCCGAACATTTCCACATAGGCCATGCAATGGTGGCCGAAGGTCACCGGCTGGGCCGTCTGGAGGTGGGTGAAGCCGGGCATGACGGTCTCGGCATGCTCTTCCGCGCGGTCGAGGAAGGCGGATATCAACGCCGTCAGCATCTTCTCGGTCTTCTCGAGCTCTTCCTTGACCCAGAGGCGGAAGTCGAGCGCCACCTGGTCGTTGCGCGAGCGGGCGGTGTGCAGGCGTCCGGCGGCGGGGCCGATCAACGTCGCCAGCCGCGCCTCGACATTCATGTGAATGTCTTCCAGCTTGCGGGAAAACTCGAACGTGCCGGCTTCGATCTCTGACAGGATCGTGTCGAGACCGTGAACGATCTTTTCCTTATCGTCGGCGGAAATGATGCCCTGATGGGCAAGCATTTCCGCATGCGCCTTTGAGCCGCGGATGTCCTGGGCGTAAAGCTTCTTGTCGAAGCCGATGGAGGCATTTATCTCCTCCATGATCGCATCCGGTCCCGAGGCGAAGCGGCCGCCCCACATCTGGTTCGAGGATTTCGTCTCGGAAGTGCCGTCTGCCATGGGTGCCTGCCTGGAAAAGAGTCCTGGAGAATGAAATGTCAGTGAAGAAGAAACTCGGCCTGCCCGCAGGAAAGCTCATCGCCATCGCCGGGCTTGCCGGACTTCTCGCCGGTGGTGCTGCGATATACGTGAAGGAAAGCCTGTCTGGCAATGGCGCCGTCGCCTCCGCCGATCCCGCCGCCTGCGCGCTTGCCGCCGAAAGGGCCGCCGCGATCACGCCCTTCTCCAAGGGTGAGGTCGCCGCCATGCGCACCGTCGACGAACACCGCCCCCTCCCCGACCTTGCCTTCAACGGGCCGGACGGCAAGGCGCGGACCATCGCCGACTTCTCGGGCAAGACGCTGCTGGTCAATCTCTGGGCGACCTGGTGCGTGCCCTGCCGCGAGGAGATGCCTGCGCTCAACGCGCTCCAGAAGACCCTCGGCAGCGACAGGTTCGAGGTGGTTGCGATCAACATCGACACCGGCGACGACGAGAAGCCGAAGGCCTTCCTCGACGAGACCGGCGTACACGACCTCGCCTTCTACCGCGACGCCTCGATGGGCGTCTTCAACACGTTGAAGAAGGAGGGCCTCGCCTTCGGCCTGCCCGTCACGCTGCTGATGGACGAGAAGGGTTGCCTGATCTCCGCCATGAACGGCCCCGCCGCCTGGGACAGCGAGGACGCCAAGGCGCTGATCAACGCCGCGCTGGCGGCGCCGAAGATCTGAGGAATCATGCCGCCGCGTAGACACGCGGCCGGCGGATATCGATGAAACCCGCCTCACCCTTGGTATGCGGGAATTCCGGCGCGGTGTCGAACTCCACCGGCTGGCCGCTGCCGGTCAGCGCCAGCACGCGGCGCGAATCCGGCCGGTCGATGACGCGCACGATCTTCGCCGCGATGCCCTGCCCGTCCTCACGCCAGGTGACATCCGCCGGGCGGAAGAGGATCTGCCCGCCGCCATCGGCGACGCCATCGGCCTCGAAGGCGACGTCGTCGACATAGGCCCTGCCGCCGCGGATATCCGCATCGAGCCGGTTGGCGTCGCCCAGAAAGTTCATCACGAAGGCATCGGCCGGGTTGCGGCACACGGCTTCGGGCGTACCCTCCTGCACGATCCGGCCCTTATTGAGGATGACGACGCGGTCGGCAAGGTCCAGCGCCTCTTCCTGGTCATGCGTGACGAAAAGCGTGGTAATGCCGAGCTCGTCGTGAATCTTGCGCAACCAGCGGCGCAGGTCGCGCCGCACATTGGCGTCGAGCGCGCCGAACGGCTCGTCGAGCAGCAGCACGCGCGGATCGACGGCAAGCGCCCGGGCGAGCGCCACACGCTGGCGCTGACCGCCGGAAATCTGGCCGGGGAAGCGATCCTTGAGGCCGCCGAGCTGCACGAGGTCGAGCAGTTCCTCGACCCGCTCGGCAATCGCCTGCGGGGTGCGCTTGATCCGGGAGACCTTCATGCCGAAGGCGATGTTCTCGCCCACCGTCATATGCGGGAAGAGCGCGTAGTGCTGGAAGACGAAGCCGACGCCGCGCTCGCGCACGGGAATGTCGGTCGCGTTCTCCTCGCCGAAATAGATCGCACCGGCATCGGCATATTCGAGGCCGGCGACCATGCGCAGGATCGTCGTCTTTCCGGAGCCGGACGGGCCGAGCAGCGCGACCAGTTCCCCGCTCTCGATATCGAGCGAGACGCCGTGCACGGCGCGGAAGGTCTCGAACTCCTTGACCACATTGGTAAGACGGATCTTCACGGCTTGACCTCCGAAGTGATGCTGTCGGCCCCCGCAAGGGCGGTCGGGCGCTGCACGCGCCCCGCGCCCCGCCGCTCCAGCGCCACTTTGGCGACGAGCGTGACGATGGCGAGACCCGCGAGAATGGATGCGGCGGCAAAGGAGCCGGCCGCGTTGTAATCGTGATAGAGCAGCTCGATATGGAGCGGCAGCGTATTCGTCTGGCCGCGAATATTGCCGGAAACGACCGAAACCGCGCCGAACTCGCCCATCACGCGCGAATTGCACAGCACGACGCCGTAGAGCAGCGCCCATTTGATGTTCGGCAGCGTGACCGAGAAGAAGGTGCGCCAGCCGCTCGCCCCGAGCGAGGTCGCCGCCTCTTCCAGGTCGCGGCCCTGCGCCTGCATCAGCGGGATCAGTTCACGCGCGACGAAGGGCGCGGTCACGAACATGCTGGCGAGCACGATGCCCGGCAGGGCGAAGAGAATCTTGATCCCGGCCGCCTCGAGGGCGGGTCCGAACAGCCCCTGCAGGCCGAAGACGAAGAGATAGGAAACGCCCGCGACGATGGGCGAGACGGAGAAGGGCAACTCGATGATGACGGTGAGCAGCCGCTTGCCCGGAAAATCGTGTTTGGTGATCGCCCAGGCCGCCGCAACGCCGAAGGCGGTGTTGATCGGCACGGCGATGAGCGCCGTGATCACCGTCAGCAGGATGGCGTGGCGCGTATCGGGATCGGCGATGGACGCTCCGAAATAGGCGATGCCGCGCGAAAAGGCCTCGACGGCGATGATGGCAAGCGGCGCGACGATCATCAGCCCGACGAGCAGCAGCACGATGGCGAGCAGCGAGCGGCGGAAGAGCGGATTGTCGCCGACGCGCGGCGGCTTGCCTTTTCCATGATGCGCCATGGTCAGCCCCTCGCCGTGTAGCGCAGGGCGCGGGCCTGCATGAGATTGGTGATCGCCAGCATGACGAAGGCCGTCAGCAGCATGACGGAGGCGATCGCCGCCGAGGCGGGATAATCGTATTCCTCCAGCCGGATGAAGGCGAGCAGCGCCGTGATCTCCGTCGAGAACGGCTGGTTGCCGGCAATGAAGATGATCGCGCCGAACTCACCGAGGCTGCGCGCGAAGGAGAGCGATACGCCGGCGAGGATCGCGGGCGTCAGGAGCGGCAGGATGACGCCGGTGAAGATCGAGAGATCGCTGGCGCCGAGCGTCTGCCCTGCCTCCTCGAGAGCGGGATCGAGTTCCTCCAGCACCGGCTGCACCGTTCGCACGATGAAGGGCAGGCTGGTGAAGCTCATGGCGACGATGATGCCGAGCGGCGTATAGGCGACCTTGATGCCGAGATGGGAAAGCGGGCCGCCGAACCAGCCGTTCGTGGCGAACAGCGTGGTGAGCGCGATGCCCGCGACGGCGGTCGGCAGCGCGAAGGGCAGGTCCACCAGCGCATCGACCAGCCGGCGGCCGGGGAAGCGGTAGCGCACCAGCACCCAAGCGAGCGCCATGCCGAAGAGAAGATTGAAGACGGTGGCCGCCAGCGCGCAGAGCACCGTCACCCGGTAGCTGGCGAAGGCGCGGTCGGATGAGACGATGCGCCAGTAATCGGCCGGCCCCAGGCTCGCCGCCTTGAAGATGAGCGCCGCCAGCGGCAGCACCACGATGACGGCGACATAGACGAGGGTTATGCCGAGCGCGAGCGGCAGGCCCGGCAGCACGCGCCGCCTCACGGCCCGCGCCGCCTTCTGCTCCACCGCGGCCCTCTTGCCGGCCGCGGCGGCGATATCGCGGGACGTATCAACGGCTGCCATAGATCTTGTCGAGCTTGCCGCCTTCGGCGAAATGTTCCGCGGTGACCTGCTTCCAGCCGCCGAAGACATCGTCGACATTCACGAGGCGGATATCCGGGAACTGGTCCTTGAACTCGGCGGCGACCTTCTCGTCGAGGACGCGGTGGCCGAATTCGGCGGCGATCTTCTGGCCTTCCGGCGCATAGAGGAAATCGAGGTAGGATTTTGCCAGATCACGGCTGCCCTTGGCGTCCGCCACCTTGTCGACGACGGCGACCGGGAATTCGGCGAGCAGCGAGACGGAGGGCACGACGCTCTGGAACTTGTCCTCGCCATACTGCTTGGCGATCGACTTGGTCTCGGCCTCGAAGGTGATGATGACATCACCGATCTCGCGCTCGACAAAGGTCGTCGTCGCCGCGCGGCCGCCCGTATCGAAGACCGGCACGTTGTCGAAGATCTTGGTGACGAATTCCTCGACCTTCACCGGGTCGTTGTTGAAGGCTTCCTTGGCTTAGGCCGTGGCGGCGAGATAGGTGTAGCGCGCATTGCCGGAGGTCTTGGGGTTCGGGAAGATCACCTTCACGTCGTCGCGGGCAAGGTCGGACCAGTCCTTGATGTTCTTCGGATTGCCGGCGCGCACGAGGAAGGACGGGAAGGAATAGAAGGGCGAGGCGTTGTTCGGGAACTTCTTCTGCCAGTCTTCCGCCACGAAGCCGTTCTTCACGAGGAAGTCGATATCCGTCACCTGGTTGAAGGTCACGACATCGGCCTCGAGGCCTTCGACGATGGCCCGCGCCTGCTTGGAGGTGCCGCCATGGGACTGGTCGACGGTGACGCCCGGATGGGCCTTCACGAAGGCTTCGTTCTCGGCGGCGAAAAGTTCGCGCGCCACGTCATAGGAAGCGTTCAGCAGCTTGTCGGCGGCGTTGGCGGAAAGCGGAGCGGCAAGGCCGAGAAGGGCGACGCCGAGGAGCAGCAAACGTTTCATCTGGAGAACCCCAATGCAGAAGAATTGGGCCAGACAATAGCGGCAGGCCAGTGGCCATCCGAGGCATGGCCTGTCATAGCTTCGATGACAGGCGGAACATTTTTCCCCGAAAGGGAACGTTCGCGGATTCTCCGCCCGTCAGCGGGTCGGAACCGGAACCTCGCCGCGATAGTCGTAGAAGCCGCGGCCGGACTTGCGGCCGAGCCAGCCGGCCTCGACATATTTCACCAGCAGCGGGCAGGGGCGGTACTTGGAATCTGCCAGCCCGTCATGCAGCACCTGCATGATCGAAAGGCAGGTGTCGAGGCCGATGAAATCGGCAAGCTGCAACGGCCCCATCGGATGATTCGCGCCGAGCTTCATGGCCGTGTCGATGGCTTCCACCGAGCCGACGCCTTCATAAAGCGTATAGATCGCCTCGTTGATCATCGGCAGCAGGATGCGGTTGACGATGAAGGCCGGGAAATCCTCCGCGACCGTGATCGTCTTGTCGAGGCTGGTGACGAAGGCCTTGGCGGCGGCGAAGGTCACTTCCTCGGTCGCGATGCCGCGCACCAGCTCCACCAGCTTCATCACCGGAACCGGGTTCATGAAGTGGATGCCCATGAAGCGCTCCGGCCGGTCGGTGGCGGAGGCAAGGCGGGTGATCGACAGCGAGGAGGTGTTGGTGGCGAGGATCGCCTCCGGCTTCAGCACGGAGCAGACCTGGCCGTAGATCTTGCGCTTGACGGTCTCGTCCTCCGTCGCGGCCTCGATGACGAGGTCGGCGTCGGAAAGGTCGTTGATGTCGGACGAGCCCTTGATCAGCGCGAGCGCCTTCTTGCGGTCCTCGTCGGACATCTTGCCGGAAGAGACCTGGCGGGCGAGGTTGCCGTTGATCGTGGCGAGGCCGGTTTCGGCACGCTCGGCCGACAGGTCATAGATATGGACCTTGTAGCCGGCCATGGCCGCGACCTGCGCGATCCCGCACCCCATCTGGCCCGCACCCACAATACCGACATTCTTGATCATAGCGCTTGTCGCCTCGTTATTCGGTCCACGCCCTCGCGCGGGCAAAAAAACACCGGGCCGGTCAAGCCGGCCCGGTGAATTGATAAAGGGACGCGACGCATATTTCCAGTGAAATCATCGTCGCAAAGCCCGGCCGGAAAGCCGGATCAGAGAGCCTTCTGAAGCTCCGGGAGGATTTCGAAGAGATCGCCGACGAGGCCGTAGTCCGCGACCTGAAAGATCGGCGCTTCCTCGTCCTTGTTGATGGCCACGATCACCTTCGAGTCCTTCATGCCGGCAAGATGCTGGATCGCACCCGAAATGCCGCAGGCGATGTAGAGCTGCGGCGCGACCACCTTGCCCGTCTGGCCGACCTGCCAGTCGTTCGGCGCATAGCCCGCATCGACCGCAGCGCGGGAGGCACCGACGGCAGCACCGAGCTTGTCGGCAACCGGAAGGATGACTTCCTGGAACTTCTCCGACGAGCCGAGCGCACGGCCGCCCGAGATGATGATCTTGGCCGACGTCAGTTCCGGACGGTCCGACGAGGACAGCGCATCCTTGACGTGGGTCGACAGGCCCGGGTTCGCAGCAGCGGAGATCGTTTCGACCTGTGCGCTTCCGCCCTCGCCTGCTGCGGCGAAGGACGCCGTGCGGACGGTGATCACCTTCTTCGCATCGGTGGACTGAACCGTCTGGATGGCATTGCCCGCATAGATCGGACGCTTGAACGTGTCGGCCGAGACGACCTCGACGATTTCCGACACCTGCGCGACATCAAGCAGCGCGGCAACGCGCGGCAGCACGTTCTTGCCGACCGAGGTGGCGGCCGAGACGATGGCGTCATAGTTGCCGGCAAGCGACACGATGAGCGCGGCCAGCGGTTCTGCGAGGTTGTTGGCAAGGTTTGCATCGTCGGCGAGCAGGACCTTCGTCACGCCCGAGAGCTTCGCCGCCTGTTCGGCGGCAGCCTTGGCATTGCTGCCGGCGACGAGCACATGCACGTCGGAGCCGATCCTGGCGGCTGCCGTCAGTGCCTTGGCGGTCTGGTCGGAAAGGTGCGCGTTGTCGTGATCTGCCAGAAGAAGAATGGCCATGATGATGTTCTCCCTTTCCTGCTTACAGCACGCCGGCTTCGGTCTTGAGCTTTTCGACCAGCTCGGCGACCGACTTGACCTTGACGCCGGCCTTGCGGCCCGACGGTTCCTCGGTCTTCAGCACCTTCAGGCGCGGGGCGGTGTCAACGCCGAAATCGGCCGGCGACTTCTTGTCGAGCGGCTTCTTCTTCGCCTTCATGATGTTCGGCAGCGAGGCGTAACGCGGCTCGTTGAGGCGAAGGTCGGTGGTGACGACAGCCGGCAGCTTCACCTCGATGGTCTGGAGGCCGCCGTCGACTTCGCGGGTGACCTGCGCCGAACCGTTGCCGATCTCGACCTTGGAGGCGAAGGTCGCCTGTGCCCAGCCGAGCAACGCGGAAAGCATCTGACCGGTCTGGTTCGAATCGTCGTCGATCGCCTGCTTGCCGACGATGATCAGGCCGGGCTGTTCGGCTTCCGCCACACCCTTGAGGATCTTGGCGACGGCGAGCGGCTCGACGGCGTCTTCCGTCTCGACCAGAACGGCGCGGTCGGCGCCCATGGCGAGCGCGGTGCGCAGCGTTTCCTCGGCCTTGGCCGGGCCGATGGAGACCACGACCACTTCCTCGGCCTTGCCGGCTTCCTTCAGACGCAGCGCCTCTTCGACCGAAATCTCGTCGAACGGATTCATCGACATCTTAACATTGGCAAGCTCGACACCCGAGCCGTCCGCCTTCACACGGATCTTCACGTTGTAGTCAACGACCCGCTTGACTGGGACCAAGATCTTCATGGCTTCCTTCCTTCAAATGCCCGCGAGGGAAAATGCGCCTTTCAGGGACTGCCTGATTGTCGGTTGGCGACATCGATACGCGTTTTTTTCCCAATTACAATGCGTCACAGGCCCTCCCCCGTGAAAACGGAGGGTTTATAAATTACCTTTACGTTCACGTCAATTTACTCTTTGCGACACGGGTCAACGGCCCCAATGCGTGGGCGGAACCGAGGGGCGTGCGGCCGCCTCCTCCACCGGCGCCGGCGCCGCCTCGACATGCCGCACGGCCTTCGGCGTCACGATGGTCCGGTCGAACAGCGGCACCCCGCGCCGGCGCAGCAGCACCACGAGGATCGCCCCCGCGACGATGCCGCCGACATGCGCGCCCCAGGACACCGCGCCCTCGCCGTCCACGACGAGCATGTAGAACTGCTGGAGTATCCAGAAGGCGAGCGGGATGACCGCGGGCATCGGCAGGGGAATGCGGAAGAACACCAGAACCCAGACGCGCACCTTGGAATGCAGCAGGAAATAGGCCGCGACCACGCCGGCGACGGCGCCCGATGCGCCGATCAGCGGCGCCTCGGAATCCGGCTGCACGAGGCCATGCACCAGCGCGCCGGCCGCCGCGCACAGGAGATAGAACAGGAGGAAGCGGACATGCCCCAGCGCATCCTCCACATTGTCGCCGAACACCCAGAGAAACAGCATGTTCGAGGCAAGATGCAGGAAATCGCCGTGCAGGAAGGCGTAGGTGACGTAGGTCGCATCCTCCGGCACCAGCACGAGGGCCGGCTCCAGGGCGGCATAGCCGAAGACCACCGCCGGAATATAGCCGAGGCCGACCACCACGGCATCGGAGAAGGTCTGCGTCGCGGTAAGGCCGGTCACCAGCCAGACGGCGAAATCGATCAGGATCAGCCCGATCGTGACATATTGCACCTTGATATGCTTCAGGGAGTTCGCGTCATGCAGCGGTATGAACATGGGTCTCCTTCCCCGTGCGTGCCCGGCGCGAACTTACCTGTTCTGCCCCGGAACCCACAATATGTCCGTGCGCCCCTTGTCGTTCACCCAGCGCGCCGCGACGAAGAGGAAATCGGAGAGCCGGTTGATATAGGCGACCGCCGCCGCCGACACCATTTCGCCCTCGCTGTCCTGCAGGGCGACAATGCGCCGCTCGGCCCGCCGCGCGACGGTGCGCGCCAGATGCAGGGCCGCCGCGGCCGGCGTGCCGCCCGGCAGCACGAAGGAGCGCAGCGGCTCCAGGTCGGCATTGAGCTGGTCGATCTCCCGCTCCAGCCGGTCGACCTGCGCCTGGACGATGCGCAGCGGCTCGTAGGCGAGTTTCTCGCCGGTCTCGGGCGCGGCTAGATCGGCGCCGAGATCGAACAGATCGTTCTGGATGCGCAGCAGCATGCCGTCGAGCGACGGGTGCGCGGCGAGATGCTGGCGCGCAAGCCCGACGCAGGAATTCGCCTCGTCCACCTCGCCGTAAGATTCGACACGCAGGTCGTGCTTCTTGCGGCGCGGGCCGGCGACGAGACCCGTCGTGCCGTTGTCGCCGGTGCGGGTATAGATCTTGTTGAGCTTGACCATCAGCCGCGTCCCCCGCCCGTCACCCAGAGCGTCAGCATGATCAGCAGGATGGCGATGGCCTGCAACAGCACGCGAAGCTGCATCAGCTTGTTGGACGTGTTGCCGCTGCCGCCCTTCGCCATGTTGACGAGGCCGCGCACCAGCACGACGGCGACGAGCGCCATGACGAGCATGGTCATGAAGGTGAGGAAGGAAGACATGGCCGCGATCCGTTTTGATTTCTGTCAGCCCTATTCAAATAGGGTTTTCCGCGCAAAGTGCACGCCTTTTCGGCGATGAAACCTGCGACGCCGCGCCGCGTCAGCCAAGCCGCCCGATGATGCGGTAGAAGAGCGCCGCCGGCAGCAGCTTCTTCAGGAGCGCGCCCTTGCGGGCCGGCGAGGTCACGATGTAGTGCGGCCGCGGGCGTCTGGCCGTCAGCGCATGGCGCAGCGCCGCATGCACCGCCTCCGGCCCCAGCTTGCCGCGCGCCGGCTTCGCCTCGCCGCGCAGCCGCTGGAGCTGCCGCCGATACTCCTCTGCATGCACCGAGTTTTCGAGGTCGATGTGCTTCTCGATATGGGTGAGCGCATTGGCAGTGAAGCGCGAGGCGATCGGCCCCGGCTCGATGAGGCTGACATGGATACCCGACCCCGCAAGCTCCATGCGCAACGTCAGCGACAGGCCCTCCAGCGCGAATTTCGAGGCGTTGTAGGCCCCACGCCACCGATAGGGCACGATGCCGAGGATCGATGAGCACTGCACGATGCGGCCATGGCCCTGCCGGCGCATGACGGGGATCGCCCGCCGCGTCAGGTCGTGCCAGCCGATGACATTCGTTTCGAGCTGAAGCCGCAGCGCCTCGGCCGGCAGGTCCTCCACCGCGCCGGCCTGGCCATAGGCGCCGTTGTTGAACAGCGCGTCGAGCCGCCCGCCGGTGCGCGCCAGCACCGTATCGACGAGCGCGGCAATGGTTTCCGGCTCGGTATAGTCCATCAGCAGCGCCTCGATACCGTCGGCCTCGAGCGAAACCCGATCCTCCTCGCGCCGCACCGTCGCGAACACCCGCCAGCCTTCCGCCTTCAGCGCGCGGGCGCAATGCGCGCCGATGCCGGACGAGCAGCCGGTGACGATAATGCTCGGCGGGGTGGTCATGTTTGGGGACGACATCGCGGTTTCCTGTACAAATCCGCTTCCGTTTCCCATATTCACCGGCGCGAAACAATGAGAGACGGCCCGCACCGGCCGCACAAGGGACCGATTTGCCGATACCGACCGCCATACGCCTTGCCTACAAGGTCGTCTTCGACGCGATCTGGCATTTCTCCGAGGACGACGGCTGGGCGATGGCGAGCCATGTCGCGCTGTCGACGCTGCTCGCGATCTTTCCCTTCCTGATCTTCGGCACCGCGCTCGGCTCCTTCCTCGGCGCCGACCAGTTCGCCGACACCGCCGTGCACCTCATCTTCGATACCTGGCCGGAATCGATCGCCGCGCCGATTTCCAGCGAGGTCGTCGCCGTGCTGACAACCCCGCGCGGCGGGCTCCTGACGGTCTCCGTGCTCGCCGCCGCCTACTTCGCCTCCAACGGCGTGGAGGCGCTGCGCGTCTCGCTCAACCGCGCCTACCGGGTGTCGGAAACGCGCTACTGGTACGTCACGCGCCTCGCCAGCCTCGGCTTCGTCATCGCCGGCGTGCTCGCGCTCGCCGTCATCAGCATCGTGCTCGTCGCCGCCCCGCTTGCGGTGCGGGCGACCGGTCGCTGGCAGCCCTTCCTCGCCTATGTCTATTCCTGGGTGGAAAGCTGGGGGCTTTTCGGCACCATCCTGGTGCTGTTCATCGGCCTGCTCATCGCTCATCTGTGGCTGCCCGCCGGCCGCCGCAGGATCGCCGATGTGCTGCCGGGCATCCTCCTGACGCTGGTCGCCTGGGGTTTGGGCGCCTATGTCTTCGCCTCCTACCTCGCTACCTTCGCCAACTACGTCTCGACCTATGCGGGCCTTGCCTCGATCATGATCGCGCTGGTCTTCCTCTACATCATCGGCGTGATCTTCATCCTCGGCGCAGAGATCAACGCCGCCCTGATGAAATACCGGGTCAGACGCCTGATCCTCGACCGGATGCGCGGCGTGCGAAAGCCCGTGACCGAGGAGCCGTCAATGGAGGATGAAGCCATAGCCCGCGAGCAGCGCGCGAATGTCCGCCGGTGAAGCGCCGCGCTCCCGATAGGCAGCGATCCCCGTATCCTCGTTGCTCTTCGAGAGCTTGCGCCCGTCCGGCCCCGGCACCAGCCCGTGATGCCTGTAGGCCGGCGCGGGCAGCCCGAGCAGACTCTGCAGCAGGCGGTGCACCGCCGTCGCATGGAAAAGATCCTGCCCCCGCACCACATCGGTAACGCCCTGCGCCGCATCGTCCAGCACAACGGCGAGATGGTAGCTCGCCGGCGCATCCGGCCGCGACAGGATGACATCGCCCCAACGCTCCGGCTCCGCCGCGACAGTCCCCGTCTCGCCCCGCGGCCCCTCGCCCGCCTCCGACCAGTCGAGCGCGCCCGGCGCAAGCGCCCGGGCCTTGTCCATGTCGAGCCGCCAGGCATGCTGGCGGCCCGCTGCGATCGCGGCCAGCGCCTCCCCCCGGTCGAGCGTCCGCTCCCCGGTCGGATAGAGCGGCGCGCCGTCCGGATCGCGCGGCCACACGCCGCCCGCCGCCTCGTGCGCCTCCACCCGCACCTTCACTTCGCCGCGGCTGAGGAAACCCGGATAGAGCACGCCCATCGCCTTCAGCCGCTCCAGCGCCGCGCCGTAGAAGGCGAGGTGCTCCGACTGCCGGCGCACCGGCGTCTCCCAGTCCAGCCCCAGCCAGGCGAGATCGCGATAGATCGCCGCCTCGAATTCCGGTCGCGAGCGGGCGGGGTCGATATCCTCGATGCGCAGCAGGAACCGGCCGCCGCAGGCTGCGGCCATGTCCCGGTTCAGGATCGCCGAAAGCGCATGGCCGAGATGCAGCAGCCCGTTCGGGCTGGGCGCGAAACGAAAGACGCGATTCTTTGACAAAGGACTTTGCATGCGGTCTTCTGGCATGAAGCGCCGCGCTGCGCCACATATCGATGCCGTGTCCGCCGCCGCGCGGCACGCCAGGGCGCAAGGACCGCCGGCCCCCATGCAACTGCACATGATCAGGACGGATGCCGATGTGGCCGCGGGTCTCGTGGACCTCGCGCTGCTCGACGCGCGCCTCTTCAACGTCATCGACAAGGCCGGCCCCGTGCCGCTGCGCCGCCTAATGCCCGGCTATCGCGGCCTTGCCGGCATCGTCGTCGCCCAGATGGTCTCGCGCGCCAGCGCCGACGCCATCTGGCGCCGGCTTGAGGAAACGGCCGGCGACATCACGCCCCATCATATCCTCGGTCTTTCCGACGAGGCCTGCCGCGCCATCGGCCTGTCGCGCGCCAAGGCCGGGACGCTGCGCCGCGCGGCAGAGGCCGTCGACCGGGGCGAACTCGACCTCGACGCCGTCTGCCGCATGGAGGCACAGGCCGCCACCCGCAGCCTGACCGCCATCAAGGGCATCGGCCGCTGGACGGCGGATGTCTACCTGCTCTTCTGCGCCGGCCATCCGGATATCTTCCCCTCCGGCGACATCGCCCTGCAGAATGCCGTCGCCCACGCGCTCGGCCTTGCCGTGCGGCCGAGCGTGCAGGAACTCGACAGGATCGCGGCAAGCTGGTCTCCCTGGCGCGGCGTTTCGGCCCGGCTGTTCTGGGCCTATTACGCCCGCGAGATGCGCCGCGAGGCAGCCCCCGTGCTCGAAGGGTGAGGCGCTACGAAATTCGTTGTTTTCGCTTTTCCTTTCCGCTTCACAAGGCTGTCACAACGGGCCTAATATAAAGGGGCAGATGCCGAATCGATCAGGAGAAGCCCTTGACGATTTCAGTTTCACCACAGGCCCTGCCAGCCCTTGTACTGAATGCTGACTACAGGCCGCTGAGTTATTATCCCTTGTCGCTCTGGTCCTGGCAGGACGCGATCAAGGCCGTGTTTCTTGACCGCGTGAACATCATCGCCGAATACGAGCATTCGGTGTCTTCCCCCAGCTTCACGATGCGCCTGCCGAGCGTCGTGTGCCTGAAAACCTACGTGCAGCCCTCGCGCCATCCGGCCTTCACCCGGTTCAACGTGTTCCTGCGCGACAAGTTCGAATGCCAGTATTGCGGGTCGCCGGACGACCTGACCTTCGACCATGTCATCCCGCGCGCCCATGGCGGCGAGACGACCTGGGGGAATGTGGTCGCCGCGTGCTCCCCGTGTAACTTGAGAAAAGGCAGCAAGCTGCCGAAGCAGGCGGGCATGCACCCGCATCAGAAGCCCTATCAGCCGACGGTTCAGGATCTGCACAACAACGGGCGACTGTTTCCACCCAACTATCTGCACGAAAGCTGGATGGACTATCTCTACTGGGACGTCGAACTGCAGCCCTGACGCCCGCCGCGCGAAACCGTCAGCGGTTCCGCGCAGACGGCCTGCGCCCTACGGGCTGTGGCGATCAAGCCTTCGCGGACCGCGCGCCCGAAAAGGCGATGGCGGCGAGGATGAGGCTTGCGATCACGTTCCATCCGGCGAAGGAGAGGCCGAGCAGCCGGAAGGACGCCTCCTGGCAGGAAGGTCCATGCTTCGAGTTGAGATCGGAAAGCAGGTCGCCCGCATTCTGCGTCACGCCCTGCGCCGAGGTCGCACACGTCGCCGGGCCTTCCCAGAAGCCCCATTCGACGCCCGCATGATAGACACCCATGCCCGCACCGACGATCATCATGATGCCGGCGACGGCAAGCAGCAGCCGCGTCAGCCAGACCGGCCCGCCGAAGAGCGCGGAAACAAGCGCCGCAACCGCGACCGGGATACCGTAATAATAGGGATCGCGCTGCAACAGGCAGAGCGCACAGGGAATATAGCCGCCGATATGCTCAAAGGCGAGCGCGCCCCCCACGGTCGCGGCCATGCCGAGCGAAAGGAGGCCGGCGGATGCCTTGCGGGAGAGGTCGGGAAATACGGTCATCATGCTCGTCCAGTGATGCCGGCGAACAGGCCGACGAAATGGCGCCGATTTCTATCAGGTGGCCCGTCATTGTAAATGCACCGCACGGATAAGTGATCGCCCACTCCCCCCGATTTGCCGGTTGCCGCCTGCAGACGCATCGTGTAAACGCGATGACTCCAGACCGTGCCCCATTGGCGGAACTGGTAGACGCGCTCGACTCAAAAAGGGATTTGTCTACCAATCCACAGAAAATCACGGTGAAGTGAAAGCGTCGTGTTTTCAACGGACTGGCGGTATGGAAGTGAAGTGAGAGGTTTCCGTCGAAATGGCGCTAGGGGTCGGCTAGGAGCCGAGACCTAGAGTAAGATCGGCGGCAAAGTGCGGGCGTGGCGGAATTGGTAGACGCAGCGGATTCAAAATCCGCCGTCCTTACGGATATGTCGGTTCGAGTCCGACCGCCCGCACCATTGTCTCATTCACTGCAAAAGGCGCTTCTTGATAACGCGAAGTTCGCACTACCTGTCGAAGGACTTCACCAGATCATCGACGGCCTTCTCCTGCGAAAGGGACGCGGGGAGTGCAGCGAGACACAAGGGGCTTGGACCGTCGCACAATGCGTGGTCAGGATCGGGATGGGCTTCAAGGAATAGTCCAGCCAGCGACAAGGCCATTGCCGAACGGACGAGTGAAGCCGGTGGCGCGTGTAAAAGACTTCGGGGTATCGCCCTCAATGGCTTCCCGGCGCTTCATCGCGTAGCATCTACCTAGCCGGGGCTCTCAATGAACACGTCCAATCGACGAGCCGCGTGCGCACATGTTCCGGTCGGAAGCCGATCCCAATGAGGCGGCCGGTCAGCCGCGGCAGTAGGTGTGACTGGGCAATCAGGCGCATGAAAAGCGGAGGTCTTCGAATTTGCGTGTTGCCCGCTTCACCGGCACGCTTCCGGCTGCGCATCATCAATTGCAGTTTCTGGGTTGCCTTGGTCGGGAAGTTGCGACGGCGCTGTACGGCTTCGAGCATGCGCGTTTGCAGCCGCCCCTCGCGAAGAGCCTCCGCCAGCGTGTTGGCGGTGGCGATCGCGTCCTGGATCGCGAGATTCACACCGACCCCGCCAATGGGCGACATGGCATGGGCCGCGTCCCCAATGCAAAGCACGCCGGGTTTCCACCACGACTTGAGACGGTCGATGCGAACACTGAGCAGATGGATGTCATCCCAGGAACGGATTTCTTCAAATCGATCCGCCGACAATGGTGCTACGTCGGCAATCCTGGCGCGAAGCGCCTCAAGCCCTTGCTCTTTCAGCGAATCAACGGTTCCCTTCGTGATTACATAACCGCATTGCCAGTAAACGCCACGATCGATCAAGACCAGCCCTTGGCTCGGACCGGCGTGGCCCATTGCCTGCTGCGGATCGCCTGCTTTTTTGGAGATCTTCATCCAGAGAATGTCGGTAGCGATACCGAAGCTCTGAACCTCAAGTCCAGCCGCCTTGCGGATGATCGAATTGCGTCCGTCCGCCCCGATGACGAGAGCGGCTTCCATGGCGAGTTCACGTTCGCCCTGGCGAGCATTCAGGCCGACAACCCGGCAATTGTCCCAACGGAGCGAAGTTGCCTCAGTGGACATGATCAACCGAAAGCGCGGAAACTCGCCTGCCTTTCGCGCAAGAAAATTCAGGAAGTCCCATTGCGGCATGAAGGCGATGAACTTAGCGCGCGTCGGTAGTCTGGAGAAATCGGCGATCGTGGCCTTGCGGCCGGCGATCTCAGCGTGGAGATGGTAGGCTCTCTGATGGGGGAGAGAAAGAAGCTCATCGAGCAAGCCAAGCTCATGAATCGCTTCGAGGGTCGATGGATGGATGGTGTCCCCGCGAAAATCGCGCAGAAAGTCTTGATGTTTTTCGATGACCGTAACATCGACGCCCGAGCGGGCCAGCAAGAGCCCGAGCATCAGGCCCGCCGGTCCCGCACCGACCACGACGCAGCTCTGGCTCCTTTTCACATGGGAATAGTATCTCAACGTCGTCGGTCCTTGGGATGAGGCTAGTGAATCGATTCGCGGCCTTTGCTTGAAGTTTTCACCTCAGCATCGCCATCGCGGCTGGTGTCTTTCAAGGGCAAAATATCGAGCGGGATCAGATCCCCGTCATTCTCGCTTTCGGCAACGAGCTGGATCATCTTTTCGAGTGTTTCCAGTTGAGCGATTTTTTCCTCGACCGCAGCGAGTTGCTCCTTTGCGATGCGGAGCGCTTCGGCCGGACTTGAGAACGAGACGTCGGCAAGTCGAAACAGGTCCTTGATCGCCTCGATGCTGAAGCCGAGATCGCGGGCGCGGCGGATGAAGAGAAGGCGATGGACCGCGCCGTGGTCATAGCGTCGCTGGTTTCCCTTGCTCCGCAAGCGCTCGCGCAGCAACCCAATCTGCTCGTAGTAGCGGATCGTCGGAATTTTGACGCCGGTGAGCTGAGAGAGTTCGCCGATGCCGATATCCATGTTTGAAGTCCCTTCCGGATAGCCGCGTGTTTATGATTTGCTGCGTGTTCGATCGCTGAGGCCCTGACGGCCCGACCGCGCCGGGGTGCGGCAGCAGCCATGGGCCGCCCCGGCGTGGAATTGTGTGTCGGCCTGCTCAGGTATGGACTTCGGTCGCCTGTTGGGGCGACGCGCTCCGCCTGATCGCGAGCCGCCGCACGACCACATAGAAGATCGGCGTCAGAAGCAGGCCGAATAGCGTCACGCCGAGCATGCCGGCAAAGACGGCGATGCCCATGGCGTGCCGCATTTCGGCGCCCGCTCCGGTGGCGATGACGAGCGGAATCACGCCGGCAATGAAGGCGAGCGACGTCATCAGGATCGGCCGAAGGCGCAGGCGGGCCGCTTCGAGAACGGCGGCCAACGGATCGACGCCTTCATCCTCCTTCGCTCGGGCGAACTCGACGATTAGGATTGCGTTCTTCGCGGCAAGTCCGACCAGAACGACAAAGCCGATCTGCGTGAAGATGTTGTTGTCGCCGCCGGTGAACCACACCCCGGCGATCGCCGAGAGGAGCGCCATTGGAGCGATCAGCAGCACCGCGAAGGGAAGCGACCAACTGTTGTACTGCGCCGCGAGGATCAGGAACGCGAGCAAGACGGACAGCGGGAAGACATACATCGCTGTGTCGCCGGCCTGCTTCTCCTGATAGGCGAGATCGGTCCATTCGAAGGCCATGCCCGCTGGCAAGGTTTCGGATGCGATGCGCTCCATGGCGGCGGTGGCCTGCCCGAACGAGTATCCGGGCGCGGGACTGCCGCTGATGTCCGCAGAGGGGAAGCCGTTATAGTGCATGACACGATCGGGGCCTGAGCTGTGCTTGATGGTCAGCAGAGCCGAAAGCGGAATCATGTTGCCGGTCGCGTTGCGGACCTTCAGGCGGCCGATGTCCTCGGGCTGCATGCGGAACGGCGCGTCCGCCTGCACCATCACGCGGTAGGTGCGGCCGAAGCGATTGAAGTCGTTCGCGTAGAGCGAGCCGAGGTTGACCTGCAACGTCTCGAAGATGGTATTGAGCGGCACGCCTTGCGACTTCGCTTTCACCCTGTCGATATCGACCTGCACCTGCGGCGCGTTCACCTGGAAACTTGCCAGCATGCCGGCCAGCTCGGGCGTCTGCATCGCTCTGCCCATGACCGCGCCTTGAGCCTGCGCGAGCGCCTCGAAGCCGAGGCCCGCTCGATCCTCGATCTGGATCTTGAAGCCGCCGGTCGAACCAAGTCCCGGAACGGGCGGCGGCGGGAAGATGCCGGCGAAGCCATCGGGAATCTGGCTGAACTTGCCCATGAGCTTGCCGGCGATGGCAAAGGCCGAAAGAGACGGGTCCTTTCGTTCGTCGAACGGCTTGAGCATCGTGAACATGACGGCCGCATTGGGGATGTTGACCATGCCGTTGACCGAGAGCCCTGGAAACGCGACGACACTCTCCACGCCCGGCTCGGCCAGCGCGATCTCCGACATTTTCTTGACGACGGCCTCGGTGCGGTCGAGCGAAGCGCCAGTCGGGAGCTGGGCGATGCCGACGAGATAGTATTTGTCCTGGGCCGGCACGAAGCCGCCCGGCACCGTCTGGAAGCCGACCCACGTCATGCCGACCAGGCCGGCATAGACGAGCAGGACGAGAACACTGAGCCTCGCGGCACGGCGCACCGACCAGACGTAGGCGGTCGAAGCGCCGTCGAAGAAGCGATTGAACAGCCGGAAGAACCAGCCGAACAGGAAGTCGATCACGCGGGTCAGGAGATCGCGCTTCACGTCGCCGTGGTGGGGTTTCAGGAGCACGCCAGCAAGCGCGGGAGAGAGCGTGAGGGAGTTGATCGCCGACAGGATGGTCGAGATCGCAATCGTCAGCGCAAACTGGCGGTAGAATTCGCCCTGCAAGCCCGAGAGGAACGCCGATGGAATGAACACGGCCGACAGGACAGAGGTGATGGCTACGATCGGCCCCGTCACCTCGTCCATGGCCTTGCGCGCCGCCTCTTTCGGCGTTTCCCCAAGCGCGATGTGGCGCTCGACGTTCTCGACCACGACGATCGCGTCGTCGACCACGATGCCGATCGAGAGAACGAGGCCGAAGAGGGACAACGTGTTCAGCGAGAAACCGAACATATACATCAGCGCAAATGTGCCGACCAAGGAGACGGGAACGGCGACAAGGGGAATAATCGACGCCCGCCACGTCTGGAGGAACAGAACCACGACGATAACGACCAGCACGACGGCTTCGAGCAGCGTCATGACCACAGCTTCGAGAGACGCCTTGACGAACACCGTTGGATCGTAGGCGATCCGATATTCGATGCCTTCCGGAAAGCCCTTCTGAAGTTCGGCCATGGTGGTGCGGACGGCGCTCGATACGTCGAGCGCATTCGCGCCGGGGCTTTGGATGATCTGCATCGCGAGCGCCGGCTTGCCGTTGAGGAGGCTACGAAGGGCATAGGAGTCTGCGCCAAGCTCGATGCGGGCAACGTCGCGCAAGCGGGTGACCTGACCGTCGGTGCCTGTCTTTACGACGATCTCGCCGAACTGCTGCTCACTGGACAGCCTTCCGAGCGTGTTGACCGTCACCTGAAACGCGGCCGAGGCTTCGGGCTGCTGGCCGACCGAGCCGGCGGCCACCTGAACGTTCTGTTCCTGAATCGCCCCAACGACGTCGCTGGCGGTCAGCCCCCTCGCGGCCACCTTGGCCGGATCGAGCCACACGCGCATGGAATACTCGCCAGCCCCCCAGACGAGTACGTCACCCACACCTGACAGGCGCGCAAGCTGGTCGCGTACCTGCAAGGTGGCGAAGTTCGACAGGTAGAGGGGATCGTAGCGATTGTCGGGCGAGACGAGATGGACGACCATCAGGATGTCTGGGGACGTCTTCTGCGTCACGACCCCGATGCGCTGCACTTCCTGCGGAAGCCTGGGCAATGCGCGCGAAACGCGGTTCTGCACCTGAATCTGCGCCATGTCGGGATCGGTGCCCTGCTTGAACGCAATGGTCAGGGTCATGCGTCCGTCGGTCGCCGCCTGTGAACTCATGTAGAGCATATTCTCGACGCCGTTGATCGCCTGCTCCAGAGGGGCGGCGACGGTTTCGGCGATCACGGCGGGATTTGCGCCGGGATAGCTGGCGGTGACCTGCACCGTCGGCGGCGTGACCTGGGGATATTCGCTGAGCGGGAGCTTCAGGAGCGTGAGGCCGCCAGCGATCAGCATCAGGACGGACAGAACGACCGCGAAGATCGGGCGGTCGACGAAAAAGCGCGGGATATTCATTGACGCGCCTCCTGCGAGTCTGCCGCAGCCCGGTCATCTGTAGCGGTGTCGCCGGGCGCCATGGAGATCATCTGCGGAACTACCTGCATGCCTGGGCGGACGAGTCCTTTTACGATGATCTTGTCGGCCGGCTTGAGACCCGCCGCGACGACGCGCAGGCCATCGATCATGGGTCCGATTTCGACCGGGCGGTATTCCGCCTTGTTGTCGGCGCCGAGAGCGAGAACGTAGCGCCGCCCCTGGTCGATACCGATCGCCTGATCGTCGATGAGCACGGTCTGGGCTGGTTCGGCCGTGACGAGCTTGACCCGCGCGAACAGGCCGGGCGTCAGCCTGCCGTCCGGGTTCTTGACAATGGCTCTTGCGCGGATCGTCCCGGTGCTCCGGTCCACGCGGTTGCCGAGGAAGTCGAGTTCGCCGGCATGCGGAAAACCCGTATCGGTCATCAAGCCCAGATGCACCGGGAGCTTGCCGGCAACCGTTCCCGTCTCGGGTGCGCGGGCATTGGCTACGAAGCCGAGATAGGTGGCTTCGTCGATGTCGAAATAGACGTAGAGCGGATCGGTCGCGACAATCGTGGTGAGGAGCGTCGCAGCGCCTGCATTGCCGCCGGTGACGAGATTGCCTTCCGTGACGAGGACCCGGTCGATGCGCCCAGCAATCGGCGCGGTGACGCGGGCAAAGGAGAGATCGAGTTCGGCGGCCGAGACGGCAACCTTGGCGATGTCGACTTGCGCCTGGCGTTGACGCCGCATGGCCAGCGCGTCATCGAAAGCCTTGCGCGGCGCGTTGCCGTTCGAAGCGAGCGCCTCGGTGCGCCCGAAGTCGATCTCGGCCTGATCGAGCAGGACGTTTGCCTGCTGCAACTGCGCTTTGGCCGCGTTCAGGACCACCTCGAACGGTCGCGGATCGATCTGGAAGAGAAGCTCGCCGGGCCGCACGAGACCGCCTTCGGGAACGCTGGCGGCGACGATCGCGCCGCCGACGCGCGGACGCAGCTCGATAGCCTTGGTCGCTTCCAGATGGCCGGTAAACTCAACGGATGGCGCGACCTTGCGCGTGATGACCTCGGCAACCGGCACCTGCGGAACAGGCATCTGTGCCGGCTGCGCGACAGCCTCCGACGCAGCGGTCGAGGAAGCAAGCGCCAGAACGCTTTTGGCGTAGGGTCCGATCTCGTCGCGATAGACGATGGCAAGCGTGCCACCGGCGATGACGGCGCCGGCTAAAAACAGGGCGGCGGCTTTATTACTCATTCTCGTTCACCTTCAAAAGGCGCGCGCCCCCGGCCAGCCGGATGCGGCGACGTTCATTTTCTGCGAAGGTGCGGTTTCCAACGATGGAAAGGTCAAGGGCCTTGCAGGATGTTTCCGAACAGACCCTTGACGCTGCCGCCTAGCCATGTCGTGGCCAACCGCATGTCTCGCTTCGCCGACGTCTTGGAAGAAGCGGAGTCCGTCCCCGAATGAGCGCTATGGATCAGCGTTACCTCGACGGGCTCCAGTTGTGTGAAGCCGCCAGACCGATCCGGTTGGCGGCTCCTTGAGTGCGAGCGACTAGTGGCTTTCGGCCGGGACGAGAGGGTGAGAACGCATGCCCTCATCGCGACCGTCATCGGCAGACTTCGCACCCTTGAAGCGCAAGAGCCGCAACGCATTCAGCGTGACGATCGCCGTTGCGCCCGTATCGGCAAGGACCGCGATCCAGAGGCCGGTGATGCCGAGGACGCTGGTAACGAGGAACAGGCCCTTCAACGCGAGAGCGAAGACGACGTTCTGGTGGATGTTCGCCATGGTGGCGCGGGACAGCGCGACGAGATGGGCGACGTCCGTGACACGGCTCTTGAGCAGGGCGGCGTCCGCAGTCTCGATCGCCACATCGGTTCCGCCGCCCATGGCGATCCCGACGTCGGCCGTCGCCAGTGCCGGAGCATCGTTGATGCCGTCGCCGACCATGGCCACCTTGGACTTCCGCTTCATCTCGTTGACGAGATCGAGCTTGTCCTGCGGAAGCAGCTCGGCGCTCCACTCGATACCGAGACCCTTGGCAATGGCCTGGGCGGTGCGCCGGTTGTCGCCGGTTAGCATGACGGAGCGGACCCCCATAGCTTTGAGCTGGGCGACACCCTCCCGCGCGTCACGGCGCGGTTCGTCGCGCAGGGCGATGAGGCCGAGGACTTCCTTCGCCTGCTCGTCGAAAAGGACGGCAACGGTATTGCCGCGATCTTCGAGCTTCTCGATGGCGCTGCGCTCAAGCACCCCGAGCGTCACCATCTGTGCGGCATGGGTCGGGGAGCTGACGGCGAGGCGACGTCCGGCAACGGTCGCATGTACGGCCTTACCCGCCGTCGCCGATGCATCCTGTGCAAGGGGAACGGCGATGCCATCGGTTTCGGCACGGCCGATGATCGCCTTCGCAAGCGGATGGCTCGAACCTGTTTCGACCGCCGCTGCCAAAGCGAGAACGTCGCTCTCCTCGTTCTTGCCAAAGGCGAAGACTTCGGTGACGCGCGGCTTGCCCTCGGTGAGCGTACCCGTCTTATCGAAGGCGATGGCGCTCACCTTGCCAATGGTTTCGAGCGCATTACCGCCCTTGATCAGGAGGCCGCGGCGCGTGCCGACGGCGAGGCCCGAGGCAATCGCAGCAGGCGTCGAGAGGACAAGCGCACAGGGACATGCGATCAGCAGCAGCGCGAGGCCGCGGTAGATCCATGTGTCCCAATCACCGCCCATCGCGAGCGGCGGGACGACGACGATCAGCGCGGCGATCAGCATCACCGCCGGGGTATAGTAGCAGCTAAAATTCTCAATGAAGCGCGCGGTCGGGGCCTTGGCGGACTGCGCCTGCTCGACGAGCTGGATGATGCGCGAGATCGTGTTGTCGGAAGCCGTCTTTTCAACGCGGACCTGAAGAACGCCATCGACATTGATGGAGCCGGCGAAAATGCTGTCTCCCTTGGCCTTCGAGCGCGGCACGGATTCGCCGGTGATAGGCGACTCGTCTAGGCTGGAAGCGCCCTGTATGATTTGCCCGTCCGCCGGCACGCGGTCGCCGGGCCGCACCAGAACTAGATCGCTGACACGCAAGGACGTGGCCGGGACGCTGCGCTGCCCGCCATTCGGATCGAGCAGGACGGCCGTCTTCGGCACGAGCGATGCAAGGGCCTTTATGCCGGCGCGCGCCCTCCCGGCCGCGACGCTTTCGAGCAATTCCCCGACCGCGAACAGGAATACGACCGCAGCCGCCTCTTCAGCCTCGCCGATCACGAGGGCGCCTATCGAGGCGACGACCATCAACGTCTCGATAGAGAACGGAGATCCAGAGGTCGCGAGCGCGAATGCCTTGCGAGCGAAAGGAATGACGCCCGCGACGACGGCGGCGGCAAAGATCCATTCCGCATAAAGGGGGAAGAATTGGGCAATGGCGTACGCCGAGCCCATCAGCAGACCGAGCCCAATGACATGCTTCCCCTTGCGGGTCTGCCACCAGCGCTGATTGGGCATCGCTGGCGCTGGCGCGACGTCGATGGCCGCATCCGACGAAGCCGAAAGCTCGCGTGTGTTAGACACACCGAAGCCGAGGCTCTTGATCGTCTTTTCGATGTCGGCGACCTTGGTGATCGCGCCGGCAGCGAGCGTCAGTTCAAGCGTTTCGGTCGTGAAGTTCACGCGCACGTCGGAGACGTCTGGCATCCGTGCCAAGGCGACCTCGATCTTGCCGACGCAGCTTGCGCAATCCATCCCCTCGACGCGCATGGAGACATTGGGCGGAGAGGCCGGTGCGGCGCGGGGAGTTGGCGCAAGGCCCGCGTGATCATGTCCAGAGCAACCACCGTGGCCGTGATCATGATCGTGATGAGCGTGGTCGTGGTCATGGTGAGCGTGATCGTGACCGTGACCGTCATGACCATGGTCGTGCTTGTGATCGTGGCCGCCGCAGCCGCTGTGATCGTCGTGGCTTGCGTGACCGTGATCGTGATCGCCGGCGCAGCCGTTGTGATCATGACCAGCATGGGCGTCGGAGCGCTGCTCAGGCGCGGCGGGAATCGCAGAAGACGGCAGCTCGGTCACGTCGAACCCAAGCGAGCGAATCTTCTTGGCGATATCCTTCGACGTCGTTTTGCTCGTGGCATCGCGTGAGAGCAGCAATGTCTCGGTCGCGAAGTTGACGGCAACGTCGGAGATACCCCCCAGACGGCCCAAGGCCGTCTCGATCTTGCCGACGCAGCTTGCGCAATCCATGCCGTCGACACGAAAGCCGAGCCGTTCACCAGCGTCCGGCGTTGAAAGTCCAGTTGTCATTCCGATCTCCTTTCCGGCCGCCGTAGCGGGCGCGCGTGCTCACACGCCCTGCGCGGCTTCGGAAGGAGTCAATAACACACTTGAACAGCTATTCAAGTGTTAGTGGTAAAATTATGCTCTTCTCCAGGCGGATCAGTCGTCCGCATGATCCTCTGAAATATGCGTCGCCATATCCTGAAGAACATGGCTGACGTGCTGGTCGGCGATCGCGTAGAAGATCTGCTTGCCTTGGCGATCGCCCTTGACGAGACGCGCGCCGCGCAGCAGGCGTAGATGGTGGCTGACGAGGGTCACGGACAGGTCGAGCCGCTCGGCGATATCGCCCACCGAAATGGGCGCCGGTACACAGCTCAGCAGGATCTTCAACCGTGAGGGATCGCCGAGCAGGCGAAACGTTTCCGCGAGGATCGTGATCTCGTTCTGCGAGAGTGAAGGGAGCAGGAGGTGACCTTCAACCTCCATATGCTCGGGGGTCGCACGATCGTCTGGCTTCGTGGCGTTTGTCTTCTTGAGAGCAGTCATCTGCGTGCTTTACCTGAGTTCGGGACGGAACCTGCCGGCATTTGATCGCCAAGAGCTGTCCGTGTTTGATTGGTCTCGCCCAGTTTACCGGATGGGCGCGCAATCACAATGCGAAACACGGTCGCTGTCGATCGGCGGGACAGTTGGCGCAGTCCTTCTCTGCCCCTGCGTCATATCTCGAATTTTCCTTTTCCGCGCACGAACAGTCTTGACCTTACAAGCGCTGGAAGCCGCACGCTGACGACAATCCTGCCAAATCCGCCTGCGGTTGGGCGGCCTGGCGGCGGGGCAACCGTGTCGAATTCAGAGAAAGGCAAGACCGATGACGGAGAGCAGCAAACCCCAGATTCTCATCTACACCACACCGACCTGTCCGGACTGCCACGCGCTCAAACGCTGGCTCGACCAACAGGGCCTCGCCTACGAGGAACGCGACCTCACCGACCCGAAGATCGCCGAGGAGGCAAAGGCCCGGACCGGCGTCCGGGTCGCTCCGATCACCATCATCGGATCGGAAGTCTTCTACGGGACCTTCCCGAGCCAGAAGCCGGGCCTCGTCAAGGCGCTCGGTCTCGCCGGGAGCCTGTGAGGAGACGCAGATGACGAGCAAGTTCGTTGATATCCGGCAAGCGCGGACCAGCCTTGAGGTCCAAGAGGACCAAACCATCCTCGACGCCGCGCTCGCCGTCGGCATTCCCTATCCTCACGGTTGCCGTTCCGGCCGCTGCGGCTCCTGCAAGTCCCGCCTGATCGAGGGCGAGGTGGAATTGCTCCAGCACTCGCGCTTCGCGCTCACCGAGGAAGAGAAGGCCGATGGCCTGATCCTCGCATGCCGCGCTATGCCGCAAACGGATGCGGCCGTCGCTTGGCTGGGCAGCGATGACGACGATTCCGTGGAGACGCCGCGACGCCTGGACGCGATTGTCACCGGCCTCGACGATCTCACGCACGATATCAAGCTGGTGCGGATTGCACCCGCGGATGGTAGCCCGTTGCTGTTTACCGCCGGGCAGTATGCGCAGGTCGGCTTCGATGGAGCGCCGGCGCGCAGTTATTCGATGGCCAATCGTCACGGCGACGACAGCCTTGAATTCCACATTCGTCGCGTTCCGGGCGGCGTCACCTCGGAGCATGTGCATTTTGGGCTGAAGACTGGCGACAGGGTGGCGCTCGAATTTCCGCTGGGCTCTTCCTACCTGCGCCAGCATCATTCCGGCCCGATTCTTTGCATCGCCGGGGGCTCCGGCCTGGCGCCGATCAAATCGATCGTCGAAACCGCTCTTGCGCACGGCATGAAGCAGCCGATCCATGTTTACTTCGGCGCACGCGGCGAGCGAGATCTCTATCTCGTGGAGCATTTCCAGGCCATGGCCGAGCGTCACTCCACTCTTGCCTTCTCGGCCGTGCTCTCGGAGGCAGAGTCAGCGCAGCACCGGCGCGGTTTCGTGACCCAGGCGGTGGCCGAGGATCTGGAGGATCTCGACGGCTGGAAAGCCTACGTCGCCGGGCCGCCGCCGATGGTCGATGCAGCGATGGAGGTCGCCTTCGGACGGGGACTGCGCAGGGAGGACATGCACGCTGACGTGTTCTTCACGCCTGACGATCAGGATGCGTGAGGACGCCAGCCAGCAAGAGGGCAAGTCGCGGGCGAAATGGGGGAGAGCAGCTCGCCAGAGCGGGCAAAGGAGACCGAGAGTTATGAGCAGCCATACCGGGCGCCGCCCGAAGCCGACCGTTGCAGAGCTTCTTTCCGATCCGATTGTCCGCGCTGTGATGTCGGCGGACGGAGTGGACGAGGCCCAACTGCGAGAGCTGCTTGATCGCGTTTCCCGAGAGCAGTCGACGTGCGCGCCCCCCCACGCGCACGAAGCTGTGAAGATAGTCGGGAGCGCTATCGAGCAAGCCTGCGCCGCGATCCCTCGCGGCGCAGGCGCCCTATCACGCTGATACGCTGAACTCGGTCATCATGCCAGTTTGAAGGTGCGGCATGTGGTGGCAATGCAGCATCCAGCGCGCCGCCTCGCCAGCATCGAGCGCCACCGTCACCATGCCCATCGGAGGAACATAGACGGTGTCGCGCCGCGCGCCTTCGAACCGCTTGCCGTTGATCTCCACGACCTGAAAAACGTGGCCGTGCAGGTGCATCGGATGGCCCATCATCGACATATTGTGGAACATGATCTCGACGCGCTCGCCAGTCGTTGCGACAATCGGCTTGTGCTCTCCCCAGACCTTGCCGTCGATGGTCCAGAGGTAGGGCTGCATTGAGCCGCCTAGCATGACCATCTGGGTGCGTTGCGCGGCACGCGGCGGCAGATTGTCCGTCGCCCGCAGCCTCTGCTCTTGCGAAAGCTCGATGTCGAATGCAGGCGTATCCGCGTCGCCGAGTGCGGGAACCTTCTGAATAGTCGCGCCCGGCGTTGCGAGGATCAGCCCGGTGCGCTCCTTTGCGCCCTCGCGCAACGCCAGCACAGGCCAGGCTCCATCTCCGGCAAGCTCCAGCTCAAGATCGAGACGCTGGCCCATGGCGACGCCGAACCGTTTGCCCTCAAGCGGTTGCACGGCATGGCCGTCGACAGCTACGAGGCGCGCCGAAAGCTCGCCGGTATCGATCCAGAAGACGGTGGCCGAAGCGCCGTTGATCACCCGAAGCTTTATCCGTCCGCCCTTCTCGACCCTGACGATCTGCGGATCGGACAAGGTGCGGTCGTTGGTGAGGTAGGCGTCCCAATCGTAGTCGTTCAGGTCCACGGCCATGCCCTGCATCGAGGACATATCCATCTTCATGCCGGAATGGTCCATCGACGCGCCGGGATCGGATTGGCCTCCCATCGCGCTCATATCATGGCCGCCACCATGTCCGCCGGTGATCTCCTGCATGACCTCTTCGGGCGTCTTGAACGAGAAATCATGAAGGAACATCACGACCTCCTGGCGGTCGGCCTTCACGTCTTCGGCGCTGCGCACGATCAAGGCCGCGGCGAGAAGGTTCATTTCTTGAAGCGGGATATGCGCGTGCATCCAGTAGGTGCCGGGAAGCGGCTCATAGTCATAGGAGCGCGTTTCTCCGGGTTGCAGCATCGGGCGCGGCACGTCCGGAACGCCGTCCTGCTCGTTGGGCGGGATCTGGCCGTGCCAATGGATCAGGGTCGGCACATCGAGACGATTGGCCAGGTCGACGCGAAAGCGTTGTCCGGGGTCGAGAACCAATCCTTGCCCGCTCGACCCTTCAAGGCCGAAGACTGTGGCGGCGCGCCCGTCGACGTCCAGCACGCGCGTTGCAGCGCTGAGGGCCATCGCGCTTTGGGCGTTGGCGAAGCGCGGTAGAGCTGCTGCGGATAGCGTGGCAGCGCCTGCGGCGAGAAAGCTGCGGCGTGAGATAAGCTTCATTTTCGGTCTCCTGGGAGGACTATGCTCCCTCTGAATTCAGATCGGCGTGCGACTAGGCAGGCCACTTGCGTTCAGCAAGACCGTCGTTGGGAGGGCGTTCGTTGCGTGCGGGGCCGATGCCGGCGAGGTCCGGCATCTCGGTAATGCTCC
Organism: Shinella zoogloeoides; assembly: GCF_022682305.1. NCBI lineage: Bacteria > Pseudomonadati > Pseudomonadota > Alphaproteobacteria > Hyphomicrobiales > Rhizobiaceae > Shinella > Shinella zoogloeoides. Next base: position 3,515,632 of record NZ_CP093528.1, read on the forward strand.
AGATCGCTGCGGTAGGAGCGGTGGCATTTGTCGGCGACTTAGGCGCAAGCCAGTGCGTCATGCCTGAGCATAGGGCATAACAGAAGGCATTGTTTCCGTTGCAGATTCGATGTTCCTGGCACGGCACGGCAGCGGTATCCGCGGCCGGATGCTGCGATCCGTGTTCCGAAATCATTACGTGGGAGTTACTGGCCATGCGAGCACCGAGCGCCGGAACGGTCAACGCCACGCTGGCGAAGGAAAGGAGCATGAGCAGAGCGATGAACAGCCGTTGCATCGCCGTCAAAACGCCGTGCAAGACAACATCATCCGCACCCTCGGCTTGCGTTCATCCAGGGTGGTCCGCTCCCACCCGCTCGCCGCGTCCGCCGCCGAGCGTCTTTTTTGGTGACACACCACGGCGGTTCCAGGCGACACTGGTTACTTGCCTCGGTCGGCGAGCCACTTCTTCATCATGGCGATCTCGCCCTCCTGGGCCTTGACCACCTCTTCGGCGAGTTTGCGGACCTCGGGGTCCTTGCCGTACTGGAGCACGACCTTCGCCATGTCGATCGCGCCCTGATGGTGCGGGATCATACCGCGCATAAAGTCCACGTCGGCGTCGCCGGTATAGGGCACCATCATGTCCTTCATCATGGCATCCATGGCGGTCTCGTATGCCTTCGTCGACGGCGTGTCCGATCCTGGCGTCTGCATGCCTGACATGTCGTGACCTTGCATCGTGTTGTTGTCCGTTTTCATTTGGGTTTGAGCGAATGCCAGGCCGCCGGCGATAGCGATGGCCCCTGCGATGAAGATCGGAGTGAGCTTGTTCATGGTCTCGCTCCCGTTCAGTTTGAGGTCGCCGGATAGCCGGCTTCTTCCAGAACCTGCAAGATCGCGGACGGCGTGGCGGTCGTCTCGACCTTGACGGCGCGCGCGGCGGGATTCGTCTCGATCTTGGCTGCGGAGTCCACCGACTGGATCGCCTTGGTGACGGACTTGGCGCAACCGCCGCAGGTCATGTTTTCAATTTTGAGGTCCATGAGACTTCTCCTTGTTTTGATCTCATGTCGCCCAAGGTGGTGCTTCCAACCGTGGTAAGGTCAAGGGCCAAAAAAAGAAAATGCGCTATTGACCTTCCCATGGTTGGAAGCCTCATTTTCCGTCCGAACGTGAATTTCGGAACGAGAAAAGGAGGCGGCTATGAATGCCCCCGTTCGAGCTGCGGACACCAGGAACGCGGCAATTTCCCTGTCAATAGAAGGCATGACCTGCGCCTCCTGCGTCGGTCGTGTCGAACGAGCCCTCAAGGCCGTCCCCGGCGTTGCCGATGCGGTCGTCAACCTGGCGACCGAAAAGGCAAGCATCACGACGAATGCTCCCGTCGATCGCGCTACGCTCGTCAAGGCCATCGAGGATGTCGGCTATGAGGTTTCGGAGAGCCCTGCCGCACAAGCGGCCGCCTCGCTTGAAGTCGCGATCGAGGGCATGACCTGCGCCTCCTGCGTGGGTCGTGTCGAGAAGGCCCTGAAGGCCGTGCCGGGCGTCACCAGCGCCGTCGTCAACCTCGCGACCGAGAAGGCCACGATCCAGGGAACCGCAGACACGGCAGCCGTGATTGCGGCCATCGAGAATGCGGGCTACGACGCCAAGGTCATCTCGGCGGCAACCGGATCGAGCCAGGCCGAGACGAATGACCGCGCAGAGAAGAAGGAAGCCGAACGCCGCGAGCTGACCCGCGACTTCACCATCGCGGCGGTGCTGACCGCTCCGGTCTTCCTTTTGGAAATGGGCTCGCACCTCATTCCGGGCGTGCATGGCGTGATCGAATCCACCATCGGCATGACGAACAGTTGGTATCTCCAGTTCGTGCTGACGACGCTGGTGCTGTTCGTGCCGGGCATCCGCTTCTATGACAAGGGGCTTCCCGCCCTCTGGCGTCTGGCGCCGGACATGAACTCGCTGGTGGCAGTCGGCTCGCTCGCGGCTTACGGCTATTCGCTGGTCGCGACCTTCGCGCCGGGCTTCCTGCCCGCAGGGACGATCAACGTCTATTATGAAGCCGCCGCGGTCATCGTCACGCTGATCCTGCTCGGCCGGCTGCTCGAAGCCCGCGCCAAGGGGCGTACCTCGGAAGCGATCAAGCGTCTGGTCGGCCTTCAGGCCAAGACGGCGCGCGTCCGCCGTGACGGCAAGACGGTCGATCTTCCGATCGACTCCGTGCTGTCGGGTGACATCGTGGAGGTCCGTCCCGGCGACCGTATCCCGGTCGATGGCGAGGTCATCGAGGGCGAAAGCTATGTCGATGAATCCATGATCACCGGCGAACCGATCCCGGTTTCCAAGACGAATCGTAGCGAGGTCGTCGCCGGCACCGTGAACCAGAAGGGCGCCTTCGCGATCCGCGCCACGGCGGTCGGCGGCAACACCGTGCTGTCGCAGATCATCCGCATGGTTGAGGAAGCACAAGGCTCGAAGCTGCCGATCCAAGCGCTGGTCGACAAGGTGACGATGTATTTCGTGCCGGCTGTCTTCGCCGTCGCGGCTCTGACCTTCGCGGCATGGCTCTATTTCGGGCCGTCGCCGGCGCTCACCTTCGCGCTGGTCAATGCGGTCGCCGTGCTGATCATCGCCTGCCCCTGCGCCATGGGTCTGGCTACGCCGACCTCGATCATGGTCGGCACCGGCCGGGGCGCGGAGCTGGGCGTACTCTTCCGCAAGGGTGAAGCGCTGCAACTGCTGAAGGACGCCAGGGTCGTGGCCGTCGACAAGACCGGCACGCTGACCGAGGGCAAGCCCGCCCTGACCGACCTCGAACTGGCCGCCGGCTTTGACCGTGCGACCGTGCTGGGTCTAATCGCGGCCGTCGAAGCCAAGTCAGAACACCCGATCGCCCGCGCCATCGTGGAAGCGGCCGAGGCGGAAGGCATCGCGCTTCCCGCCGTGTCTGGTTTCGAATCGGTAACCGGCTTCGGCGTGAAGGCCGTGGTCGACGGCAAGCGTATCGAGATCGGCGCGGACCGCTACATGGTCGAGCTTGGCCATGACGTGGCGGGCTTCGCCGTCGTGGCCGAACGGCTCGGCAACGAGGGCAAGTCGCCGCTCTATGCCGCGATCGAGGGCAGGCTCGCGACGATCATTGCCGTGGCCGACCCGATCAAGGCGACGACGCCGGCCGCGATCAAGGCGCTGCACGATCTCGGGCTGAAAGTCGCGATGATCACCGGCGACAACCGGCGGACGGCCAAGGCCATCGCCGCGCGTCTCGGCATCGACGAGGTGGTGGCGGAAGTGCTGCCGGACGGCAAGGTCGAGGCGATCCGTCGCCTCAAGGCCGAGCACGGTAAGGTCGCCTTCGTCGGCGACGGCATCAACGACGCTCCGGCGCTCGCCGAGGCGGATGTGGGCCTCGCCATCGGCACCGGCACGGATATCGCCATCGAGGCGGCGGACGTGGTGCTGATGTCGGGCAGCCTGACCGGGGTGCCGAACGCCATCGCACTGTCGAAGGCGACGATTGGAAACATCCGGCAGAACCTGTTCTGGGCCTTCGCCTACAACACGGCCCTGATCCCGGTCGCCGCCGGCGCGCTCTATCCGGCCTACGGCATCCTGCTGTCGCCGGTCTTCGCCGCCGGCGCCATGGCCCTGTCGAGCGTCTTCGTGCTCGGCAATGCGTTGCGGCTCAAGACCTTCAAGGTCCCAACCTAATGAACCGAAGCAGCCGACCCTATATTCGGGGTCGGCTGTCGTACCTTACGGGAGAAAACGCATGAATATCGGACAAGCTTCGAAAGCGTCCGGCGTCTCGGCCAAGATGATCCGCTACTACGAACATACCGGCCTCATTCCGGCCGCCGATCGGACGTCTTCCGGCTATCGCGACTATTCGGACACGGACGTTCACATGCTGCGCTTCATCCGGCGCGCGCGTGATCTCGGCTTCTCGGTGGCCGAGATCGGCGATCTCCTCGGCCTCTGGCGCGACGAGTCGCGGCAGAGCGCGGAGGTCAAGCGTCTGGCGCAGGGCCACATCGACGCGCTGGAGAAGAAGATCGCGGACTTGCAGGACATGGCGCACACGCTCACGATGCTGGTGAAAGCCTGCACGGGCGACCATCGCCCGCATTGCCCGATCCTCCAGCGTCTGGAAACCGATCAGGACGATGAGGACCTCACGGTCCAGCCGCGCAGCGGTGCGATTACTCGTTCCGTGCAGTAGAGTAACACTCGGCCCGTTCGCCTAACCGAAGCGGCCTGATGTTTTCGTCCCTGCCAGATATGGCGGGGACTTGTCGTTTCAGGCTTGGGGTTTGCGCGCCGCCTGCCAGAGCAGCGGCACGAGGATCAAGGCGACCGGCGGAAACAACAGCCAGTTGATCGCCGCCCAGCCCGAGTTGTGCAGGACGCTGCCAGCCAGAAACGATACGGCGGCGGTCGTGCCGAAGACCATGAAGTCGTTCGCGCCCTGCGCCTTGGCGCGCTCGCCCGGCGTATGGCAGTCCGTGACCATAGCCGTCGCGCCGATGAAGCTGAAATTCCAGCCGAGCCCCATGATGGCGAGAGATCCCCAGAAATTGATCAGCTCAAGCCCGGCCAGTGCGACCACGGCCGAGACGGCGATGAGCAGCATCCCCGCAGCGGTGACCCGCTCCTTGCCGAAGCGTGTCATGAGACGGCCGGTGACGAAACTTGGCGCGAACATCGCCAGTAGATGCCACTGGATTCCGAGTGCTGCACTGTTGACCGAATGGCCGGTGTTGACCATCGCGATCGGAGCCGCCGTCATGACGAAAGCCATGAGGCCGTAGGAGACGACGCCGGCTGCGACGGCGAGCATGTAGCGGGGCATCATCAGGATCTGAATCAGGGAACGGCCGGAGCTTTCGGACTCGGATTGCGAACCAGATTGCGGCGTGCGTAGCATCAACAGAATCGGGATGGACAACAGCGGAAGCGCCGCCTGGCTGAGAAAGCTGCCGACATAGGGCGTGCCGGGGAAGGAATCGCGTGTCCAGATGACGAGCTGGGGACCGATGACAGCCGCGATCAGTCCGCCGACCATCACCCAGGAGATTGCGCGTGCCTTCAACGCGCCTTCGGCAGCGTCGGCGGCGGCGAAGCGATAGCTTTGAACGTAGGAGCCGTAGAGACCGGCGGTAAAGCAGCCAACGCAGAACAGCAGAAACGATGCCACAAAGATACCAAGTGCTGCGATGAGACCCGCCGCGAGGCCGAAGAAGGCGCCGAACAAGTAACCGCTCCGGCGTCCCCAAGCGCGCATGACGAACGCGGCGGGCAGCGTGCCGATCGCCAGGCCGACGCCGAACAGGCTGACCGGCAGCGTCACCCATGCGGGGTTGTCGGCGAGCTGCTGGCCGACCAGGCCGCCGAGCGACATGACGATTGGCGCGCTCGATCCGCCGAGCGCCTGAGCGGCGGTCAGCACGGTGATGTTGCGCCGGACAGTTGCAGTATCGTCCATGGGAACTCCCACAATTATTTGCTTCGACGTTGACATGCCGGCAAAACTTTTGGGTTTTGCGGGAACGAAACCTTTCCTGAAACGTATATATACCCATACCGGGTAGGGGTAGCTGGATGTGCAATAAAAACTCGAAGCAGATCATTGCGTCACTCAACCGGATCGCCGGCCAGGTTCGCGGCGTCGGTCAGATGGTGGAGGACGAGCGATACTGCATCGACATTCTCAACCAGATCCACGCGGTCAAGGCCGCCCTCTCGAAGGTGGAGAACCAGGTGCTGCGATCGCATGCCGCCTGCTGCGTCGAGGAGGCGATCGCCTCGGGCGATGGCGACCTGCAAAGAGCAAAGTTCAACGAGCTGGTCGAGGTGTTCGCAAAGGCGAAACTATAGATCGAAGGGATCAGACAATGGCGACCCATGCTGCCAAACGCGCCGAACTTCATCGAATGGTGATGGAAAACCATACGTGTCCCTACGGGCTGAAGGCGCTCGATCTGCTCAAGCGCGAAGGCTACGAGGTCGATGATCACCATCTGACGACTCGCGCCGAGACGGATGCTTTCAAAGCAAAGCACAATGTTCAGTCAACGCCACAGACCTTCATAGGCGGCAAGCGGATCGGCGGCTACGATGATCTCGTCCGGTTCTTCGGCGGCAAGGTCAAGGACAAGGACACCGTCACCTACAAGCCGGTGATCGCGCTGTTCGCGATGGCAGCGCTGATGGCGTTGGCCGCGAGCTGGGCGGCGTTCGGCAACCTCGCGACGGTCCAGGCGGCCGAATGGTTCATCGCCATCGCGATGTGTCTTCTTGCCCTTCAGAAGCTGAAGGACGTGGAAGGCTTCGCGACCATGTTCCTGAACTACGACCTTCTGGCGCAGCGGTGGGTCCGATATGCCTACATCTATCCCTTCGCGGAGGCGCTCGCCGGCGTCCTGATGATGGCTGGCGCCCTGATGTGGGTGTCGATCCCCGTCGCGCTGTTCATCGGCGGCATCGGCGCGGTCTCAGTGTTCAAGGCGGTCTATATCGACAAGCGCGAGCTGAAATGCGCCTGCGTCGGAGGCGACAGCAACGTGCCGCTCGGCTTCGTGTCGCTCACCGAGAACCTCATGATGATCGGCATGGCGGTCTGGATGATCTTCAAGCCGATGGGCATTGGACACTGACAACCGCGAAAGGACGATCAAATGGCGAGCGACCACACGTCTCATGGCGGGCATTCGAGGGGCTCCCATGGCCGTCCCTATCTGATGTTCTGGATCAACATGATCCTCTGCCTCATTGTGATGTATGTCGTGATGTTTTCGATGATCGACGGCTGGGGCGACTTCCGGAATAATCTGAACATGCTTTACATGGCGATAACCATGTGGGCGCCGATGGGCATCTTCATGCTGGCGACAATGCCGGGCATGTTCCCGAACCGGAGCGCGAATATCGCCCTTTACGTCGTCTTCGCGCTGCTGACCGCCGGTTCCTTCTGGGCGACGCGGAGCCAGACCCTGATCGATGATCGCCAGTTCATCGATTCGATGATCCCGCACCATTCCGGCGCGATCCTGATGTGCCGCGAGGCGAAGCTTGCCGACTCGGAACTGAAAACGCTGTGCGACGAAATCATGGCAGCTCAGCGTGAGGAGATCGACAAGATGACGAGCATTCGAAATCGTCTCTAGTGTAGCGGCGGCGATAAAGACTCTACATCACGCACGCCGTCGCCGCCGCCAGAACCAGATATCGCCCGAGCTTGGCGACGCCAACTAGGAGGAGAAAGACGGGTAGCGGCTCCTTCATGATCCCGGCCGCGAGGGTTAGCGGATCGCCGATGACCGGCATCCAGCTTAGCAGCAACGACCATTTCCCATAGCGGCGATACCAACGCCACGCCCGCTGGAGACCGGCTTCCGACACCGGGAACCAGCGCCGGTTACGGAAACACTCGACGCCGCGCCGATGATCCAGTTGACGACCGAGCCGGCCACGTTGCCAAGGCTCGCTGCGGCGACCAATGCCCAGGCCGCGAAAGAATCGGCCAGCAGCAGCCCGATCAGCGCGGCTTCCGACTGCATCGGCAGCAGGGTGGCAGCAAAGAAGGCGGTGAGGAACAGGCCCAAGCAGGCCGCCAGTGTGCTCAAGCACCGGCCCCGCGATCGCGCGGCGAAGCCGGCCATCTTGTATGATGGCGGTCGATGACGAAGGCATGGCGGTGCCGATATCCGCCATCGGCGGCAGCCGCATCGGACAGATGCGGATGGCTCGCCTCGAGCGTGTCATGCATATGGTCGAGTTCGTCGGGATCGGCCGCGGGCCAGAGGACCGCAGCGGCCGATACGGCGGCGGCGGCCAGCAGCCCCAGCGCAACGAAGGTGATCGGGAGGCCAAACGCGGCGCCCAGGCGCTCCGCGAAGGTCGCTGCGATAGGGGCCACCCCCACATAGGCGACCATCTTGATGGCGAGCGCCGTTCCCAGCACCGCATCCGCATCGGGACCGGCGAGATCATAGGCCAATAGCCCCAGCGCGATCGTGGCAAGCCCTGTTCCGATAAGCGCGATAACCTGTGCCGGGAAGAGGTGGCGATAGGTGCGGTTTCCAAGAACCTGCAACATAGGAACCTCACAAGTACTTGGTTATTTCCTTGAATTCGTCGATCGAACGACGATCGTCCTTAACAAGCGGCCCGACCACGTCGTCGAGACAGTGGTCGAGGTGGTTCTGAATCAGCGTCCGCTTGGCTTGTGCGATGGCCTTTTCGACCGCGTGAAGCTGCTGCGCGATATCGAGGCATGGCCGACCAGCTTCGATCATCTCGACGATCCCGCGCAAATGGCCGTCCGCACGCTTGAGGCGCATTGTGATCGCGGCGTGGGATCTGTGGGCATCGGATTGTTCGCTCATCCAGATATCCTATCCCCCTGGAGAGGATATTGTAACGAGCCTGCCGCCGGCGTCGCCTCAACCCCATGATCGTCGATAAGCCGTCGGCGTCGTCCCGAGCCAGCGCTTGAACATGGCGGTGAGAGAAGCCTGCCTTTCAAATCCCAGCGACGACGCCACCGTGCCGATCTCGTAGCCTTGGACCATCTTTCAGACGCCGCCGTCGCATGGTGGCTGGCTACTTTCTCGTTGCCACGCCAGCGGCGAAGATGCCCAACAGGGTAAGAAGCGCGATGCCGAGCGTAACATAGCGTGCGGAATCCACCGCAGATTCCCCGCCTGCCGCCATCAGCGTGCCAGCGAGTGCGGAAGTGATCGAGAAAGCAATAAGCTGTGTGATGGTGATCGCAGCAGCAGCCTTGCCTCCTTCGGCGGGATCATGTGTGCTGCTCATCGCTGCAACACCGAGCAGCGGCCACGCCAGTCCGATGCCGACGCCGGCAAGCGCGAGGACAGCCGCCCAAATCAGCACCATCCCGATATCGGCACCGAACACTTGTAGAAGTCCATAAGCGATCAGCCCAGCCGTCAACAGCAGTGGGCCGACGCGGATGGCGCGGCGGCGGCCGCTCTCACTCTTGACCGAAACAATGAAGAGCTGGGCGATGACCCATGCCAGCGAAAGAACTGCGCCAAGGAAACCGGCGATCAGCGGCGAAAGGCCCGCCAGTTGCTGACCAAACAGGGGGATGAAGTTCTCCACCATCACGCCCGCGCTCAGGGCAGCGACCGTGAGATAGACCCATTTCAGGGAGTTGCCACGCCGATAGGTGATGTGCGGAAGGATGGTCTCTTTTGCTCGCCGCTCCACGACGACGAAGAGCCAGAGCAGCACGATGCCAATTCCGACCATTGCCAGCGTTGGCCAGCCTATCGGCACGATGGCGCTGAGGCTGATAGCGATGGTCGCAAGCACAAGCGGAATGAGGGAGGCGACGGGAACAGGTGAACGATGCCCCGATCCAGCCATGCGGCCGAACGCGCGTTGAGCGATGATTCCGAACAGCAGCGAAACGACCGCCAGCGCACCGTAGGACCAGCGCCAGAGGCCCAGTTCTGCGAACACGCCGCCAAGCGCCGGCCCGAACAGCGTCCCCAAGCCCCACATGGCCGACACGACGCCGGTTGCCCGCGCCCAATGGCGTTCGGGAAGTGCTGCACGAATTACCGCATAGCCGAGTCCTGCCAGCAAACCGCCGCCAAGTCCTTGCACGACGCGACCGACGATCAGCGGTTCCATCGTTGGGCTGGCGGCATTGGCCGCTGCGCCGAGAGCGAAGACGACGAACGCCGTAACATAGGCAAGCGCCGGCCCCTTCCAGTCGAGAATGCGGCTGACGAACAGCGAGGCTACGATTGCCGAGATAACGAACGCAGTCGTCACCCACGCATAATATTGCTGCCCGCCAATATCCGCGACGATGGAGGGCATCAGTGCGGCGGTGAAATAGAGGTTCATGGCATAGAGCAGCACGCCGCTTGCCATGACCAGAACAATGGCGAGGTGGCGGCCGGACAGAAGATCGGACCATCCGTCCAGATGCGCCGCAGGCGCATTTGCGGGATCGGCCGAACCGGCCGGGGTTGGTGAGCTATTCATCGGGGATTCTCCGAAAGGGGGAAGTTCAGTTGGCTGCGCGCCGGACGGCCAAGGACAGCCCCAACACGACTAGCGAGACGAGCAGGACAATGCTGGGAGCGACCGCATGGCCGTAATCAGCGTTCAGCAGTGTCGTGAGGGAAGCAGCGGCCATCACGAGCGCGCCAAGGCCGGCTCCATAGGGCCGCGAGCCAGCGCGGATCAGCATCAGCCCAGCCGCCAGTTCGAGAATGGCGGTGATGTAGTGGAACCAGTCGGGGTAACCCCAAGCCACATAGGCCGCCGCATTTTCCTCTGAGATGAAGATGTTGCCGTAAGCGCCGAAGAGAAAGAAAGCTGCCAGCAGCCAAGCCAGGCTGGTCGCTATGATCGGAAGGGGTCTGTTCATGTGGCCTCGCATCTTGGAAATCGGACCGGCTGAGGCAGCATAGGACTGGACCAACCAGCCGTTCCGACATAGATTGAATGCTCACTCTAGTTATGATCGACGTGTGGTCAAGCTATATTAGAGCGATCATTCTATGTTTATGGAGGCCCCATGGTCCGCAAGCGCGTTCCCGAGCAGCATGAAGGCAGAAGGCAGGAGATTCTCGCAGCGGCGCATAGGTGCTTCCTGCGCCATGGTCTGCAGGGCGCGTCGATTTCGATGATCTGCAAAGAAGCGGCGATGAGCCCCGGCCACCTCTATCACTACTTCCCCAGCAAGGACGCTATCATTGAGCAGATGGCGGATGATTACCTTGCCAGTCTCCACAGCCATTTCAGCGGCCACCCCGAGGACGAACAGACGGCGACTGTTCTGCTATCGGAATTGTGGAGCATGAAGGGGTGGGACGATCTCGGTCATTGCCGCATTCTGTTCGAGTTGCTGGCAGAAGCGGGGCGTAACGAAAGAATCAGGGCCATCCTCAAACAGAACACTGATGGTGTTCGAACATTGCTGGCAGAAGCGCTGACCGCAGGTCAGGCGCGTGGCGAAGTCGATTCCGGCCTTGACCCTAAGCACACCAGCGCGGTTCTGGTGGCGGTCCTTGATGCCGCGCCGATGCTGCCGTTGATGACAGCGGACCTTGACTTCGAGGAGAGCCGCAAACTGGTCACGACAATGGTTGGCCGATTTCTGAAGCCTCAACAATGAAGCGGATTATGAAAATGGGGGATGGCGGCCGGTCGAAGCATTGGTGCCAGTCGCGCCAAAAACTTCCCTTTGATGTCGCGGATCGCGTCAAGTCATGACAGATGTTTCACAGCTAACCTCGCCCGACTTGTCCGGGTTGCAAGCATTTCTGGCGCTGTGTCTCTATACAGCCGTAACATCGGTCACGCCCGGACCGAACAACATGATGGTGCTGGCATCCGGTGTTAATTTCGGCATTCGGCGGACATTGCCACATATTGCGGGCATCAGCATTGGTTTCGCCGCGATGATCGTCATCATGGGGATGGGCCTTGGAGTGATTTTCGAGGCGTATCCCATGCTCAACACCATCCTGCGATGGGTTGGCGGCGCCTATCTTCTGTATCTGGCATGGAAGATCGCCGGGGCCGCAGCACCGGAGAATGCAGAAAGATCGGCTGCCAGACCCTTGGGCTTCATTGGCGCTGCTGCGTTCCAATGGGTCAACCCCAAGGCATGGGTCATGGCGCTCGGTGCCGTCGCCACCTATCTTCCGGGCTCTCCCTCGTTGTCGTCCGTCGCCGCAGCTGCACTGCTGATGGCAGCGATCAACGCACCCTGCGTCGGCATCTGGGCGGCGTTCGGTGTTGGCCTCCGCCGGCTTCTTACGGAGCCTGCGAAGCTGCGCGCCTTCAATCTCACCATGGCAGCGCTGCTGGTTGTCTCGCTCTATCCAATCTTTGTGACGTAGAGCCAGCTGCTGTTCGCTAAATCGGCATCGAAACACTCCGCAGCGCCAGTCGGAACGGATGACGATCCCGGCTACGCTTCATTCCTCGAATTCAAGATAATCACGTTAAATGCGGATGGAATCTGATGGCAAATACTGAACACATGATCGTCGTAACCGGTGGCCCCGGTTCCGGCAAAAGCAGTCTGATCGATGCCATGGCCCAGCGCGGCTTCCGCACCATGCCCGAGGCCGGCAGGGCGATCATTCGAGACCAGATCAGGATCGGCGGTAAAGCTTTGCCTTGGGCGGATCGCGCACTCTTCGCCGAACTCATGTTGGGCTGGGAACTGCGTTCTTATCAGGAGGCACTTGCAAGTGACGCGCTTGTCTTGATGGACCGTGGTATGCCGGATGTTGTTGGTTATCTCACACTCTGCGGCCTGCCTGTGCCTGCTCATTTCGAGACGGCGGCCAAAACCTACCCTTACAACAAGCGGGTTTTTCTCGCCCCGTATTGGGATGCCATCTTCACGCAAGACACTGAGCGCAAACAGGACAGGCAAGAGGCCGAGGCGACCGGTATGGTCATGGCTGAGACTTATGGCAGGCTTGGCTATCAGATAGTCGAGCTGCCGCTGGTGGGAATCGAGCAGCGGGCCGACTTCGTTGCTGAAAATTTGAGAGCTTAGAGCGAAGTGACAGTCCTCATCCAATTGGCGCTAACTCATCCAGCAACTTCCGAGGCCGCGCCGGTTTCGCGCTCCGTCAAGACGCGATCGATCAAACCCCATTCCAACGCTTCTTCCACCGTCATGAAGCGGTCGCGGTCCATGGCTTGTTCGAACTCTTCATAACTGCGTTTGCAATGCTCCGCGTAGAGCCGGGTCATGCGCTGCTTGGTTTTCAGGATCTCCTCGGCATGGATCAGCATATCCGACGCCTGCCCTTGGAATCCGCCTGATGGTTGGTGAATCAGGATGCTGGCGTTCGGCAATGCCGCGCGTTCGCCGGGTTCGCCGGCCATCAGCAGGAATGACCCCATCGAGCGGGCCGTCCCCATACAAAGAGTATGCACCGGAGCGCGGATGTATCGCATGGTGTCATACATGGCGAGCCCGCTGGTAACGACGCCACCGGGAGAATTGATGTATAGCTGAATTGGCTTCTTGGGATTCTCGGCTTCCAGAAACAGTAGCTGCGCGCAGACGAGCGCGGAAACGGTGTCGTTGACCTCACCGTTCAGGAAAATGATCCTCTCGCGCAGAAGGCGGGAATAGAGTACGCATACGAGGAAGGCCGCGTGATCGAAGCCTTCGCGCGAGCGTAGCGGGCTCTATGATGAGGTTGGTTGAAGTTCAGGAGTTCAGGCGGCTTGCTGATCGACGATCGTGTCGGCCTGGCGCAGGTGCTTCCACTCCCAGGGCAGCAGTTCGTGCAGACGTGATGCCGGCAGATCGGCGATGCGGGCCAGGACGTCGGCCAGCCAGGCCTTTGGGTCGACGTCGTTGAGGCGGGCCGTGGTGATGAGCGTGAGCATGACGGCGGCGCGATCGGCGCCGCGCTGCGAACCGGCGAAGGTCCAGTTGCGCCGACCCAGGGCGATGCCGCGTAGCGCTCTCTCCGCGGCATTGTTGGAGAGACAGATCCTGCCGTCGTCGACGAAGCGGGCGAAGTCGGCCCAGCGCCGGAGCATGTAGTTCATCGGCTTCAGGACCTCGGCGGAGCGCGAGAGAGTTTCGCGCTCGCGCAGCAGCCAGTCCTGCATGCCGTCGAGAAGCGGCTTGCTCTTCTCCTGGCGTACGGCCCGCCGCTCCTCGGCACTGCAGCCGTTGATGGCGCGCTCGATCTCGAACAGCGCGTCGAGGCGCCGGACCGCCTCCAGGGCGATCGGGGAGACCGGCTTGCCCTTTACGCCGTCGCGGGCCTTCTTCGCGATGTCGGCCAGCTCAAAGAAGCCGCGCCGGGCATGGGCGAAGCAAAACGCCGGCGTGATGGGTTGGTCCTTCCGCTGTGGGTCGAACAACGGCTCGAAGCCGCCATAACAATCGCATTGGAGGATGCCGGCGAACCCCGCCAGATGCTTCTGCGGGTGCTCGCCGCGCCGGTCGCCCGAGGCGTAATAGACCACCGCCGGCGGTGCGGGTCCGGCGAAGGGCCCATCATCACGCACATAGCTCCAGATCCGCCCGGTCGCGCATTTACCCTTCGCCAGGATCGGGACCGTCGTGTCATCGCCATGAAGGCGCTCGGCCGCGAGCACATGCGCCTCGATCAGGTCGAAGACTGGCTTCAGGGCGAAGGTTCCATGGCCGACCTGGTCGGCCAGCGTCGACAGCGGCAGGTCGACCCCCTCGGCCTTGAAGCGCGCGCTCTGGCGGTTGAGGGGAGCGTGCATGCCGAACTTGTCGAAGAGGATCGTCGCCAGCAGTTGGGGCCCGATGAAGCCGCGCGGCGTCGCATGGAACGGCGCCGGCGCCTGGCTGACCTTCCCGCAATCGCGGCAGCTGAACTTTTCGCGCACCGTCTCGATCACCTTGAAGCGCCGCGGGATCTCCTCCAGCGTCTCGGTCACGTCCTCGCCCAGCTTCGACAGCCGCGAGCTGCCGCAGCAAGCACAGGCAGTGGGAGGATCGATGACGACACGCCCGCGCTCGATATCCTCCGGCCAGGGTTTACGGACCGGCCGCTGACGCGTGAAGGCGCGCACGTTCCCGCTCTTCGTCGCCGCGGCGGCCGCAGCGAGCTCATCTTCACTGGCTGCGGCCACGAGATCTTCGAGCTGAAGTTCCATCTGCTCGATCAGCCGCGCCGTGCGTTCGGAGCGCTGGCCGTATTTCTCGCGCTTCAGCTTCTCGATCATCAGTTGCAGATGCGCGATCAGCGCCTCGGTGTCCGAGAGTTTCGCCCGCGCGCTGGCGGCTGCCGCCTCGGCTTGCAGCCGCGCCTCGCGCTCGGACCGCAGCGCCGCCAGGGCACTCGCGAGGTCCGAAGGAAGATCGTCCGGCGTCACCATCACGAAGCAAGTGAATCAGATTTCGCCTGCGATTTCAAAAGCTAAATGCTAGCCGACCCGCGTCGGGCGCCAGGTTTCCTGCGGATTTCGCCAGTCGATACCGGACAAAAGATAACCCATCTGCGCCGTCGAGATCGTTACCGCCCCGTCCGCCGGCGACGGCCAGAGGAACCTCCCGCGTTCCAGCTTCTTCGTGAACAGGCAGGCGCCCTGGCCATCATGCCAAATCACCTTCAAAAGATCGCCCCGACGCCCCCGGAAGCAGAAGAGATGCCCGCTCAGCGGATCCCGGCGAAGCACCTCCTGCACCTGAAGCGACAGGCCCGGGAAGCCCCGGCGCATATCCGTGTAGCCCGTCGCCAGCCAAACCCTCACGCCCGTCGGAACCGGGATCACGCCAGCCGCTCCAGGGCTTGCACGATCCGCAACAGAGCCTCGACGTCGACATCGCGATCCACGATCAGGCGCCGCCCGTTCGCGGTCACGAGCTCGATCCGGCCACCGCCCGAACCCGAACGCGTTGTTGGTCGCTCAGCGATAATCACCGCCGGCACCAATCCTCCGGCCTCGCCAAGGCAGCCTGCCCGATACGCCTTACGCCACGCGAACAGCTGCTGGTTCGAAAGCCCATGACGCCGCGCCGTCGCCGATGCCAATCGCGGACCGGAGAAGCTCTCCTCGACGATCCGCAGCTTTTCCGCATCAGACCAGCGTCGACGCCGACCCGTCTCGACGATCTCCAGGCGGCTCACGGGATGACTGTCAGTAAGGATATCCATACTGACAGTCAGCTACGGCCTCTCAATCAGCGCAAGACGGCCCTCTTCGGAGGCGTACGGAATAGATGTCGAAAGAGCGTTCGCCACGGCTGGATTGCTCGATGACCATAGGGACGAGTTGCATCGCTTCGCGCATAGGCGAACTCCTGTCTTCTAGATTTTGATGTGTTGTTTGAGGTGCTATGCTGCGAGCATAAGCACGGGCCAATTGTTGTTCGCGGCAGGGGGTGTTCGCCGAACGGATCGGGCGTCCACAAGATGATGGATGATCCTCAACCTCGTGCCGCCATAGACATTGGGACCGACTTGGAACGTCACAATGCTTTCGAGGAAAGGCGATTCTTCTTCGCGCATCCGATAGCGGACTTCCTCTCCCGGTTCTGCCGAGATCGGGACAGCATCGGCCAAGTCTTTTTCAGGCAGCCATTTTTCTCGAAGCTCTGGAATACTAATCGCCCGCCAAACCATTTCAGGGGGAGCGTCGATTTCATATTCCACGACGAGATTATCCTTGGGCTTCTTTGCCTCCGTGTCGCTCATTGGTCCATGTCCCTTAGTAAGCTCTTCAAAGCGTCAATTCTCGCAGGCCAATAGGCCCGATACTTCGCCAGCCATTCCGCGATGAGTGCCAGCCCCTCTGGATCGACCTCATAGTTCACAAAGCGGCCCTGACGTTCTTCCCGCACCAGCTTGGCGTTGCGCAGGACAGAGAGATGTTGCGACATCGCCGGCTGACTAATTTCCATACCCTGCCGCAGTGTGACGGCGTTCATGCTGCCGGACGCCAGCTTCTCGAAAATCGCGCGGCGTGTCGGATCGGCCAGAGCTTTGAATATGTCGTTCGGGATCATAACAATAGATAAGCGCACACTTATCTGATTCGCAAGGGCGAACCATCATCACAACATAATCCCTCGTTGCCGCCCTAGCTGCCACGACACCGATCCGCCCTGAACGACGCCCATAACCTCGCGACCGAGCTGTCGGTCTATGACCGGCCGCCATGGGACCAAGGTAAACTCGTGGGACTGCTCGACCACGGCGAACTTGCCGCTCGATAGCTGCACGGTGCCGGTGAATTTGCCGCTGATGTTCTCGCCGTCCGTGGCGGCACGGAAAGGCAGGCCCTTGCTCTCGGCCATCTCCCCGCCAACACGGGCAACCTCGCGCTCGCGCAGGGTGGCGAGAAGGCTGCTCCGGTAGAAGATGCGGCCATTCCGTGCTCGGGTAGCGTCGCCTTGCTCGATATGATGCTCGCGGCGCTGGTCCATGGCCTCGCGCACCTGCTGGCCGAAACCGGCCGGCGCAATATCGGCGGTTTCGCTGTGGATCAATCGCCGGTCCAGCCACGTCGCGCCGTCCGAATGTATCTGCCTTTCCAGATTGATGGGTGACAGGACGCGAACACTGGCCTGCCGGTCTCGGCCGGCATCGTAGTCGGCGGCGCGGCTAACCAGATCATTGGGGATGCGCCATTGGTCGGCGTCGATGCGCTCGACGATCCCGGCGCGGCGCAATGCCTCCAGCCGACGAACATGGGCATCGACATAGCCCTCATAGTCGCCACCGGGAACGCGGCCCTCGAATTTCGCCTGTTCCAGGGTCGATAGATGCCGTCCTCGGCGATGGCGGTGATGGTGCGGTCGGACGGCCGGGCTGTCGCCTCGGCCGGGCCGATCTGGATGACGCCGCGGATACGGGCTTCCGTTGACGACCCTGATGCAAACGCTGGCGGTCGATTCAATTGCCCACCGGAGATGACAGCGTCATTGTTGAGGCAGGCCATCGAATAAGGATTGAGAAAACTATATGGCCAAATGGCCTGCCTGGACGCTTTGAGAGAAAGATCACCATCAGCCCGGTTGAGCTTGGTGACGCACAGTAGCCATCCTGAACATCATACGGACCTCGGCTTCCGGATCGTCTCGAACCCATAGCAATGCGTGAGGGAACGAACGCTGGATGAAACGCCGAGGCGGATGCGACTAACGCTCGTTTAGAGTGCTATAGCGTAAACGTAGTTGTCATCTTCACCCGGTGCAGCGCTCCGCCTTCCTCATCGGCCAGAGTTTCAAGACGGCCACCGAAGAAGTCGATGCAATTTGCGGCCCCTCTCATCGTCGAGAATCCTTCGTTCAGCGCGGCTCCGATGCTTTGTTTGCCGCGTCGCAACTCTGTCATCGTTTTCCGTGCTCACGACGATCAGGAGTGTTGAACGCTGGCGTCGCGTTCGGCGACGCCTTCTCGTTCCTCACGGACATGGGAGAGCATATCGAGCAGGACGTCGCCCACATGCTGATCGGAGATTTCGTAGAACATCTGCTTCGAATGTCGGACCCGCGTTACCAGCCGCGCGCCGCGAAGCAGTCGCAGGTGGTGGCTGACGAGCGACTGCGACAGCTCAAGCGTTTCGGAGATATCGGTGACCGACTTCGGGCCTTCCTCGCAATGGAGGAGAATCCTTAGCCTGCTGGGGTCACCCAGCAGGCGGAATGTTTCGGATAGGAAGTTCAACTCCTGGGTCGAAAGGGGATCTGCCTTGTTCAACGGTTTTCCTTTCCAGCTTTCCGAGTGAACCCATGAAGAGTGGACGGTCAGTGCGAATGCCCTGCGTGGGACACAGCCGCCTTGCTCGGCTCCTCCAGGGTGCAACTGGCCACGCCGTCCCAGTCGATCCCGATCGTCGGGTGCTCGATCTTGAACTGCGTCTTCAGCTCGTGGTCGACTTGCTGCATGACGGTGCGCACATCGACGCCTTCCATCGGCTGCACCTGAAGGGTTGCCAGCACACGGCCGGAAGTCAGCGACCAGACATGGACGTGGTGGACGCTCTGGATGCCGGGAACGGTCTTTCGAAGATGCTCGGAGATCTTCTCCGCGCCGGCGTTGTCGGGCGCACCTTCGAGCAGGATATGCAGCGTGTTCCTGAGCAGGCTCCAGGCGCTGCGCAGGATCAGCAGCGACACGAACACCGACAGGATGGGATCGATCGGGGTCCAGCCAGTGTACCAGATGACGATGGCGGCAATGATCGCGCCGACCGAGCCGAGCAGATCGCCCATGACATGCAGCACGGCGCCCTTGACATTGACGTGATCGGAGTCGCCGCGCGTCAGATACCAGAGGACGAAGAGGTTCACGAGCATGCCGATGATGGCGACGACGAACATCGAACCGGCCATGACCGGCTGCGGCTCTTGGAAGCGCTCGATGGCCTCGTAGACGATCCAGGCGACGATGCCGAACAGGGTAAGGGCGTTGATGAGGCCCGCAATCACCTCGAAGCGGGCATAGCCGAAGGTGCGCTGGCTGTCGGCGACGCGGCGGCCGAGGCGGAAGGCAACGTAGGCGAGACCGAGCGCGATGGCGTCGGTCAGCATATGTCCCGCATCGGCAAGCAGCGCGAGCGAACCGGAGATCACACCGCCGACTGCCTCGACGACCATGAAGATGAAGATGATGAAGAAGGAAATGAGGATCTTGCGCTCGTTTTCCTTCGTTACGGTCGGTACGTGTGAGTGATCATGATCGCGGCCGTGGTGGTCGCTGTGGGAGTGAGAGTGGTCTGCCATAGGTCGGTCCAGTGGTTGCGTTCAGTCTAAACACTTGAATACATGTTCGAGTGTTTCATTGTCAACCGGCCCGCGTAAGAAATTTGAAAGCTATTCGAAGGCACCGCAAAATCACGTAAATTTCCCGACAAGTGGGCTTGACCTTGTCACCGTTGGAATCTGCACGATGCCCCCTCGAATGGGTGACGCATGCGGAGGTAGAGGTGATTGCTCAGACGTGACCGCGAGCCTGAAATCCAGATGCGGCAACTCCACTATGTGATTGCAGCGGCCGAGCATGGCAGCTTCCGACAGGCGGCGATAGCGGTCGGCGTTCGAGAATCGGCGGTCAGCCGCCGCATCCGCGATCTGGAGGATCAGGCCGGTGCGGCGCTGTTCATTCGATATCAGCGGGGGGTGGTCATCACCGAGGCGGGACGGAAGTTCCTGACGCACGCTCGGAGGGCGATCGCGGAAATCGATCTGGCCGTGAAGGAAGTGAGAGCTGCGGGCCGCGCCGAAAAGGGCGTGCTACGCATCGGCATATTCTCGTCCCTCGCCTCGGGCTTCATCGCCGATCTGCTGGAGCGATACGCAGGGGAGCATCCCGGTGTTCGCACGAGATTCATCGAAGGCACGCCTGCCGACCACAAGGCCGCTGTCCGGCACCACGAGATCGACATCGCCTTCCTGACGGGCGAGCCGCACGTCGCGGGATGTGAGGTGACGCGGCTGTGGGCCGAGCGCGTGTTCGTCGTCCTGCCGGAAAAGCATGAGCTTGTGGCAAGGGAGGAGATCGAATGGGCCGACCTGCGCGACCGGCATTTCATCGTCAGCGAGGCGGAGCCTGGTCCCGAGATCCACGACTATCTCGTCAAGCATCTCGCCGAGCTGGGCCACCATCCGAGCGTCGAGCAGTGCCCGGTCTATAACCGGGACACGCTGATGCAGTTGGTGGCTCTGGGAAAAGGTATCTCGCTCACCAGCGAGGCCACGACGGGGACCAGATTCCGGGGCGTGGCGTATCGGCTTCTGGTGACGGAAGAACTGCCGTTCTGCGCGGTCTGGTCGCAACGCAACGACAATCCGGCGCTGCGCCGGATGCTGAGCCTCGCCCGCAACCTGTCGGCGAAACGGTTCGGGACTCGCCCGATCAGCGACGATCAGGCGTGACCGAGCGGCGGGCCTTGGCGAACCCGCGGTCGGTGGCGATGAAGCGCTCCAGCATGGGCACGATGAGCTTCATCGGATCGGCGACCGGCTGGCCGGTGTCCCGCCCCAATATCTGCGCGTAGGTGGCAAGGTCATCGGCGAGCGCAGCCGGCAGCTCAAGCGTGACCTTGACCGGCTTGTCGTTGGCGAGCGGACCGAGTTTCAGCTTGGTCATGGATCATCCCCTGTAGGGTTCGAGGACCAGATCGCGGGTCACGATCATCCGGACCGGGAAGCCCGGCCGGATGGTCAGCGTGGGGGCGACCTGCAATTGCCGCTGGATGATCTGCTGGCCCGCCTGATTGATCGTATCCTGCGAGCCGTCGCGGATCGCGCGGATCAGGCGGTCCTCGTCGCTGGTCGCGAGTTCGGCGCCGACGGCAAGCAGGGTGGAGAGCCCGGCCGCCTTGGCGAGATCCCACCAGTGGTAGTCGACACCATCCTCTAGCCCGGCATAGCCTTGGCTGTCCGCGCCGGGCTGGCGCTCCAGCACGATCGAGCGACCATTGGGGAAGATCAGCCGGTTCCAGACCAACAAGACCCTCCTTTGGCCGAACTGCACGCTGTTGTCGTACTGACCGATGATGCGCGTGCCCTGCGGCACGAGGAGAACGCGGCCGGTCGGGCTGTCATAGATGCTTTCCGTGACCTGCGCGGTGATCTGGCCGGGAAGGTCGGAGCGGATGCCGGTGATCAGTGCTGCCGGGATGACCGCGCCCGCCTGAAGCACGAAGGGCGATACCGGAGCCATGACGCGGTCGGTCGTGGTGGTCCGGCGATCGACGGCGGCGTTGAGGAAGGCGTTCTGCCGGTCCTGCGCGGTATTTCCGCCGAGGCCGAGCCCGGCGAGATTGGGCAGACCTGCGCCGGCGGCCGAATCCGCGCCTGCGGTTGGGTTCGTGCGTGTCTCGGTCTGGAAAAAGACGCGGCTCGTGCGTGCGGCTTCCTCCTCGGCGCGCCGCCGCTGCTCTTCCTGATCCACGGTTGGATCGGGGACGGTGGGCGGAACGACGGGCTTGCCCTCGTTCTGCGCGCTGAGGATCGGCCGGCCGAGATCGCCGGGCAGTGCCGGGCCGAGGACCGGCCCGGTATAGTCGCGTGGAAGGCCGGCGAGCCCATCGGCCGTCGCCCGGTTCTCGGTCGAATAGAGTTCCTCGCCATCCGCGCCGCGATCGCGGGTCTGGAGCGCATAGATCAGCGCGCCGCCGATACCGAGCGAAACGATGAGGCCGGCTCCGGCCAGCGCCTTGCGCGATAGGCGCGTGACGCGCGGGGCTTCGGCGCGAAGGCGCATCGGGGCAGCATTGTTGTTTCCGGTGTCTGTCATGACGACTGCCCTCCCTTGTCCTGGCGGACATTCGTTGCGCGCGAGGAGCCGTCGATGCGTTCGATCCTGACGGTCTGCTGACGCTTGCCCCCGCCAAGCCGCAGCTCGGCCGCGCCGAACAGGCGATCGACGATCAGCACGTTGCGATAGGTGCGCGTATTGGCGATCTGGGCCTCGCCTTCGGGGCCGATCACGAAGATCGGCGGCAATTCGCCCTGGACGATGCCGCGCGGAAACTCGATGTAGACGCGCCGCCCGTCGTCATAGACGGAGACCGGCTTCCACGGCGGATTGTCGCCGGATGCGAAGCCATAGCGATAGTTCCGCGCCGCCACGGCCGGGATAACCGGCGTTGTCGGTATCGCCTGCGCCGAGCCTCCGCGGGCGCGCGGATAGGACCAGGCGACGGACGGCATGTAGGGTTTCTCGCGCGAGCGCAGCTCGATCATGTAGGTGCGCCGGTCGGTGGTGATGACGAGATTGGTCGAGATTTCCGCGCGCGACGGTTTCACCAGCACATGCACGCGCCGCGTCTCGCCGGAGCCGCTCTCGGTGTCGCCGATGATCCAGCGTGCTGTGTCGCCGGCGGCGATCGGGCCTGCGCCGGTCAGGCTTTCACCCGGCTCAAGCGCGATGTTGGTGATCTGTCCGGGCGAGGCATAGATCTGATAGAGGGCGCCGTCGCTCCACGGATAGACCTGGATAGCGTTGTAATAGCCCTCGCGTCGCGGCTCGACGCGGGCGGCGAGATTGGCGTTCTCGACACGGGCGGTCGGCGTACTGGCTGCGCCGCCGCCCCGGCTCACCGTCCAGGCGGGCGGGATGTGGAGCGGCTTTGGCGTGGTGTCCGTCACAGCCGGTACGGCCGGCAGCGGCGGCACGTCGGAATCGTAGGTGATTGCAGGCGGCTTCTTCGCAGAAGCACATCCGCCGAGCACCGCAGTCGATACCAGCAAAGCCGTGATCACGGATTTACGGAAAGCCGGGTTTGCGGCATTGCGGAAGTGCGGCGTCATTGTCCCAACTCCCGCGACCAGTTGATTGCATTGACGTAGATGCCGAGCGGATTGGCCTTGAGCCGTTCGGCGTCGCGGGGCGGCTGGACGACGATGGTGAGAATTGCCGTCCATCGCTCGGTGGTCGAAAGCTGGCCGTTCTCATAGCGCCGCTCTATCCACGCGATCCGGAAGCTCTCCGGCGAGGCGCGGATGACCGAGGAAACCTCGACGGCAACCTGCTGCTTGCCGACCTTGGTGAAGGGGTCGTTGACGCGGGCATAGTCGTTGAGCGCGGCCGCGCCCCGGTCCGTCGTCCATTCATAGGCGCGCAGCCAGTTCTGCCGCACGATGATCGGATCGGCCGGGACGGAGCGGACCTGTTCGATGAAACGGGCGAGATGCCATGCGATCTGCGGATCGGTCGGACGGTAGTCGGCGGTTGCCGCGGCGACGGTCTGGGCCTGTCCCAGCTTGTCGACCTGAACGATCCAGGGAACGACGGTGCCCCGCGCCGACTGGACGACAAGAGCGGCGGCGAAGCCGGCCGACAGCGCCAGGCATCCGAAAGCCATAAAGCGCCAGTTGCGCGCCTGGACGCGGGCGGAGCCGATACGCTCGTCCCATATCTGGGCAGCCTTCTGATAGGGGGTCTCGGGTTGCGGCGTCTTGCCGTAGTGGGTGGCGGGTCGTCGGAAGAGGTTCATGAGCGGTCGCTTTCGGAGAGATTGACGGAAGAGCCGGAGCCGTGGCTGTCGCCGGAGCGGACCGCGTGGGCGGCCGCGGAAACGCCATGGCTCATTGCCTGGCCGCGCTTCATGCGCTGCGCCCAGGCCGGCGGGGTATTCACAGATCCGGCCGCGGCAGCGCCGGCGGAGGCGTCATTGGCGGCCTGCCCGCCACCTCCGACGGTTCCCATGGTCGAAGAGCCGCCCGTCGTTTCGAAAGCGCCCTTGACGCCGCCGGTGTGGCTCGACTTGAGGCTCTCAGCGGCGCGGGCGAGACCGCGACGCAGCGGCGAGGCAGCGCCCGAACCGGCGGCGCGCGCCACGCCGCCGAGACCGGAGGCGATGCCCGACATGCCGGACTGTCCCATCGAGCCGAGCGTGTAGGCCGAGGAAGCCGCGCCGGCGGCGGCAGCGCCGCCACGCGCGGCGGCCGCACCTCCAGACAAAGCGAGCGCTCCGCCCTTGGCGGCCAGCACGGCTCCGCCGCCTGCGGCGAGCGCTGCGCCTCCGACCGCCAGCCCTGTGCCTACGGCGGCGCCCGCGCCGAGTTGAGGTCCGCCGGAGACGAGGCCGTTGGCGATGCCGGGGCCGAATATGCCGAGGCCGAGCAGGGAGAGCGCGGCGAGCACGATCGCCATGGCCTGGTCGATGGTCGGCGTCGCGCCGCCGAAGCCGGCGGTGAACTGCGAGAACAACGTCGAGCCGATGCCGATGATGACGGCGAGAACCAGGACCTTGATGCCGGAGGAGATCACGTTGCCGAGCACCCGCTCGGCCATGAACGCGGTCTTTCCGAACAGGCCGAAGGGGATCAGGACGAAGCCGGCCAGTGTCGACAGCTTGAACTCGATCAGCGTGACGAAGAGCTGGATCGCCAGGATGAAGAAGGCGAGGATGACCAGCACCCAGGCGAAGAACATGCAGGCGATCTGGATGAAATTCTCGAAGAAGGCGATCCAGCCCATGAGGTCGGAGATGGAATCGAGCAGCGGCCGTCCGGCGTCGAGTCCGGTTTGCGCCACCTTGCCGGGGCGCAGGAGATCGGCGGTGCTGAAGCTGGTTCCGGAGCCCTTCAGGCCGAGTCCGGCGAAGCTGTCGAAGACGATCTTCGCGAGGCTGTTCCAGTTGGAAATCAGGTAGGCAAAGACCCCGACGAAGAGCGTCTTTTTCACCAGCCGCGCCATGATGTCGTCGTCAGCGCCCCAGCTCCAGAACAGGGCCGCAAGCGTCACGTCGATCACGATGAGGGTTGAAGCTATGAAGGCGACCTCGCCGCCGAGCAGGCCAAAGCCGCTGTCGATGTAGGACGTGAAGACCGAGAGGAAATTGTCGATGACGCTGGTGCTGCCCATCTGCGCTCACCGTGCGTCATTCGCCGCGGGCGCGACCGGCTGCGGCGTGCGGCCGAGAAAGCGATCGCGGGTCTCGGCCCAGACGCGCAGGCATCCGGCATCCTTGCCGGCGGCCTCGCCAAGCTGCTGGCACCGTCGCTGTTCGACGCGAAGCGCATCGATCGAGCGCTCGACGGCCCGCGCCGGCTCCGGGACATTTACCTCGTCCTTGCGGGTCAGCTCGATGGCCGTCGCTGTGATCGCGACAGCCACGAAGACGACGGCGCCCAGCCGGGCCAGCATCTTGCCGTCCATGGTCGTCCCCCTTCCTGCG
Organism: Shinella zoogloeoides; assembly: GCF_022682305.1. Taxonomy (NCBI): domain Bacteria; kingdom Pseudomonadati; phylum Pseudomonadota; class Alphaproteobacteria; order Hyphomicrobiales; family Rhizobiaceae; genus Shinella; species Shinella zoogloeoides. The sequence goes on from NZ_CP093528.1 coordinate 3,540,760, forward strand.
TCTCAGTTGCCGTTGAACATCTTGGCGTTTCCCGGCTGGTAGCCGGAGCCGGGCGTGAGGAAGCGGCGGCGCTGCTCGCGTCCCTGCTCGGCGGCCGCTGAACGCTCGGCGTCGGTGAGCGCCTGCGCCCGGCCGTTCGCGGCGATCACGGCGGTCAGGTCGGCGAGCTGCTGCGCCTGAAGGGCGAGGAGCTGGTTGCCGGCCTGGGTTGCCTGAAGTGCGCCGGTCGCGCCCTGGCTCTGCCCGACCAGCGCCGACATCTGGGTACGGTTGGTGTCGATGTTGCCGACAACGGTGGCCTGGACGCGCATGGCGTCCTGCAGACCGCCGACGGTGTTCTGCCAGCGGGTCTTCGCGTCCTCGATCAGCTTGGCGTCCGAGGCGGTCAGCGAGGCGTTGCCGTATTGCGTCTTGAACGCCTGATCGATCTGGCCGACGTCGAATGCGATGTTCTGCGCCTGGCTCAGGAGCTGCTGCGTGCGCTGCACGGACTGCTGGAGCTGCTGGAGCGAGGAGAACGGCAGGCTCGCCAGGTTCTTCGCCTGGTTGATGAGCATCTGCGCCTCGTTCTGGAGCGACGTGATCTGGTTGGTGATCTGCTCCAGCGCGCGGGCGGCCTGAAGGACGTTCTGGGCGTAATTGGTCGGATCGTAGACGATCTTCCAGGCGTGTGCCGGGGTGGTCAGGACCGGAGCGACGGCGAGCGGTACGGACAGCACGGTGGCGGCAAGCAGGGCGGCGGAGATGCGAGGCGAGGTGGGCGTCATGTTTCAGTTCTCCTGTTCGGGCTGGGGGTCGAAGTTGACGAGATCGGGGATGAGGTCCGCGGCCCATGCGACGTCGCGCGCCGCGAGCCACGCGGGCAGGAAGCCGTCGCGGCCGTGTTCGGCGACGATCTGGTCGATGAGGGTCTGGTCGGATTTCGAGGAGGCCGCGCAAAGCGCGAGCCCGACTTCCGACAGGCCCAGCTCGAACATCCGGTTGCCGCGCCGCGACTGGCAGTAGTAGTCGCGCTTCGGCGTGGCGCGGGCGATCAGCTCGATCTGGCGGTCGTTGAGGCCGAAGCGCCGATAGATCGCCGTGATCTGGGGCTCGACCGCGCGTTCATTCGGCAGGAGCAACCGGGTCAGGCAGCTTTCGATGATGGCGGGCGCAATGCTGCTGCCATCGATGTCGGACAGCGATTGCGTGGCGAAGATCACGCTGGCGTTCTTCTTGCGCAGCGTCTTCAGCCATTCGCGGAGCTGGCCGGAAAAGCCGTCGTCGTCGAGCGCCAGCCAGCCTTCGTCGATGATCAGGAGCGTCGGCCGGCCGTCGAGCCGGTCGCCGATGCGATGGAAGAGATAAGCCAGCACCGCCGCGGCGGAGCCGGTTCCGACTAGCCCCTCGATCTCGAACGCCTGTACGGACGCCGAGCCGAGATGCTCGCTCTCGGCGTCGAGCAGGCGGCCATATGGACCGCCGACGCAGTAGGGGCGCAGCGCCTGTTTCAGGTCGTTCGACTGGAGCAGCACGGCAAGGCCGGTGATGGTGCGCTCCCCGACCGGCGCGGAGGCGAGCGAGGTCAGCGCGGTCCAGAGGTGCTCCTTGACCTCCGGTGTGATCTGCACGCCCTCGCGCATCAGGATGGCGACGATCCAGTCGGCCGCCCAGGCGCGTTCCGGCACCTCATGGATGCGGGCGAGCGGCTGGAGGGAAACCGAGGTTTCCGAGCCATCGGTCAGGTCGCCGCCGAGATCGTGCCAGTCGCCGCCCATGGCGAGCGCCGAGGCGCGGATGCTGCCCCCGAAATCGAAGGCGAAGACCTGCGAGCGCTTGTAACGACGGAACTGCAAGGCCATGAGCGCGAGCAGCACGGACTTGCCTGCGCCGGTCGGGCCGACGACGAGCGTATGGCCGACATCGCCGACGTGAATTGAAAGCCGGAACGGGGTCGAGCCTTCGGTCCTGCCATACAGCAGCGGGGGCGCGCCGAGATGCTCGTCCCGTTCCGGCCCCGCCCACACGGCGCTGAGCGGCATCATGTGGGCAAGGTTGAGGGTGTTGACCGGCGGCTGCCGGACATTTCCGTAGACGTGGCCGGGCAGGCTGCCGAGCCAGGCATCCACGGCGTTGATGGTCTCGGGCATGCAGGTGAAATCGCGGCCCTGGATCACCTTCTCGACCAGCCGCAGCTTCTCGTCGGCCACGCGGGCGTCGCCGTCCCAGACGGTCACGGTGGCGGTGATGTATGCTTCTCCGGCGAAGTCCTGGCCGAGTTCCTGAAGCGCGAGATCCGCATCCTGCGCCTTGTTCGCGGCGTCGGTGTCGACGAGCACGGATTGCTCGTTGGTCATCACCTCCTTGAGGATCGCGGCGATCGATTTGCGCTTGGCGAACCACTGCCGCCTGATCTTGGTCAGGAGGCGGATGGCATCGGTCTTGTCGAGGAGGATCGCGCGCGTCGACCAGCGATATTCGAAGGCGAGCCGGTTCAGCTCGTCGAGAATGCCGGGCGTCGTCGCGGTCGGAAATCCGACAATGGTGAGGATGCGAAGATGTTGCTCGCCCAGGCGCGGCTCCAGCCCGCCGGTGAGCGGCTGGTCGGCGAGCAGCGCATCGAGGTACATCGGCGCCTCCGGCACGCGGACGCGGTGCCGGTTGGTCGAAATTGTCGAATGCAGGTAGGTGAGCGTCTCGCCGTCATCGAGCCATGCGCATTCCGGCATGAAGCCGTCGAGCAGTGCCAGGATGCGATCGGTGCGGTCGGTGAAGGCGCGCAGCGCCTCATGAGGATCGACGCCGGAGCGCTCCCGGCCTTCATAGAGCCACGCTTCCGTGCGGGCGGCTTCCTCGGCGGGCGGCAGGTAAAGCATGGTGAGGAAATAGCTGGACACGAAATGCGCGCCCTCTTCCTCGAAATCGGCCTTGCGCTCGGAATCGACCAACGATGAGGCGGGATCGGGAAAGCGGCTGTCGGGATAGGTCGCGGCCTCGGACCGCTGCGCCTCGACGAAGATCGCCCAGCCGGAGCCGAGGCGGCGGAAGGCGTTGTTGAGGCGGGCGGCGACGGCGACCAGTTCGGCCGCCACGGCGGAATCCAGATCCGGCCCGCGAAAGCGCGCCGTGCGCTGGAACGAGCCATCCTTGTTGAGGACGACGCCGGCGCCGACGAGCGCGGCCCAGGGCAGGTAATCAGCGAGGCGGGCGGAGGTGCGGCGGTATTCGGCAAGGTTCATCATGGCCGCGCCCTCACACCGACAGGTGGCCGGGGATGCGCAGATGTCGGCGCCCGACCTCCACGAAGAGCGGATCGCGCTTGGCCGCCCAGACGGCGGTGAGATGGCCGATCATCCAGATCGCGAGCCCGACCAGCCAGAGCCGCAGGCCAAGGCCGACGGCGCCGGCGAGCGTCCCGTTCATGATGGCGATCGAGCGCGGCGCGCCGCCGAGCAGGATGTGCTCGGTCAGCGCGCGATGGACGGGAACCGAGAACCCCGGCACGGCGTCGAGCTGTTCGAAGCCGGCCGCCATCAGATGAGCGCCCCGCCGCCGAACGAGAAGAAGGAGAGGAAGAAGGAACTGGCCGCGAACGCGATCGACAGGCCGAAGACGATCTGGATGAGACGGCGGAAGCCGCCGGCCGTATCGCCGAAGGCGAGCGTCAGACCCGTCACGATGATAATGATCACGGCCACGATTTTCGCGACCGGCCCTTCGACGGATTCGAGGATCTTCTGAAGCGGCGCTTCCCACGGCATCGAGGAGCCGGAGGCGTGGGCGGACGGCGCGGCCGACATCATCATGATGGTGACGAGCGCGGTCGAACTGGCGAGCCGGTCGTATGCTCCCCGCAGCACGGAGGACCTGGGCGGCTTGGCCGGAACCGGCGGAACGGTCGTGATCGGGGCGGAAGCGGGCGACTTCATCAAGGTTCTCCTGTGGGGGGCTGAGTTGCGGGAATGACGTGGTAGTCGCCGTCGGCGGTGAGCCCTTCGACGCGGGCGAGCTGGGCGAGACGGCGGCCGGAGCCTCGGCCGGCGAGCACGGCGACGAGATCGATGGTCTCGGCGATCAGGGCGCGCGGGACGGTGACGACGGCTTCCTGAATGAGCTGTTCGAGGCGGCGCAACGCGCCGATCGCCGTGCCGGCATGGATGGTGCCGATGCCGCCGGGATGTCCGGTGCCCCATGCCTTGAGAAGATCGAGGGCCTCGGCGCCGCGCACCTCGCCGATGGGAATGCGGTCAGGGCGCAGGCGCAGCGACGAGCGCACGAGATCGGAGAGGGTGACGACGCCCTCTTTGGTCCGCATGGCGACGAGGTTCGGCGCGGCGCATTGCAGCTCGCGGGTGTCTTCGATGATGACCACGCGATCCGCGCCCTTCGCCACTTCGGCCAGCAAGGCGTTGGTCAGCGTCGTCTTGCCGGTCGACGTGCCGCCGGCGACAAGGATGTTGGCGCGTGACTGGACCGCCATGCGTAGCGTCTGCGCCTGGTCGGCGGACATGATGCCGGAGGCGACGTAATCGGCGAGGGTGAATACCGCGACGGCCGGCTTTCTGATCGCGAAGGCGGGCGCGGAGACCACGGGAGGAAGAAGGCCCTCGAACCGCTCGCCGCTCTCGGGCAGCTCGGCCGAGACGCGCGGCGCTCCGGCATGGACCTCCGCGCCGACATGATGCGCGACGAGCCGCACGATGCGCTCGCCATCGGCCGCCGACAGCCGCTCCCCCGTATCGGCCAGCCCTTCGGAGAGCCGGTCGATCCAGAGCCGCCCATCGGGATTGAGCATTACCTCGACAACCGCGGGGTCCTCCAGAAACCCGGCGATTGCGGGTCCGAGCGCGGTACGGAGCATCCGCGCTCCCCGCGTCGTCGCCTCGGTCTGTTGGAAGGATCGCGCCACGTCGTCCCCGTCCCGTAGCGGGCACGCCCCATGCGCAGCCCTGGATCGGGGATGAGTAAAAGAGCCCGAAGTCGGGCCGATTCAACAAGTATCGGTCGTAGTAGTGCGGTGGCGTGCAAAGACAGGAAAACGGCGGAGTCCGCTCGTGACGGTGATCCCGGTGGGCGCGCGCGAAAACCGAATCAGTTGCTTGGACTTATCTGTTTTCGCGGCGCGGTGGTCAGATTGCGGACTGTATAATTCGCCTCGGCCTACGGCGTGCCGCCCTCGTCCTTGCCCGCCGCGTCCATGTCCTCCGAAACCTCCTGCCGGAGCTTCGGGCCTTTGACGAGCCGCTGGCCGAGGACGGCGACGAAGGCATCGTAGCGTTCGCCGGCCTTCGCCTTCGCGGCCTGCGCGGCAGGCTCGGGCAACGCGGGCGTCGTCGTGAGCCAGAAGCGGACGAAGACGGCCAGCGTCTCGACGGCGATGCCGAGATCGCGCTCCAGGCGCGTCATGCGGCGGTCGAGCTGATCGAGGCGCTTGGCGACGACCGCCTCCCGGCGCTCGGCATCGTCGGGTGACAGGAAGGACGCGATCGCGGCTTCCGCGATCAGCGAGCGCGACTGGTCGCGCCGGGCCGAATAGGCAACGAGCGCCTGCATGACATCGGGATCGAGATAGACGGACAGGCGCTGCTTTTTCGGTGTTCGGATCATCGCGGGCCTCACAGGTCGATGCCGTCATTGGGATCGAGCGAAGCCTGCCGCGCGACCTGCCGCATAAGCCGGTTCATCCGGCTGTTGCGAACGGTATCGTCCTCGCTGTCGTCGCCGGGATCGCCGCCGAACTCGTTGTCGATCGGCTCCTTTTTCTCGACGGTTTTGACGCGGCTGAGTTCAGGCTGGTGCCGCCGCTCGGATTCGGTCGGATCGTCGTCATCCTCGCCAACGCCGGAGACCGGGGTCAGATCGACCTCCGGCCGCTGCGGCAGGGGCAGGCTGCTCCAGTCGTCCGGCTCGACATTCTCGGAGACCAGCGCCGGGGGCGGCAGGACCCTTTCCTGAAAACGCGGGTCCTCGAAGTAGCGGGCCTTCTTCGCCCGGATCGGCGGCGTGCCCGCCACCATGACGATTTCGTCGGCGGGCGGAAGCTGCATGATCTCGCCGGGCGTGAGGAGCGGTCGCGCCGTCTCCGAGCGCGACACCATCAGGTGGCCGAGCCAAGGGCTCAACCTGTGCCCGGCATAATTCTTCATCGCCCGCATCTCGGTCGCCGTGCCGAGCGCGTCGGAGACACGCTTGGCCGTCCGCTCGTCATTCGTGGCGAAGGCGACGCGGACATGGCAGTTGTCGAGGATCGAATTGTTCGGCCCGTAGGCTTTCTCGATCTGGTTCAGCGACTGCGCGATCAGGAAGCTCTTCAGCCCGTATCCCGCCATGAAGGCTAACGCACTCTCAAAAAAATCCAGCCGGCCGAGTGCGGGAAACTCGTCGAGCATGAGGAGCAGACGATGGCGATCGCCCCTCGTCTCCAGCTCCTCGGTGAGCCGGCGGCCGATCTGGTTGAGGATCAACCGGATCAGCGGCTTGGTCCGGTTGATGTCGGAAGGCGGGACCACGAGATAGAGCGTCGTCGGGCGCGCAGCGCCGACGATATCGCCGATCCGCCAGTCGCAGCGGCGCGTCACCTCGGCCACGACCGGATCGCGGTAGAGGCCGAGGAACGACATCGCGGTGGAGAGCACACCCGAGCGTTCGTTATCGGATTTGTTGAGCAGCTCGCGCGCCGCGCTGGCGACGACAGGGTGCGGCCCGGCCTCGCCCAGATGCGCCGTTCGCATCATCGCGTCGAGCGTGGCTTCGATCGTCCGCTTCGGATCGGAGAGAAAGGCGGCGACACCGGCGAGCGTCTTGTCCTTCTCGGCATAGAGGACATGGAGGATCGCGCCGACCAGAAGCGCGTGGCTGGTCTTCTCCCAGTGGTTCCGCTTCTCCAGCGAGCCCTCCGGGTCGACGAGAATGTCGGCGATGTTCTGGACGTCGCGGACCTCCCACTGGCCCTTTCGCACCTCGAGCAGAGGATTGTAGGCCGAGGAGCGCGCATTGGTCGGATCGAACAGGAGGACGCGGCCGTGCCGCGAACGGAAGCCGGCGGTCAGGCTCCAGTTCTCGCCCTTGATGTCGTGGACGACGCAGCTTCCCGGCCAGGTCAGCAGGGTCGGCACGACGAGGCCGACGCCCTTGCCGGATCGGGTCGGGGCGAAACACATGACATGCTCCGGCCCGTCATGGCGCAGATAGGAGCGATCCATCCGGCCGAGCACCACGCCATCCGGGTCGAGAAGACGCGCGGCGGTGATCTCCTCCGGCCGCGCCCATCGCGCCGAGCCGAAGGTTTCGACCTCCTTGTTCTCGCGCGCCCGCCAGACCGACATGCCGATGGCAACGGCGATGGCGATGAAGCCGCCTGATGCCGCGACGAGGCCGCCTTCCATGAAAACGGACGGCGCATAGGCGTCGTAGAAGTACCACCACAGGAAGAAGGACGGCGGATAGTAGACCGGCCATCCGGCGAGTTCGAACCAGGGCGCGCCGAGCTGCGCCTGAAACCCGAGCCGCCACGCGGTCCATTGCGTCGCCGTCCATGTCGTCGCAAGGACGATCAGGAAGACGGTGAGGATCTGGCCCCAGAGGATTTTCGTGGCGGACATTGCGGGGTCCTTTCTTGGAAGGGTGTGATGGTCAAAGGCCGAGCCCGCGCTTGCGGCCGAACGACCAGTCGACGCCGCCGTCCCCGCGCGCGACGCCGGAGACGTGCTTGGCGAGCTGCTTTTCGAGCGAGGGCGACCAGGGCACGAGCTGGAAACCGAGGCCGTCGTCGATCATGGCGAAGCGGCCGGAGGCGAGCGTGAAGCGCTGGCGATAGGTCCCGGCGACGTATTCGCCGCTGGCGGAATGGTTGAACGCGCGACCCGTCTGCGCGGCGATCTGGCCGCCGAGCGCGTCGACCTCGCGCTGGCGCAAGGTTCGCAGGAGATTGCGGTTGAATATCACGCTGCGGCCGTGCCGCTCGGCAAAGCCCTGCTCGATCAGGCGCTCGGCGCGGCGGTCGAGCGCGTCGCGCACCTCCGCGCCGAAGCCGCCCTCCGAGAGCGACGCCGGCTCGCGGGCAATGTTCTGCCGGTCGAGCCAGGTCGCGCCGGTCGCCGAGACCTGCCGGCCGATGTCGAGGTCGGAGCGGACGGCGAGCGCGACGCGGCGGCGCCCCTGGGCGTCGTCGAACTTCCGCAGCTCGACGATAGACCCCGGCGCGCTGTCGCCGGTCGAGTCGAGATCGGGGAACTTGATGTGATGGGTGCGGCCGTCGACGCCATCGACCACGGCATAGGCCGTGCCTTTCAGCTCGTCATCCAGGCCGCGCTCGACCAGCCGGCCGACGATCGGGTCGTCAAGGCTCTCGGCCGCGAGCACATAGCTCGCCGTGCCACGCTCGATGCCGCGTTCGGCGAGCGCACGGTGCATGCGCTTGATGATGTCGCCGCGCTCTCCGAGTTCGCGCAGCGTCGGCTCGGCCTTGTCCGAGATCGTCCACTGGCCGGGGCCGATCTCTTCGGCGAGGCCGAGGGATTCGAGCTTGCGCAGCCGGCCGACCTTGAGCGGGAGATATTCGTCGGGCTGGCGGTCGGGATGCGGCGCGACGTCGATGACGCCGGTGCGATAGCCGTCGCGCGCGAGCTGCCGGTCGAGATCGGTCCAGCGCTCGGCCTCGACCTGCCGCTCCAGATGGCCGCGGATTTCGAGATCGCTGCGCAGGCCGAGGTCCTGCGTCACGAGATCCTGCGCGCGTGCTCGCATCCCCTCCTTGATGTAGTCGCGGGCGATCACGAGGTCCTGCCCGTCGTCCGTGCGGCCGCGCAGGATGATGTGGACGTGCGGGTTGTCGGTGTTCCAGTGATCGACGCCGACCCAATCGAGCTTCGTGCCGAGGTCCTTTTCCATCTGGCTCATGAGATCGCGGGCGAAGTCCCTCAGATCGGTCATGCGCCCGGCGTCTTCGGGTGAGACGATGAAGCGGAAGTGGTGCCGGTCGTCCTCGCAGCGCTCGGCGAAGTCGCGGGCGTCCACCTCGTCCAGCTCGGCGCCGAACAGGCGGGCCTTCTCGCCGTCGCGGGTCACGCCGTCACGCTGGAGATATTTGAGATGGGCGGCGAGCGGAGCGGCGCGCGCCGAGTGCCGGACCACGCGGGTCTTGATCACCACGTTGCGCGAGCGGCGCGTGAGCACGCGGTTCGCCTGCACGCTGGCGCGCCGGCCGCGCCCGAACTGCGAGCGGTTGCCGGGCGTGATCCGGCCGGAGCGCGAGACGCGCCCGCCGGCCTTCTGCGCGGCAGCGAGCGCCTGAGCGATGAACGGTCTGGCGCGCTGCGCCTTCGAAGAGCGGATGCGGCCAGGGCGGATGCGGAAATCGTCGTCGGCGCTCATGACATGAGCCCCGCACATCGCGGCAAGTCATGGAAAAGACGGCGAAAGCCGGAAAATCGCGAGGTTCGCCAGAACCGCGCACATCGCGCAGACGGCGCGTAACCCCTTGAAAAACCACAACCGAAATCAAGCGCACCTCGCGCCTTTTTATCTCGCCATCGTCCGGTTGTGGTTCTGCACCTCCCCCACCACACCGCCGATCCTCGCCGGTTGCACGCTACGCCGACCGAGTCCGCGAACGCCGTCATCTTGGACCTCCAGCGCCGGAACGGGCGATGAAGAGGTCGCCGGACTGCGGTGCGACGACAGGCTGACCGCGCGCCGGAAGGGAGGCGGACGCATCGCTGGGCGCGCCGGCGAAGAGCGGCGAATCCCGCCATCCGCGGGGCTTGCCCCGCAGCATGGCGTCGGCGCGGACGTCGGCTTTCACGCCGATCGCCGGCAGGATTGCGGCGACATAGGCGCGTGTTTCGGCGGGCAGCGCACGGCCCGTCGCGAGATACTCGTCGAGCCGCGCCGGCCCGGCATTGTAGGCCGCGAGCATCGCCGCAGCATTGCCGTAGCGGTCGAGCATCTCGCGCAAGTAGGCCGTGCCCGCGAGGATGTTGTCGCGCGGAGCGAACGGGTCGCGGCCGAGACCATAGCGACCGCGCAGCTCGGCCCAGGTCGCGGGCATGATCTGCATCAGGCCCATCGCACCGGCCGGGGACACGGCGCGCATGTCGCCGGCGCTTTCGGCGCGCTTTACCGCGACGATCCACGCCTGCGGAATGGCGAAGCGTCGCGACGCCTCGGCAACGTGGGCGGCATGCGGATCGGCGGCCGCGTTGCGCGCCGGCTGCACGGTCTGCGCGTAAGCCGGGAACGCCGAGGGCGCGGCGAAGATCAGGCCGGAAAGAAGAAGGAGGAGTGCTGGGCGTCGGGCGGCGGAAGGTGGTCCGACGCTGGCGGAAGGTTGGACCGGCACCATTCAGTCCTCCGCCCGCTTCTTCTTCGAGGGAGTGACGTGCAGGCCCCAGACCGTCTCGTCGTCGGGGTCGCGGAAGAGATTGGCGCGCAGAATGCCGCCAAAGAGCGGGCTGTAGAGGTCGACGGAGACGAACTCGCCAGCGCGTTCGCCGACATGCGACCAGCCCGCGCCAATGTCGAGACCGTCCTGATCGCCGAGCAGGATGCGGTATTGCGGCGCGTTCTCGGTCTCCAATGGTTCGGCTGGAACGAAAGTGAGCGGCTCGTCGATGCCGAGCGCGCGGAAGCGCCCTTCGAAGCCGGTTTCTGTGCGGGTGAAGTGGCCGAGATGCGCCATGGTTTTCGTCTCCTGTGCGTTGCGGTGAGGATGAAAGGAGCGCGTCGTCACCGCGTCGGCGCGCGCCAGACGAAGCGGCCATCGCCGTCGTCATCGGTGTAGAGAGGCATCGCGCGGCCGATGACCGCCGAGGCGGGAAGCGCGCCGAAGTAGCGGCCATCGAGGCTGTCGCGGACGTCGTTCATGAGGAAGAGTTCGCCGTCGCCGATCACCCGGCAGCCCTGCCAGGCGGGCAGGTCGCGGCCCATACGGTCGCGCTCCAGCGCCTCGCCCATCTCCACCGCGTCGACCGTGATGGTGCGCCCGGTGCGGCAGACCCTTTGCCCCGGCAGGCCGAGCACGCGCTTGAGGAGCGGCACGCCGCGACCGACATAGCCGCGCGCGACCATGAAGCTCGCGAGCGGCTCGGGCGGCAGCACGGCGACCAGATCCGGTACTTCCAGGGCAACGGCGGGCTCGACCGTGTAGAATCCGACTGGCGCGCTGGCGGTCGCGTTCCAGATCAGCCGTGTCGGCGCCGGGACGATCGCCGCCGCGACCGCGCCCGTGGCCGCGAGGCACGTCACGACGGCGTAGCCGAGGCGGGTCATGGCTCCGCCCTCCGGCGCAGGAGAAACGCCTTGTGCCGGGTGACGGTGTAGGCGCGCGGTTCGTGACCCGCGGCGAGCCGGTTGTGGACGTGCCGCCAGTGGTCGGGCGAAACCTCGGCGGGATCGATGCCCTGCGCCTCGATCGCGTCGACGATCTGGAGCACGCGCTCAACCTTCGGCCAGCCGTCGATCTTGAGCAGGATGTCGCCGCCGGGCCGCACGAATGGCAGCGTCTGGAACGGCTCGCCTCGGTCGACGGCGCGCACGATGTCGACGCGCGAGATGATCGTGCCGTGCTCGTTGGCGGCCCAGCGCACGAGGCAGAAGATCGTCTCGGGCGCGAAGCCGACGAGCCTGCGGCGGCGGTCGAGCTTCTGCTCGTAGCTCTCCTGGCCGAACCTGATCCAGCACTCGATCCGCTTCTCGATCCAGGTGAGTTCGACGAGCGTGGTGAAGGGCGCCGGTCCGTTCGGCAGCGGACGGCCGCGCAAGCGGTAGGCCGCATTGCCGGTCATGGCATGTCTCCTTGGCGGTCGGGAAATTCGCGTTCGAGCAGCTCGCGGAGCATGTCGGACGCCGTGACGCCGCGCCGGAAGGCGGCGATCTTGATGCGGCCGCGCAGCTCGGGCGTGATGTCGATGGTGAGGCGCGCGGTGAAGGCGGCGGCATCGCCACTGCGCGCGGGCGGCGTCTCGCCAGCCTTGATCCAGCCTTCGGCGTCGCCGGGCCGGGAGGCGAAGCCGCGCTTTTCCGTGCGGACCGTCATGGCGCGGCTCCCGCGTCGAATGGCAGCACGGAGGCGATGCGCGCGCGGGCACGCTCGGCCATGGCGGCGTCGATCTCGCAGCCGAGATAGCGGCGGCCGGAAAGCCGGCAGGCTTCGCCCGCCGCGCCCGAACCGGCGAACCAGTCGCCGACCAGGCCGCCAGGAGGGCAGCTCGTGCGGATCAGAATTTCGAGAAGCGCGGACGGCTTCTCGGTCGGATGGATGGCGCGGCCATGCGCGTTGCGCACGTAGATGACCGAGCGCATAAGGCGCGGCCCGCCGTCCTGGCTGACATAGTGGCCGGCGTCGATCTGGCCGGTATGGGGCGGCCGCTTCTTTCGCCGCACCGTGCGCGCCAGCGCGTCCGGGGTCGTCTGGACATCGTTGTAGACGTCGCGCCAAGGCGTCTCGGCGGGATAGAACTGAACGGCCAGCTCATGCACCCGCTTGAAGCGGTCGGCATGGAAGCTGGAGCCGTTCTGCTTCTCCCAGACGATCTCCTGCGCGATGCGAAAGCCTGCATCCGCGAACCGGATCGCCGTGACCATGAAGCTGCGCAGCGACCCGAACACCCACAAAGAGCCGGTGGGCTTGAGGGCGGACCGCGCGAGCGGAAGCCAGCCTTCGACGCGACGGTCCCAGGCGAGCGATGTGTCGCCGTAGGGCGGATCGGCGAGGATCATGTCGAACGGGCCGCGCGCCGGCATCAGGTCGCGGCAATCGCCGGCCAGGAGGGTTTCGGAAAGCACCGTCATGGCGCGGTCCTCCCGACGCCGAGCCGCGCGATCTCGGCCGCCAGCGCCGAGATCTCGCGCGCTGCGGGGCTGTCGGCGGCGATCTCGCAGGCGAGCCGTCCGGTCTGCGCGGCGTCGGCGAAGATGACGCGCTGGCCGATCGTCGTGGCGAGCACCGGCGGATCGTGCTCGGCCAGCGTCTCGGCCGTCTCGCGGGCGATCACCGTGCGGGCGGCGCAGCGGTTGAGGACGAAGCGGGCGGCGAGCTGAGGCCGGTAGATGCGCGCCTCCGTCAGGAGCGCCAGCATCTCCGCCGAGGCCCAGCCGTCGAGCGGCGACGGTTGCACCGGCATCAGCACGAGGTCGGCGGCGAGCAGCGCGGAGCGCATGAGCCCGGCGACACGGGGCGGTCCGTCGATGACGATGTGGTCGGCGTCGCGGGCGAGTTCCGGAGCTTCGCGATGCAGCGTGTCGCGGGCGAGGCCCACGACGCCGAAGGCGCGTGGCAGGCCCTCTCGCCCGCGCTGCTGCGACCAGTCGAGGGCGGAGCCCTGCGGGTCGGCGTCGATCAGGGTGACGCGCTTGCCGCGCCGCGCCCATTCGCCGGCGAGATGGAGGGCGAGCGTCGTCTTGCCGACGCCGCCCTTCTGGTTGAGCACGGCGACGATCATGAGTGCCCTCCAGGCTTGCGGGATCGGGGCAGCGTCGGCGCGTTTGAAGTATCGTCGGCCGTAAGGGAGGATTTACGGAAAGACGTAACCGGACTAGCCTGCGGCCCATGTCCGGGCTTTGTCTTGGCGACGCCGGCATCGAGACTTTTGGCGGCGCTGCGGATGAGGTTTTCCACATCGCGCGCGCGCTCAGAAAGGTTAGATTCTCTATTAGACTCTAAGTTAAGGCCCGGAATCGTCGTTTCGGGCCAGAGGCTTAACTGCGGTGCGTGCGTGCGAAGTCCCGATACCGTTTGCGTGCGAAATCCCGATAGCGCTGCGTGCGAAGTCCCGATCGCATCCACAGCCTTGTCCACAGGGGCCGTCGACTGGCTGGCGGGCACGATCCTGAGCAGTTCGCGGCGCCCCTCCCGCTCGATGCGCAGGCGGTAGCCTGGCAGCGGCTGGCGCAGGGCGATGCGCCGGAGGTGGAGCGCGAAGTCGGAGACGCGCGCCAGGCTGCCGGACTTCTCATGGAGGTGCGGAACGTCGAACAGCCAGCCGCCGGGCTGCCGTCCGGCGTGCTTGCGGGCGACGCGGTAGAGCCAGCGCTCGATACCGCCGCTCAATCGGAAGTAGGCCGGATCGATGGTGAGGACCAGCGAGCGGTCGACGACGCCCCGGTAGAACCAGTCCGGCAGGACGAACTCCATGCCCTCGACGCGGCCGTCGGCGCGGGAAAGTTCCTCCCACTCGTTTATCCATGAGAACTGGTGCCGCCGCCAGTTCTCGCCCTGACGGATGTTGGTGCGGATGACCGTGGACTGGAGCCGCGAGAGTGCGCCCTTGAGGAGCTTGTAGTCGCGCGCGCCGGTCTCGCGGCCGATCGCGGTGAGAAGCTGATAGGGGGTGAAGCGCAGGAAGCGCGAGGTTCGAAGGCCGAGATTCTCGGCTTCGACGATCTGGCTCGCGGCCCAGATCAGGACGTCGGCGTCCCAGATGGTCGCCATGCCGTGCTCCTGCACGGCAAGGACCTCGACGCGCACGTCGCCGGCCTCGTAGAGGATCGGCACGACGCGCTTGGCCTTGGCCAGCGAGAAGAACGGCCGTTCCATGAGATCGCGCTGGTCGCGCGGCTTCGCATCGCCTGTCGCGACGACGAAGGGATCGAGCGTGTTGCGTTCGCTGGGGGCTATGAGGCGGCGGCGCTGCATGCCGGGTCCACCTCAGCGATGCCGCCGCACGCCATTGTAGGCGGGCGACACCAGGGATGCATGGCGCTTGGCAGGCAAGACCGAGCCGCGTGGATCGGCGGTCGAGGTGACAGCGCCCCGCTCGGCCCAGGCTTTGAGGTCCTCGATCGCGTAGACGACGCGGCCGCCGAGCTTGCGATAGGCCGGGCCGGTGCCGTAGGTGCGATGCTTTTCGAGGGTCCGGCCAGACAGGCCGAGGTATAGCGCGGCCTCGGGCGTGCGAAGATAGCGTGGCGGCAGGTCGGAAATGTCGGGCGTCATGATCGGGCCTCCGTGGGGTTCGCGAGACCGCTGATGGTCAGCGGCGGTCGAAGGCCACGGTGGCGAAGAAGCAACGGCAGGGGGGAGTGCGAAGATGGCGATGCTAAAATCGCACCCCCTGGCCCGACGCCGGATTATTTGCGCCGGCGCCGGCGCAGGAGGCTGAGATAGCCGCCCTCGATCATGGAGAAGGCGTCTTTGACGAGATCCATGACGGCATCGCGCAGGGCCGACGTCTTCCAGGGTTCGTCGGCGATCCGCGCTTGTCCGTAGATGACGCCCGCGATCTCTCGGTAGGTCGCGCCGTTCATGCGGCCATCGACAGCCTGGAGCATGTGCCGCGCCCGCCGGCGTTGCTGGCGGGTCAGACGCCGGTCGTCCGGCACGCGCCGCCGCAACAGCCGGCTGAACAGGCGTTGGACGGCATCGGCGCGGTCGAGTCCGTCCGTATCGATCGGAATGACGATCGAGAGCGGCCCGCCGGCGTCAGCGCCGGAAAGGCGTACGAGATTGAGGTAGCGGCCGCCACCGAGGTCGAACCGGAAATACTCGCCGTCGCCGCTCGCTCGGGCCTCGGCCGATCCGAGAGCGGCCGAGAGATCAAGTCCGCCGGAAAGGATGGGCGGCGTGGCGGCGAGGACGAGAGCGCCGGTGTCGTGGCCGGGCAGCCAGAATACCGGCGTTTCAACGGCCGAGAGGCCGGGCCGGACGGGGAAAGCAAAGCCCCCAGTTGTTGATCAGGTCAACGGTGGCGGGCGTATCGTCGTCCGCCGCGTCGGCCACGGCCCTGTAGTCGCCCTGATACTTCGCATTGCGGCGAAGCCACTCCCAGGCGATGTCAGGGGAGTCGATGTCGTCGAGGAAGTCGTAGGTGGAGGAAGATCGCCACTGCGATATGTCGGGTATCATCGCCTCCTCCTCGCAGTCGTAGAATTAGGGCGTGCAGAGGAGCGATGATTACAATTGCCGCTTGCTCGCGGAAGCCCGATCGCTGGCAACGGATGTTGCCGCGCAGGCATCACGGTGATCGCCTATTTCCGGTATCCTTCGCGCACGAGATGGCGATAGCCCTGCTCGGTCAGCCAGCGCGCCCGCGCCAGGTGGGTGTCGTAGACGCGCCGCGCGCGTTCAGGCTCGCGGTCCGCGTCGAGGCCGAACAGGATCGAGACCGCCTCCCGCCAGCACGCGCCGTCCACAGCCGAGTCGTGCAGGCGGAAATAGCGCTTCATGTTCTTGCGGTCGTAGGGGGTCAGTTCCGGGCAATTCGGCGGTGCGTCGAGAAAGGCGTTGTCGGTCACGGCAGGGTCCGATCATGGCTGGTTCCCTGGGTTTGCGTTCCAGCGCGCCGCCAATGTGCCAGCCCGGCACGGCAGAATGACAAAGGAAGGTTTGCTTCAGAAGGGAATAGCGGCATCAGTATTCTTTGCGGTGCTGTTGTTTCGGCCGAACAAGCATCAAGCCCTCACCCTGATCGGTGCTCAGAAACATGATGCCGTTGTTTTCGAGAGCCCGGCGCACCTGATCCCGCGTGCTTTCGTAGACCTTGAGGCCGCTCTCGGACTCAAGGCGCTTGAGCGCGGTCAGGGAAACCTGGGCCTTGTCAGCGAGCGTCTCCTGCGTCCATCCAAGCAACGCGCGCGCGGCCCGCGACTGTCGGGCGGTGATCATGCATGATCACCTCCTACAGCCACGAATGCGCACGCCAGAACTACGACTAATTTAGTCGCTCTTGGCAAAAAGGGCCAGCGATAATCGAATGAGATTAACGGATTCTCTGGGGGTTAGGCAGAACTGATTCGGTCGCCGCGCGGCACGCTCGCCAGGTCTGTGGCGTCCTCCCGGCGAGGAGCCGGAAAGGGGGGCGAGCGCCCCCTGGCCGGATCAGGCGAACGGGTCGATCTCCCCGACGATCGCATCCTCGTCGCCGTCATATTCGGCGAAGGGCATCACAGCCATCGTGCCGTCCCCGGCCCGGAAGATGACGATGGAGACCATCAAGGTAGAGGCGAGGCTGAAGGCGTAGGCGCTTGCGTCTGGAAGGGACATTTCTCGGCTCCTGTGCGGGAGCGGGACCATCCCCGCTCGACAGGCTCCCGAAATGTTTCGGAATGGCCGCGATCACCTTGCAGGCTGTGCCGGCAAAGGCCGCACGCATAGCGTAGCGGACCCTTCACGGGTTGATCGTGGAAGGGCATGGCGAAACCAGAGTGGAGCACTCAAGAGCGGGGTGGCGTCCGACCGCGAGCCTCGAACGCCTTCCAGATGCGAGCGCCAGGCCGAGCACGCGACGGGTGATCGGGCACCCCACTCGGTCCGGCGTCGGCAACGAAGCTGCGCACCCGCGGTTCTGCCGGACGGATTCGCGCCGTCTCGGCGAATGATCAATGCCAAAGTTGCGTTCCCCTTCGCTGAGGCGGTCCGCTCAGGGCGCAGCGGAAAACGGCGTCCGGGAGAGGGAAAGGGGTTTGGGGAAAGGGAGGAGGGAACCGTCCCCTTTCCCCATGGGAGGATGTTTGAAGGAGGGGCTTGCCCTTCCTTCATGGGGAGAGCGCGAGAGGGGGCAAGGCCCTCTTTTCGCAAGCAAAGGCGGCCGGTCGAACCGGCGGCCTTTGCTCCCGGCTCAACGGAAAGGCGACAGGTGGCCGAAGCCGCCTGTCGCCTGATGACGTCATCCGTCCTGCTCTTCGTCCTCGAAGGCGGGATCGGTGGTGTAGGTGTTGAACCGGATGCCGGTCTCGGCGGCGATCTGGCGCAGGATGGCGCAAAGGCCGTTCAGGCGGTTGTCGCCGATTTCGACGCGCGGCGGAGGGAAACCGTCGAGGAAGCGCCACGTCCCGGTACGGCTGTCGTAGTATTCCTTCGTGGCCCAATCGACGTGAACCTCGCAATGAAGAAGATCGATGCCGTCCGGTTCACGCCAATTGTAGGTGAGATCCTGCCCGGCGCCCCAGATCTGCTCGCCGAGATCGTCTGCATCGGGGCCATCGGGGTTCAGCGCCAGCGCATGCTGAGCGGCGAGCGTCCCGCGCGCCAGGTCGATGAGCTGGTCGAGCTTGGCCACCAGCCTGTCGTGAGCGCCGCGGCTGAAATCGTCGTCGCAGGCAAGCCGGTTGGCAAGCACCATGATGCGGAAGCCTGCGAACTTCGCATAGAGTTCGACATAGTGGAAATCAGACATATCAAGTCTCCTTTCGTTTCTGACGAAAGGTGTCCACGCCTCAAGCACAGAGGGGTCAGGGACCGCGGAACGCGGCCGCCGTGCGGCAAGCGGAGGAACCGATTTTGTGGAGTCGGCCTCTGGCCGGCGGAGGAAAATTGGAGGGACCGCGCAGTCCTTGACGCCGGATGGGCTGGCGTACAATGCGTAGTCAGAGAGAGATAGCCCGCGGCCCCGACAAGGGGCCGTGTCCGTATGGGCCGGGGTGGTTTGGAGGGGGTGTCGCACCCCCTTCATGGGTGGGGGAGCTGGAGGGGGCGGGGCTCTGCCCTGCCCCTTCCGGGGAGAGCTTGAGAGGGGTGGCTTGCCCCCCTTTCATCAGCAAGGTCGAGCGGTCGATCCGCTCGGCTTTGCAGCCAGGACATCGCAAAGGCGGCAGGCGGCTGCCGCCGCCCGCCGCCTCTCCGGCACTATCGGTATCTTTCGTTTCTGATAGGGGTCTCGTAGATCGCGGGTTCGAGGCCCGCCGCCCCGTCCGGCCCGATGCAGTCGTAGTAGAGATAGGTGGTGAAGCGGATGCCGGTATCGGCCGCGATCCGCCGGATGATCTCGCCGAGACCGAGGAGGTGCTCGTCGCTGACGGTGAAGCTCTTCGGGATCGGACGAGGGCACCACATTTCCGCGACCGGATCTCTGTAGCCGCCCCAGTCCATCTCCGGATCGATGCAATCCAGGAGATGCCAGGGATAGAAGCCACCTCCGCTGGTTTCGAGATCGCCGACGCAGAAGTCGATGGTCATCTCCAGAGCCTCGCGCGCGGCCGGATCGGTCTCGGTCCGAAGCAACGCTTCCGCCCGATGGCCTTCCCGGCAGAACCCGGCAAGCTGCTCGAGCGCATCGGCGAGCCGGTCATGGACGACCTCGGCAAAGCGTGTGTCGCACTCGGCGCGGTTCGCACGAACCTGATTTTCGAAGGCGATGAACTTCGCGTGGAAGTCGAGGAAATCGAGCTTGGACATTCTAAGTCTCCTTTCGTTTCTGACGAAAGGTGTCCACGCCTCAGCACAGAGGGGTCAGGGAACGCGGAACGCGGCCGCCGTGCGGCAAGCGGAGGAACCGATTTTCTGATCCGGGCCTAGCAAGGAACGGAGTCGAAAATTGGAGGGGCCGCGCAGTCCTTGACGCCGGATGGGCTGGCGTACAATGCGCAGTCAGAGAGAGATAGCCCGCGGCCCCGACAAGGGGCCGCGTCCGTATGGGCCGGGGTGGTTTGGAGGGGGTGTCGCACCCCCTTCATGGGTGGGGGAGCTGGAGGGTGCGGGGCTTTGCCCTGACCCTTCGGGGTGAGTTTGAGAGGGGCGGCTCCGCCCCCCTTTCATCAGGGGAGCATCGGGCCAAAAAGTGGATGCCGGTTTTTGGACCTGCCCGATGCCCCGGCGAAGACCTCGGATCGCCGCGCGGCAGCGCGGGGGGCCGGGCCGGTAAATCTTCCGGCGGCGCGATCGGTCGCGAACATGGAGAAACCCGGCGGCTTGCGCCGCCGGGCCGTGGGGCTCCCGCTCAGAACGGTAATAGAGAGTCCAAATTGCAAACTGAGAGAGAGAGACCCGGTAAAGCAGGGTTTCCAGCGTACTTCTTTGGCACTCACTCCTCAAATTTGTAAACTTCGCTCTCATTGGTGACCCGCATTCGCCTCCTATGTTTACAATTCTCGCGTCAAATTAATAACGTGGCAATGGTCTGATAGGGAGGCGTCACGAATTAATTGTAGGCAGTGTTTCGACCGGACCTTCCAAGGACACGCCGTATCCGCTCAATTCCATGGCCCCTTCCAGTGCGGCCCGGGAACGGTTTCGTCTTCGGGTGACACGAGCATATGCCCGGGAAGTGGAGACTTTGTGCCGTGCTTCCCCACCCGATATGGCGCCATCGTCTCAGTCATCGCCCAAGACTCGTCGCGGCGCGTGGTGTCCTCGGGTATGAAATGATTTGCGTACACCCAACGCAGATGCGAGGTCGTGGGCTGGAATGATCGCGCCTGCGAGCGATTTTGCATATCCCGGAAAAAGTCGACGAACCTACCGGATTTACTTTCGATCCCAACGTGAATAACGCCAGGAATATCGGGAGGCAGCTGGCCCTCCGCATTTGCTAAGACGCGTCGGAAATGTCCTGCTTTGCGACGAGAAGCTTCTGCCGCAACGCCGCCCCAAACGACGACGCTAGCCTGGTAGATCGCGTCCGCGTATTCCGGCTTGTCGGCTCTTGGCCGCCATTTCGCAGCCATGCTGTAGTCCGCATCTTCCTCATATCGTCCTGTGAGAAGCTCGATCATCCGGCTGCCGCCGTAATAGACAAAATCATGGGCCATCACGCCACGTACGAGGCTCCATTCCACCGGCCGGACAATTCCTTTCGAGATTTCGTCGCTCCATGCCTGCGAAATCTTGCGTTTCAAGGCCCTATCGACCATGCGTACGAGATAGTCGTCCGGAATATCCGAAAGCTCGACGTTGTAGATCACCTCGACGACGTGGGATGAGTAGCGTTCGAGCATGAGGGTATGAACCGGCTCCGCGAGTTTCATCCCTGCCGCACGTTCACTCTTCGCATACGTCGATGGAACCATTCGCTTGCATTCAATAGCCCACCTTGTACGAGGCTTCGATGCCAAAAGGTCCGGCGTTCTCGCGATCCCCCTTTTCTCGGGCAGGAACTCCACATTTTTCCAGCCGTTGCGCTTCCACGCCAGACTGACGAGCAATTCGAAAAGCGCTCCGTCAGGCTGACTTTTATCCGAGGTCATCATCCGCGCTGCACGCTCTTCCGCACCTTTTACGGAAAGCATGAGCGGAAGCTCCTTCCCGATGCGGGTAAGATACGGCACGGCACGCATTATGCCCTCGGGGGCGACATACATCCGGTCCGTTGCGAACGATTCCGCCTGAAGAATATACCATGCGATCGTGTCGCTCTCGTCGAACAGAACGGAGCGTTCTCCATCTCTTTGGCGTTGCCTGGCTACTGCGAGGCGCGTTTTCGCAGCTTCGAGCCGCCGCTCTATTTCACGATGCGGTACCAGGCTCTTAAGCCATGCGACTGCCAGCATAAGCTCATCGTCACGCCAGTCGTGTCCGGTTAGCGGAGCGGTCCAATCAAGATTCCTACCGTCAATCTTCATCGCTTCATTTTCAGAGGTCGAGGTATGATCACGGCACAGGTAGTCCCCCCGATCGACTCCAGTCCGGATTTTAGTTCGTGGTGCTGCTCTGTCTGCGCACTGTCGTCCCAGACCACGACCATGATGTTGTCGTAGCCGCTATCAGTGCTCAGGTAGAGACTGGTATCCGCCGCTACTTCCTCTGTGACTTTAGCAAGCGCGGCCTGGCCTGCGGAGCGGAGGAACTTGACCTCGACGATTGTCCGCAAGGAAGGAATCCCTAGATCGGCTCGTGGATGTTTGTGACCGACGGACGGAAGGTTTTCCTCGTCCTCGAGGTCGGCAAACACCGGAGCCAGAATCGCCCAGAGAAACGACTGGACGTGGTACTCGTTTTCTACGTTCCAGCGCGCGGGAGCGGAATTCGCAGTCCGAGGCTTGTCCTCGTATCTCCATAGCTTGAGTGCCCGACCCGAATTGCGAAGAAGCGCCTTGAGGTCGTCGATCCCCGCAGCCCCCACGGACACGTGAGCCAATCTTGCAAGTGCAAACTCGAAAACAGCCAGACGAACGGCATCACGCGCCACTCCGTCGCCATGAGGCAGCATCTGAACGGCAGCTTGCCAAGCCGGCTCTACATCTTCGCTGTTCATTTGCCGACCGAGAACCTCGGCCAACGCGACCGAAAGCTCGGGAGGCGAGACGGTGATATTCGCCTCGCCGCAAACAATCCGGGCGGCGCGGATCAAGCCCTGCTGCCATGGATCGGTTGAGGATGATGCCTGTTGAAGGAGATTGGCGAGCCACGGCCCTCCGGTCTGGCCGTCCGCGGCTCCCAAGGCGATTCCTAGAAGGCCGATACCATCTGCCTCGATGCGTAGCGGCCGGCCGGGCGAGAAGAAATTGCGACCTGATAGATGTCTGATTTCTTCGTTCATAAGCGACAGCTGGGTTTCATCGAGCACCTTCCCTGCCGCGCCGAAACCGAGTGCCGCGATGTGCTCGGGATGCCTGGCTTGCCCGTCGAAATCCAGCGCGCGCCGCACCTGCGCTCGCAAGTTGGCTTCGTTCCCGGTGACCCAAGCGCAGAAGGCCCCGACGTGGCATGGTAGATCGTCCGATACCTGCGCCTTGGCGCGCAGCGCGTCGTGAACGTCAGCCAGCGCTATCGTCGCTATAGGAACCACAATGTTCGCCCGATCTGGCCGAATTTAACAGCCTCGGCATCCCAACCCGGGACGGCGGCCAGCCCGGTCAAACGTTCCGAGATAAGGTCAGAATAGCGGATCGTAATAGGGAACGGCTCCGGTGACATCATTCGCCACGAATGACCCGCGAACGCGAAAGCCTGGCGGGCGATGTATGTCATGTCGGTGAAGGTCGAAAGGCGGTGAAGTTTCAACAAGCAAGGTCGCGGCATTCCGTCTTCCGGCTTCTTGAGTTCCGAAGCACCCGAAAAGACGACGAGGGATTCCCGGTCCCCCAGCTTGATATGCAAACCACGCGTGGGTCCGAGCACCCCCTTTTTGGGATCGCGAAACCCATATCCGCTCTGTGCATGGTCGAACACGATAAAAGGATGATCGGGCGCGACATGCACGAACGCGAAGGTCACGTCCTGAAGTTTTAGGTCGTGGACGACCCTCTCAACGGCTTCCGCTTCGACATCCTTCAGTGGCTTGAACATGTGGAACACGAGTCGGACCTTGTCGGAACTGCGCCAATTGTCTTGGGTCCGGATGGTCGTTATCGCGCGCTTGAGAGTGTCGTAGAGCGCCGCGGCATAGTCTTCATAGGGGACCACGGCCGTTCTATCGCTCAGCAAATAGCTGCCGTCGCTCGAAAAAACCGTCGTTATCCCGACATACCGCTTTCCGGCGCCAATTCGGCTGGACGACTCGGTATGAGAACCAAGACCGATAACCAGTTCGTGGGCTACCGTCTGCTGAGCTGCAAGCAGCCAAGGGGTGCCTCCGAGTTTCGCGTAAGTGGCGAGGCTCAGATGATTGAGCGAGAACACAAGTTCTCCATCAGGTTGGGCCATCGTTTCCAGTCGAACGCTCTGGACCGGGACATCCCGCTTCAGGAAAACTGACTTGGTGGCGTAATACGGATTGTCGCCTCCGTCAGAAGCCTTGAACTCTTCCTCCACCTGGACAATAGCCAAATCCCATTTGAACCCCTCATCGGCCGATTTTGACAGCGCGGCCCTGCTCGCGACCAAATAGTCCTCTGCAGACGAACCTGCCGTCGTGAAGAAATTCACGGATGGCTTGTCTAGGTGGAAGCGTCGTAGGAAGCCGTCTCCATACCGTGCCTCTTTTTTCGCCCCCGTGAGGGCGTTCGGCATTCCCTCGAGAAATTTGGCCAGGAATCCGTCGACCTGGCCTTCGTGCCTGGCTTGGCAAACCACAGCGATCCGCAGTTGCTTGGGACTGAAAGTCCGCTGGTCGAAAGGCCCGCTTTCCTTAAGTCCGCGCTCTTTCCATGTGTCTTTTCGAGTTCCGCTCGGGTCGAAAAGCAAGGTGGGGGAGAAGATATTCTCGGTCTTCGGAAACGACCGGCTGCGGCTAGATAGCAATTCTCCTACCACAAACTTTGCCCCAGGCACGGCCTCGATGTTTGCCTTCTCCCGGAGATACTTCAACGCGTCCGCAGTCTGGTCTCGTCGCCCGGGGCCAGAATGAAATGATGCGGCATGACGCTCGGCTTCATCCAGAACGGACCGCGCCCGCCGCCCGAGGAGGCAATTCACGACATCTTCCATTATTTCCCGGCGAGGTTCCAGAAAGGCTTCTCCCGTTTTCACCGTTTCGTATCCTTCGGCGTTGTCGGTGAGAGACAGAATGTCGCCGTCCACCGCGACAACTTTTCCGACGAGTCGCACACGATCTAGGACGCGGGAATCCGCAGCGGGTTGCCGTATGGTGACATACCGTCCCAAGAGCGGAATCTCGTGTTCGAGGAGGACAGAACACGGCGCAGCGAGAAAGCTCTTCAACTTGGTTTCGCAAACGACTCCGAGCGTGCTTCTTCCGTCAGCGTGGATAGTTCTGGTATCGAAACGAAGGAGCGTACGACGTTGAATCCATTCGGGAAGCTCCGGATGAAGGAGATACCCACGGCCAACAGGCCCAACTACACTGACCGGACGGTCGGACAGGATGTCGCGAACGCCGCCGAACGCACGCAGCAATGCGGCGGAAAAGAGCGTCGGCCAAAGCCGGCGTTCCTTCAGAAGGTCAATTTCTTCACTGACGGTACCGAGGGGAACGGACCCATCGACAATGGGTATGTCGATGATCGTATCGTCAACGCCGCTTCGGTGAAAAACATGGCTGTCGACGAATTCGGCCCTCAGATCGGCAAGACGCTCCGCATCAAACGGTTGCCGGCCAACACGGACTGATGTGTCGCCGGTTATGGAGAGTGGCGCGAAATTAAGCGAAAGCTGGCTCATGAGCCCTTGGCAAACCCCTCTCGTGGAATTCCGTGAGTCGCGTCGACGATACCGCAAGTCGGTCGACATGCCGAGAATGCAACCACGCGCTGGTAGGGCAATTCCCAGCTTTCTTGCGCAAAACGCCGGAAAATAAGCGGCTCTACAGGCGGTGTCTTCTCGAGCGAACAAAGGTGTCTGCTTCGCTATCAAAGTCCGCCGATGGTCGTCATTCGAGGGGAAGCGGCTATTCGGATTTCCGTGTGAACGCTTCTGCTACGAACACGCCCGCCCTGCACCGCATTCCGAACTTCTGTATCTGGCCTTTGGTTGCCTCGAGCGGTAGAAGAAAGGCGCGGATTGATTACTAAAGTTGCAAGGAACAATTTGTGTTGACATATGTTTACACAGGTGCCATCTATAGAGGCATTGAATGAGCAGGCCTCGTCATCCGAACAAAGAGATCGAGGACGCAGTTGGTTATGCAGAGTCGAAAGGCTGGGTATGGCGAAAGCAAGGTCATTGGGGTCGATTGTACTGTGCGCATGCGGATCGTGACGGATGCCAGTTTGGTGTGAATGGGACCCCCAGAAATCCTGAAAACCATGCCAAGCAGATCATTCGGGCAGTGGACCGATGTCCACACAAGTTAAAGGAGACAAGCGATGAAGACATACGAGTTTAGCGTTATCGCTTCTGGTCTTGACCCGAATGCGGATGACTTCGAAGATCGTTTCTATGCGGCGGGCTGTGATGATGCGCTGATTGCCTTTCAGAAAGGACATATCATTGTCGACTTCGCCCGAGAGGCGGAATCCATTGAAGAAGCAATTTCCTCCGCGATTGAGGATGTGCGGTCAACCGGGGCTTCGGTTGACCGGGTGGAACCCGATCCGCTTGTCAATCTGTCTGAAATTGCGGACCGTGCCGGTACCACCAGAAGTGCGATCAGCCACTATGCAAAAGGCACGCGCGGCAAGGATTTTCCCGCACCGGTAGCAAAGATTACGGATGAAAGCCCGCTCTGGAGCTGGCCCGCTGTAGCACGGTGGTTTGTTGATCGCGAGCAGCTCGGCAAGGAGGCGCTCGTCGAGGCCGAGGTTTTCAGAGAAGCCAACGAAGTGATTGTTCAGAAGGACACCGCCCTCCGTGAACGGCTAAAGAAGGCTGCTGAGCTTTCCAGAGCCGCTTAGGTATAGTCCCCGCGCCCACTCAGTATTGCAGGCTACAGATAAAAACCAGCGCGGTGATCCAGTCTCTCTGCGCTGGTTTTTGGCTATTCGCAACTCATCCCCATGTCACCGTGTTCAGTGGATATGCGTTCCCACACGGAAATCCGAATAGTCGGGAAGCGGATACCGCCCTGCTAGGCACAACTACTTCACTGGCTACAGTTCAGCCTCCTCGGAAACAAGTATATGGTGGCGGTACCTCTACCCCCAATCGGCGGCAATAGCTTCGGCCTGACGGACAACCAAGTCCACAGCAGCCTTTTGCAAGTCGGGGGGATAGCCATATCGAGCAAGCATTTTCCGTACCTCGATGCGCATCTTGGCCCTCACACCCTCTTTACGCGTCCAGTCCACGGTTGCGGAGTCGCGGATGGTCTGCACCAACAGGCGTGCCAATGTGCGCAGGGTCTCATGAGCCATTAGTTCGCGGGCAGACCCATTTTCGGCGAGTGCCTCATAGAACGCGACCTCCTCTTGTGTCAGTCCCAGCTCCGCAGCCCGCGCGCCACTGGCTCGTATTTCTTTGGCAAGTGCAATCAATTCCTCAATGACCTGCACACTATCGACGGCGCGGTTATGATATTTGCGCAGCGTCTCGTCCAATCGCTCACTCAGCTTCTGGGCCTGAACGATGTTGGTGCGGGTATGGGCACTGATTTCATCGGCCAGCAAGCGGCGTAAAGTCTCGACAGCCAAATTCCTCTGGCTGGTGCCGCGCACTTCGGCAAGGAACTCATCGGAAAAGATGGAGAGGTCTGGCTGATCAAGGCCAGCGGACCTGAATACATCGAGGATACCATCTGCCATCACGGCTTTTGACAGCAGTTGGCGGATGTCCCGTTCAACTGTGGTGCGGCTACGGCCTGTGCCTGATGTGTACTTCGCCAAATTGGCACGGAGAGCAACGACCATGGCTATCTCATGCGCGCGGCCCTTTACCCGATCGTCACCCGCGCTGATCGCATAGGCGACTTCCAGCTTGAAGCCCATGTCGATGAAAGTATCACGTCTGTCGGTTGCCAGAAGGTGTTCCAAACACTGCTTCAAGATCGTAAGGCGGGTCGTAGGAGGCGATGTAAAGAAGTCTTTCCATGTGACACCGTCTAGCAGTACCAGCGCGCTTTCCAGCAGCGTGATAGTCTGACGTGCGGCCTCGTCAGAGTCCATACGCACTTGGTCTCGGTCGCCCTGCGTGTACTTCTCCAGGGCCGCCTTTAGTTCAGTACCGATTCCCAAGTAATCAACGACCAACCCACCGGGCTTGTCACCCCAGACCCTGTTCACCCGCGCGATCGCCTGCATGAGGCCATGACCACGCATAGGCTTGTCGATGTAGAGTGTGTGCAGGGAGGGCGCATCGAAACCAGTCAGCCACATGTCGCGCACGATAACTAGATCAAAACCGGACGAAGGGTCCTTGAAGCGAGACGCCAATGCCTCCAAACGAGATTTGGTACGCAAGTGAGGTTGCAACGGTTGAGGATCGTCAGAACGGTTACCGGTGATGACTACTTTCAAGAGGCCGGATTTGTCATCAGCGGACACCCATTCCGGTCGTAGTTTGGCGATCTCGTCGTAAAGCATCACAGCGACTCGACGGCTGACCGTCACGATCATTCCTTTACCGCCTGCCATCGCATCGCGTCGCGTACTGAAGTGCTCCACAATATCGGCGGCAATCTGCGCAACCCGATCAGGAGCACCCACGACTTCCTCAAACCGCGCAAGCCTGCCCTTGATGCGTTCCACGGCAGAGTCGTCACCTTCCGCAAGTTCCTCGGCAAGCGCGTCGAGTTGGGCCCGCTCTTCGTCATCAAGGGCAAGATGCAGACGGGCAAGACGAGCCGTGTAGTGGATGGGTACGGTGGCTTTGTCTAAAACTGCCTGCGTCATATCGTAAGTGTCAATAACATCGCCGAAAGTGCCGTATGTGTCGCGGTCCCGTTCTTCGATCGGTGTACCTGTAAATCCGACGAACGTCGCATGCGGAAGTGCCTGCCGGAGATAGTCGGCGAAACCAACTACTTCTCGCATGCCACCATCGCTTTCGACATAGCGCTTCTTGAAGCCATACTGTGTGCGGTGCGCCTCGTCGGCGATGACGATCACGTTGCCGCGGTCGGTGAGAAGGGGATGCGAGCCATCCTCACCTCTGAAGCGCTGGATGGTCGTGAAAACCAGACCGCCAATATCGACCGCAAGAAGGCGGCGCATCTCTTCCGACGTACCAGCCTGCCGAGGGGTGCCCCGTAGAGCCGCCCCGTGATCGGCGAAAGTACCGAAAAGCTGGTCGTCGAGATCATTGCGATCCGTCACCAGAACGATAGTTGGGTTCTTCAAATCCCTGGCGAGTTGAAGTTGACGCACAAAGAATAGCATGGTCAGTGACTTGCCAGAACCTTGCGTATGCCAGATAACACCGCCCTTTCTGCTGCCGGACTGAGCCGCGGTGAGGGTCGAGGCCAGCGCCTTCTTGACGGCATGGAACTGATGGTAGGCCGCGAGTTTCTTAGACTTGACGGTACCATCCTTGACCTCGAAGGCGACGAAATCGGAGATTAGTTCGATGAACCGCTCAGGCGCGAACACGCCACGGATCAACACTTCCAGCTCTGAGCGTCCAGCGTCATCAAAGTCCGTGCCATCAATAGTTCGCCACGGGGCGAACCGATCCAATTGCGCCGTCAGTGAGCCAATGCGCGCGTTGCTGCCATCGCTGATGACCAGCACCTGATTGGCGCGCATCAACTCGGGTGCTCTCGTCTTGTAGGTGGTTAGCTGGTTATGCGCCTTTTCCAGCGTTGCGGACGCGTCGGAAGGACTCTTCAACTCTAGTATTGCCACGGGCAGGCCATTGACGAAAGCTATGACATCCGCGCGAACAGTACCCCTTTCGCCTTTCACAATAAATTGGTTGGCGACGAGCAATCGGTTAGCCAGTGGATTCTCTTGATCGACGATCCTGATGCCTACGGTGCGTGTGGTACCTTTCTCGTTCACTTCGACAGGCACGCCGCTGACGAGGAACGGGTGGAAAAGCCTGTTGTTCTCGATGAGGTCCTGGCTCTGCGATGCCTTGATTTTTAACACGGCCGAATCGACCATGTCGGCCGTCGCCTCTGGGTTCAGGGAGGCGATGGCGCTGCGCAGTTCAGGCTCAAGGATCGCCTCGCGATAATCTGCCCGCGCGCCCATGGGGCCGTCCGGCGCGAGGTAGTCACCAGGCACGCTCCTCCATCCAAGCAACTCGAACCATGAGAGCGCCGCGAATTCGACGGCCTCTTCAGCTAGTTCCAGGCGCGGACTATCGGGAGGAGTAGAGTAAGTGTTGCTCACAGCTACCTCACCGCGCCATCATATGGTGGGACGTCACAGGAGAAAGGTGAATCGGGTCGCTCCCGCTTACAGCAACAAACCCACGTCGCCCGAAGGCGTCGGTGTAGGCTCCCCGGTCTGCGCGCCCGCACCACACCCGTGTCATGCAGCAACCTCCTTGTCGTCAGTGGCTTCGGCCGCGCTCTCGGCCTGCCAGTCGATCCGCGCCGCATCGTAAGCGGTTTCATCAAGGTGAAACAGCACGTAGCTGGGATCGAAGGTTGCACCGGCGATCTCTACCGGATCGAACTCTGAGTCGAGATAGGCATTGAACGCGTCATGGTCGCCGTAGTCCGGCTGGTGCCCTGCCACGTCTTCAGGCGCGGTCCGGCTCCAGGCGACATCGAAGAGGAAAGCAACCAGGCTGTCGCACAGGCCCCCCAGCATTAAGGCATGCTGACGCTGCAAGGTGCCCCAATCCAGCGAGCCGCCGTGGCGCATGTTGGGAATGTTGCTCAGTTCGGCGAGGGCCAGTGCCGCGCCGTTGATGCTGCCGAGCAATTTCGTGATCGTCTCATTGATTTTCGCGGTATCGGGGTGATCCGCTACGGAAAAGTCCATCGCGTTGAGAAGCGCGCGCGTTCGCTGTTGAAAATTATCGTCTTTTCCAAACGCGACGCCAAGACGCGGCCCAATGGTAGCGTGTGCGGCCTCGAACAGCGTGCGGACACTCTGGAGACAGAACGCAGGTTGAATCTCGATGCTGCGTTCCAGCGCTTCGACATGTATACGCAGCGGCTCCGCCCGGTCGGGGTGGGTTTCCATGAGTGCGCGGAGCATCTGCAGCGTGTAAGGCATGCGTCAGGCTCTTTCCCGTTCCAGCTCGAAGTCATGGCGGCGGACCGTGTCCAGCGCGTCAAACATCGTGTTCATGATGTGCCTGAGCTTGGCGAAATCGACCCATAGCTCCGGTGGCGTAGCAGGAGACGCGGCGTCATCGTAGCGGAAGGCCGTCGAGCGCGGGTCGACTGTGTCGAACTCGTGGATACGATCGCGAAGCCAGTTGACCTGAACGGTCGGGTAGCGTGAGGACAGCCGTTCGTGCAGCGCGTCTGCCATAGGCTTGAGGCCGTGTGTGCGCAGGCGTGCACCAGTGTGAAGACTCTTGAGGTTTAGCTCCAACGCGTGCCGGAAGCAGAACAAGATCGGGTCGACGCTCTCCCATGCTTCGCCATGTTTCATTGCCGCATCCAGCAGACGGAACGCCGCAGCGCGGTAGGACGTGACCATGTCGTAGGTGTCACGTGCGGTATTGCCGCTGTAGTTGACCAACATCGCGCCGTACTGCGTTTCAGGTTCGTCTGGCGGGTCAGCAAAGAGACGCCAGTTCAAATCAAATCGCGTTTCCGTCATGCCGCCACCTCTGTAGCTCCGGCGTCTTTGATGCGGAGTTCACCGGAGATCAGCTTAGGTAGCAGAGTGTCGCGGACCGCGCGCAGCGTAGCTGACTCTTCGACAAGGTTGAGGATGCGTTCATAAATCGGTTGCGCAGTACGCTCGAACGCCGAAACAATCTCGTCGCCGCCGTATATGACCTTTGCCGTCTTAAGGGTGGTGGTAGTGATCGTGTCGAACACTGAGCCATGCGCGCCACGTACTAGGTCGTTCACCATTGCTGAGAACGTGCAGGCGAGCCAAAACGGCCTCTTAGCCTCAGAATGCAGTGCATAACAGGTCTGGTTCATGGCCATTTCTCGACCAAAGACGCAGTGTCTGCCTGTGGTCGCTCCGCGCGCGACAACCACGGTTGAAAGCGCGGGGACTAAACGCGCGGCGCTTTCCTGAAGTCCGCGATGCGTGACGGTGCGTTCAGTGCTTATGAGGAATCGATCAGCACACTGGCTCACGTCCTTCGCGCTGGCCCAAAGAACAGGGCCATCCCAATATGCTGGTTCATCAGTCTTCGGCGTTCCTCCGGAAATAAGGCGCGCATGTTCGAGGAGTGGAACCTTACCCCAACCCGCCGGTAGACCATTTTCTTCGAAATGGTCAGGGAAGAGGGCTGCAGTGGTGTCGGGCAGGCCCGTGGGGTGGCCCTTGGATTTGGCGCGGACCGGGTCGAAATCGACGAACCAGCTCTTGAACACCGCCCGCGCTATGTCCTCTAATGTTGCCGCGGTGCGCAGGTTCGCGTCGACCTTGTCATCGAGCGAAGAAAGTAGTTCTGTGATTCGATCTTGCTCCTCCCGAGGCGGCAAGAGAAGATTTTGGACATAGAATGCGTCCCGAGTGGTCGACGGAATTGGAGACCCATCGTCGATGTTGTTCACGTCCAAATACTTGAGCTGATAGTAGGCCCATCGAAGATTTAGATCGACCTTCGGGCGCAGTGAATATGCCGTGTCGATCACCCAGTAGGGGGCAGTACTGTAGTGAACACCACGATAGGCACCTTTTCGCCCCACAATGACGCCGGGACCATCCCAGCGTGCTTCGTCATGCCAGCCGATTGGGCCGTTGGTGCCATAGACCCGCGCAATGCCCTTAGTTTTTGAATAACCATTTAGGGCTCTGCCATAAGCCAGCGTAGCTATCTCGCCCCACTTCGCGACGGTCCACTCACCAGCCATGGCCGACTCCCATTAGCGCCTTGCGGATACGTTCGTCCAGCGCCACGCCTTCGGCCATTTGCTCGCGCAGCACCTTGGTTAGCCGCGTCATTTTGGCGTCGAAGCCCTCGGCATCCTCTTCTGCTGCCTCAGTGCCGACATAGCGCCCAGGCGTCAGTACAAAGCCCTGCGCCTCGACCTCCTTGAGGGTCGCGGATTTGGCGAAACCTTGCACATCCTGATAAAGCCCGCCGATCTCTCTCCACGCATGGTAAGTGTCGGCGACCTTTGAGATGTCGTCGTCCGTTAGTTCCTTTAGCGTGCGAGAGACCATGATGCCGAGATTGCGTGCGTCGATAAACAGGATTTCATTTGTCCGATCGCGTAGCTTCTTGGTACGCATCCGAGGTGGGCCGCCTTGTAGGAATTGCCGGATCTGGCACTGACTGTCCTTATTGACGTCAAAAAGGACAGTGCGGCTATGGATCGAGTTGAGATTGTCGACACGGGTCGGCGTCGTCGATTTAGCAAAGAGATGAAGCTCCAGATTGTCGCCGAGAGCTATTCGGAACCTGGCTTGTGTGCGACGACGGCGCGGCGACATGGAATATCGCGTTCTCAGTTATATGAATGGCGCCGGCTCGCACGAGTGTGGCAACTGGATGTTGGGTCTCCTGTCGGTGGCTTTGTCCCGGCGCTACTTGTGCCAGAGGTAGAGCCAGCAGCAGGGTCATTGCCGAACGCCAGCCGGATGGAGGTTGTCAGCGCGAATGGTCGCCGTGTGATTGTGGACCGCGATGTCGACGTTGAAGCGCTGCTCCGGATCCTGCGCGGACTGGAGGCGCTGCGGTGAATCCGTTTCCGATGGGAACAGGGGTCAAGGTCTGGCTTTCGACGGGGTATACGGACATGCGCTGTGGCTTTCCCTCCCTGGCGCTTCGGGTGCAGGAGGTGCTGAAGCATGATCCGTTGTCAGGGCATCTCTTCGTCTTCAGGGGGCGCAGATCGGATATATTGAAGATCATCTGGCATGATGGTCTGGGCGCCTGCCTTTTTACGCGGCGCCTGGAGAAGGGCCGGTTTATCTGGCCGAATATGGAGGGCGGCGCGGTAGCGATCTCACCGGCGCAATTATCTTATTTGTTGTCCGGGATCGACTGGCGCAATCCGCAGGAAACCTGGCGTCCGACACGGGTCGGATAGCATTATTGCATTGAAAATATTGAGTGAATCTGATCGAATGGCTTCATGACTTCGAAGCCTGTGGATCTTCCTGCGGACCTTGCGAACGCCTATCTGGCGCTGCTTTCCGAGCGCGAGATGTTACAGGCTGAACGCGACGTCGTTGTCGCCGAGCGCGATACCGTCGTCGCCGAGCGGGACATGGCAGTGGCGCAAGCCGCCAATGCGCAGGCCATGCTGTCGGACAGTGAGGCCTTGATTGCCAGTCTGGAACTGGCGATCGAAAAGCTGAAGCGGGAACTGCGCGGCCGGCGATCCGAGCGCACGGCGCGCCTGATCGACCAGATGGAATTGCAGCTCGAAGAACTGGTGATGGCGGCGACGGAAGATGAAGCCGCAGCGCAGGCGGCTGCCGCCAAGACCTCGAGCGTGCGGTCGTTCACGCGCAAACGGCCGGTCCGAAAGCCGTGGCCGGAGGATATCGAGCGTGAGCGCGTGGTGATCGATCCCCCAGTCACCTGTGCATGCTGCGGCGGGTCGCGCCTGTCGAAACTGGGCGAGGACGTCACTGAGACGCTCGAGGAGGTTCCGCGCCGGTTCAAAGTGATCGAGACGGTGCGGGAGAAATTTACCTGCCGAGACTGCGAGGCGATCAGCCAGCCGCCGGCGCCGTTCCATGCCACGCCACGCGGCTTCATCGGTCCTCATCTGCTGGCGACGATCCTCTTTGACAAGTTTGGTATGCATAGCCCCCTCAACCGCCAGAGCACCCGGTTCAAATGTGAGGGCATCGAGCTTTCGACCTCGACGCTGGCCGACCAGGTCGGGTATGGCACAGCCGCGCTCCTGCCGATCTTTGATCTGATCGAGGCGCATGTCTTCGCGGCCGAGCGCCTTTTTGGCGACGACACCACCATTCCCATCCAGGCCAAAGACAAATGCACGACCGGGCGAATATGGACGTACGTGTGCGATGATCGACCCTACGGCGGCGCGGCAGCGCCGGCGGCCATATACTATGCGTCGAGCGACCGCCGCGGCGAGCACCCGCAGAAGCACCTGGCCGAGTATGGCGGTATTCTGCAGAGTGATTGTTACAATGGCTTCGAGCCGCTCAGTGTCGCCGAAAAGAAAGCGGTACCGATCACCTTCGCCTTTTGTCATGCGCACGCGCGGCGCAAATTCTTTGAACTGGCCGACATCCAGAAAAGTGCCCGTAACCGCAAACGCAAAGGAAAGCCGATCTCGCCGATCGCATTGGAGGCCGTCCAACGCTACGACGCGCTGTTCGAGATCGAGCGCCAGATCAATGGATTGAGCGCCGAAGAACGACTGGCCGCGCGGCAGGAAAAGAGCAAGCCGCTGTTCGATGACATGCACGAGTGGCTGAAACGGGAGCGCGCCACGCTCAGCAAATCGTCCGAGGTGATCGAGCCGATCGATTACATGCTGAAGCGCTGGGATGGGTTTGCCCGTTTCCTGGAAGATGGCCGGATTTGTCTCACGAACAATGCCGCCGAGCGCGCGCTGAGAGGAATTGCGCTCGGGCGCCGCAACTGGACCTTCGCCGGTTCCCAGCGTGGGGCCGATCGAGCCGCCATCATGCTCTCCGTGATCACGACTTGCCGTCTCAACGACGTCGACCCAAAAGCGTGGCTCGCCGATGTGTTCGCTCGCATCGCCGATCTTCCCGTCTCCCGCCTGCACGAACTGCTGCCTTGGCAATGGAAGACACACAAAGGGACGGCTATTGCGGCGGCCGCGTAAACAGCTCCCGGAACAACGCTTCCGAACGCTCCAAGCCTTCATCGGTCAGGATCAATGACTTCGACTTGTTGACAGGGTCGCCGATCAAGCCCTTCTTGTGAAGCCGATCCGTCGTTGCCCAGTCGAAGCCCTTCCAGGCACAACGCTCGTTATGCAGCGTCAGCCATAACAGCGCCAAGACGGCATCGTCGATCTTGTCCTCATCGATCTCCATGAACCGACGTTACCACGCGCGGCGCCCAAAATCCCGCGGCCCTCCTCGGATGGATACGCTTCTTGTCTCGCGAAAGGCCATTCGATTTGTCGCGGGTGAGAAACCACAGGCAGACTGGTATCTGTGTGGTGGAAAAGAGCTGCGCTGGTAGCGCCACAATACAATCAACGAGGCCCGGATAGTGTAATTGCTTTCCGGATTCGCTAACAGTGATGCCCTCGATTAGAGCCCGACGGATATCACCCTCGCCAGACTGTTGGCTGGAGAGCGAGCCGTTGGCCAGCACCACGCCTGCGTATCCATCGGGCGCAAGGTGGTAGATGATGTGCTGTAACCAGGCGAAGTTGGCATTGCCTGCAGGGGGCACGCCATAACGCCAACGGGCGTCGCCCTTGAGCTTATCGCCGCCCCAGTCACTGTCATTGAAGGGCGGGTTGGCGAGCACGTATTTCGCCATGAGACCCTTGTGCATGTCTTCGTGGAAGGTGTCCGCCCACTTGGACCCGAGGTTCGCCTCGATGCCCCGGATGGCAAGGTTCATCTTGGCGAGCCGCCATGTGGTTGCGTTGGACTCCTGTCCATAGACAGCGATCTGGTCGCGTGCCTTTTTAGGGTCAACGTGCTTGCCCGCATGCTCCTCCACGAAGCGCTCGGACTGCACGAACATACCTCCCGACCCACAGCAGGGGTCATAGACGCGACCCTTGAAAGGTTCCAGCATGGCGACGAGCAGCTTTACTACGCTGCCAGCCGTGTAGTACTGCCCGCCGCGCTTGCCCTCGAGCTTAGCAAATTCGCCGAGGAAATATTCATAGACTCTGCCCAGCACATCCTGCCCGTGGTGTTCGTCCTCGAACTTGATGTCAGAGAAGAGCTTCAGGACCTCGCCCAACTTAGTCTGATCCAGCTCCTGCCTAGCGTAATTCTTGGTCAACACGCCCTTGAGCGTGGGGTTTTCTTTCTCGATAGCGACCATAGCCTGGTCGATCAGCTCGCCAATAGTCGGTTTGGTGCTGGTGGCGTTCTCCTTGAGAAACGTCCAGCGCGCGCTTTCGGGCACGAAGAAGATGTCGGCCCCAATGATGAGATCACGAGCAGCATCCGGGTCGTCGAGGAGGAAGGCTTCCTCTGGGTTCGCCTTGACTTCGGCAATGCGGGCATCGAATCGATCCGAGATGTACTTCAGAAAAATCAGACCAAGTGCAACATGCTTATATTCAGCCGCATCCATGTTACCGCGCAGCTTGTCGGCGGCCGCAAAAAGTGTAGCGGCGATAGATGGGCCAGGCTTTGCCGCCTTGGTAACAGGGTTGTTGTCTCTCGGTTTTCTCCCACGCGGCACGACTCAACTCCAGTCTCTCAAAGTTTGACAGCTGGCCAGTTATTATCAACAGCAGGTTAACAGCAGGTGGAGCCCAGCCACGCCCGACGTCCCCGATGGTGAAACCCAAGGTCACTAGCGCCGAAACCTGAATTCAAGACCTCGTTCATACCGAACAGATCGCCACCCGCCAAGTTCACTAAGCTCGAATCAAACAAGGTGGGGCGATATGGCTTTAGAATTGTCCACGCGGGTTCGGAATCCGGACTTATACGGCGACGAGTCCGCACTTGTGCGGCGACAGTCCGGGTTGATGTGACGATGGACAACCTAATCGGCATTGCAAACGTTAGAACATCAAAATGAGTGGTTACCTCCGCGGAAACAAACCTCTGTCGATTTCAGGAAACCCAAAATGGACAAATCAAAACCAGCGGAATGACTCAACTAGGCAGTGCAGAGACAAACCTTTTCGGCGAAATCACATCAGCCCTCAGCGGAATCTTGTGGCAACTGCTCTCAATACCGGGCTTCTATGGCGATACCGAGCAAAGCAGTCTTTAACTCAGCGTGCGTCAGCGACTTGACATACTCGCGCTCATACAGCAGGTCGCCGCCGATGCATTCAAGTCCATTCACTGAGTTCGCCACTTCGCGCGGTATCAAGCGCGCAAGAGCCATTCCTTCCTCCGGGTGAGAGAATAAGAGGCCGACCCTCGCCGCACGTAAGGCTGCCAAATACGGATCGCTCATTCATCCAACCTTCGAAAGACGCTGGGGAAGATGTGCGGTCTTCATCCTCCTCATCCTCGCTGCAATCCCCGCCGCAAACAGGCAGGCTGCCGCACCATCGACCGTACCACCACCTGACACCTCATGGATGCCGTCGTAAGTCAGCCCTCCGCCCGGCAGCCGTTCGTCAATCTCGCGAACGCCGAACGGCAACTTCGTAGCGCGACGCGACGCGCCCCCTCGATATGAGCGATACGCTCCCTAACGTCATCCAGGAGCCGGGAATTGCATGTGTCGACGATCACGATCCTCCGTGGCTCGCGTTGATTATGGCTTCCTGTCCCGGACATGTTGGTGTTCCCTTTCTGTTCCTATTCGTATAGGGAGTCAAGCCAGCTGGAATCCCCAAAAATTCGGGAGTTGTCGTGTCTCCTGTCGGAAACGCCAATCGAATCAGACTCTAAGGTATCTCCGCTAAGTGACCGGCCGCGTTGAATATTTTTTCGAGGTGCAGAGCGAAAGACTTGTTTACGGTCGCGAATGCGACCAGGTTACGAATGGATGGATGGAGATGAAGCGATGGCAAAACGGTCTAAACCGAAGCCGCAGCGTGATGGAGAAAGCAAGCTATCGCTGGGAGCGGTATTGGATGAAATTGGCGCAAGGCCGATCGGGCGGCGGATCAGGATCAAACCAGACGAACGCCGCCCACCGCTACGCCTGCAACGAACTATCTCGTCGCCATCTGCATGCAAGGATTGAACTGTATTCGTAGCGGCTAAGGTCTGCATTTTGACGCGTGGCGCGATGTGGACGTACTCGAAAGCGGTTTCTCACCCCGCCGCGCGTCAGTCACGAACGACATTCCGATAAGGTATCATCATTGGGTACTTCGTCTCCCTGATCGGGATCGTTGTCGGGAACGCGGTCGAGTATCGCCAGGGCCGCACTGACTTTCCCTCGATCTGCCTCGTCCTGGCGTTTCCTGGCCGAGTGTACCCGGTGTCTTTCAATGATCGTCGTGACAGCGCCACCTTGAAGGTGCCGCACTTTCAGCACCTCCGTTGCCACTTCCCTCAGCGCGTCCAGATTTTCAACCAGGATGTTTCGAGCTCTCTCATACTGCTCCTTCAATATTTCATTGATTGCCGCGCGGACTTCCGGGTTTCGTACTCGCAGATCGGACAATCGCTTCTCTGATACGGTCTCGATGATCAACGTGCTGCCTAATCCGAACGAGACCTCGACGAGGGTTGCAATTTCAGTCGCGCGCCCGAGATCAGAGTCCACGCCCCCGGTTGCCCCCTCACAGGATTCTCCGAATTCGAGTTCTTCCGCAGCCATACCTGCCATCAAGACTGCGATATGGTTGAGGTAGTGACTGCGCGAGCGCCGTTCCGCGGGGTCTCCTGCGAATAGCGTCTTTCCAACCGATTCCACCGCCCCAACGGTGATATCCTCACGGATGACAATCGCCTCGAGGGGGCCGAGGCCGAGCGCCAGGCCGGCAA
The DNA here is from genome assembly GCF_022682305.1 of Shinella zoogloeoides. Taxonomy (NCBI): domain Bacteria; kingdom Pseudomonadati; phylum Pseudomonadota; class Alphaproteobacteria; order Hyphomicrobiales; family Rhizobiaceae; genus Shinella; species Shinella zoogloeoides. Next base: position 3,579,310 of record NZ_CP093528.1, read on the forward strand.
TTGCATGCCCAGCTTCATGAATGGCTGTTCTGTGTAGAGTATTGGCCGACAACGATTGGAGTGCTGGTAAGCAACCCATAATGTGCTCCACGACCAATGCTTCTGATCGCCGACGCGCGACGCGCCTAGCATTGCGGATCAGCAAGCTGATGTCCGCACCTGTCATCCCGTGCGTTGTCCGAGCGAACCTTTCCAGGTACTCCGCCGGAAAAATCAATCCCGCATACTGCTCTGCGATTTTAAGACGCGTCGCGGCATCCGGCATCGGAATATGGATATGCCGGTCGAGCCGTCCGGCACGACGTATCGCAGGATCGAGGATGTCGGGAAAGTTAGTAGCGCCGATGACTATCAGCCCTTCGCGGCGCTCTATGCCATCAATGCATTCTAGAAAACCATTTATAATCTGGCGCTTATAGTCGTCGTGGTGTCCGTGTACGGAGCGGTCGCCAAACGAATCGATTTCATCCACAAACAAAATGCATGGTGCCTTCGACTTGGCTTCATGGAAAGTTTGCCTCATCGCCTTCAAGAAGTCGCCTAAATGCCCGGCGGCCTGCCACTGGGCCGCGGATGCTGATACCAACGGCAATCGACATGTTCTGGACAACGCTTCCGCAAAAGTTGTTTTTCCCACCCCCGGGGAGCCCGAGACCAACACACCGACGTCCACGTCCGACCAGGCCAGCTTCCCGTCAAGATAGTCGGCGACATCCCGAGACAACTCGATACCCCAGTGCCCGGCATCACCGAAACCGTGAAGGTCATGCAACGTCGGACCGTTCACTGCCGCATTTGAGGAATCCGGTTCGGACGACGACCGCTCTGCGCGCAGACGCTGTAAACCGGCAGCAACGCTCCGACCTGGAAGAAACGCGAGACGCAATCGCTCCCACGACTCTGCCGCTATCATCCGGAGGTCGCTCTCCGTAAGGGAATGGCCAAACCGTGCGAACGCCGCAATGATCTGCCTGTTTGAAGGCTTGCTAACCCGAACGACGGCATCCGAAAACAGGCGTGCCTTGTCGCTGATCTGATGCTTGTCGCTGACGACGATGAATGCGTAGCTCTTATCTATCGGACGCTCAAGCAACTCATCTACGGTGTGCTCGAAGCGACGGTCAGATGTAGTTTTAAGCCAGGAGTCAGCATACTCACCGCCCACATGCCGCAGATATAGCCTCGCTCCGGCCATGTAAGATTCAACATCATCCCCTTCTACAAGAAGGATCGCAAAAAGCCCGCGGCAAGGATTGGTATAAGGCCGCAACGCGGCTCCTACACAGCAATATGCCATAAAGTCGGGAACGGTGATCGGTCGGCTCCGCGGGCCGGCTACGTTTTGGCGCCAGGGATGTCGTGACTTCATCGCGCGCATTTTATCGACATATACCTCGAATTCGGGGTCAATGATCAAATCCGGCTTATACACTGCGAGCGACACTCTCATGGCCGCTCCGCGCGACCTCCGGTCCAGTATTCGGGACCCACTTCGTCAAGGAGCCGATACCAACGAGACCATGTCCGCGCCAACCGGCGCTCGGGGTCCAGAAGAAAGAGTTCGGACGTAAAAATGGGCTTGCTGTCCGGCAGCAGAGGATGGCCGACGGGCCGCCCCGCAAGGCACAGGACAGCGCGACGTGCCGGTGTCCATTCACGGATTTCGACGATTTTTTCTCCAGTCGGCGGAGAGCCGATCTCGATGTCTCGAGCGAGTTGGCGTAGGTGCTTCGCCAGTTCGACTGGCGACATTCCGAATTGCGCGATTGTTGAAGCAACCATGTTCACCCTCAAATCTTTTACGGAATCTTTTTTTCCACAAATGATGTCATATGGCGTCCTTTTCGGAAACTAAAGACCCTATTTTGATTTTCTTGACTTTCGGGCCGACAGCCGGCTGATGGCTTCTTATGAAGACGCAAATCACTGCAGCTGCGTTACGGGCGGCACGCGCCCTGTTGCCGCTATCCCGCACGGAAATATGCGCTGGCGCGGGGGTTAACGAGCGGTCGATGAGGGATGCCGAGGCGGATTCGCGACAGGCCGACCGATCAAATCTGCGGCTACGGAAATACTATGAATCTCAGGGCCTGGAGTTCGTCGGGACGGTAGACATCGGGTCGGGAATTGTCTCCGGGTCTGGCGTGCGCTGGCGCGACCCCCGATCCCCCGTCAGGCCGCCGGATGAGCACATGCAGTACAGGTCCAATGGCGCTGAATTCGCTTTAGGCGCAGCGCGCGCCTTTCTCGACATAACCGCAAAAGAGGCGGCCGCCGAACTCGGCTTGAATCGTCAAACCCTCACGAAAATCGAAGCAAGTGGTGAGTGCTCCCCAGAGGTGAGACGGAAAATCGTGGAGTTCTACCGCACGCACGGCATCGTTTTCGTGGGATGGAGGGACGAAGAAAACGATCGATACTTCGGGGTCGGAGTGATGACGACAAAACAGATTTTGCCGAAGTCTTCAGATACCGGCTGACTGGTACTCCCTCGCTTCGATCCCCGCGAACTTCAGCAACGCCTCTCTACAAGCCCGGCCTGACGGCCGACATTGTTTTCAAAGGTAGTTGCCGGTCCCCGGCTCTATATGTAGCAACGGCCGTCTCGGCGACACCTTGGGCGCAGCGGCTTTTCCAAGTCACAGTTATTCTCCGAATCCAATATCAAGCTCGGATGATATTGGTCCGCGCCTGCCGCCCGCCCGGAGTTTCCCTCAGCTTCCCCACGGCGAATCTCAGCGCCTTCGGAACGAGCCACGGGTCTCGTTCCGATCGCCTCCGGCGACCGGTGCTTCCGATTAGTCGCGTGGCCCCGCGCTTCGGTGACGCACCCCCGGCGCGCTCTTCTCACGCTCCGTCGTCGCTGCGGCCATCCCCCTTGCGGGGCATGCCCTCCGAAAGAGCCTATGCGCGCCGGGCGTGTGTCAACTCCGGCCTATGTTCGCGGGCATTGAATTATCCTGGCCTCTGGCTACCATCGGTCAGGGCCAGCGCAACGTTCCTATCAAGGGAACGGGGGTAAGGGACAACGGAACTGACGAGATCAGGCTCGATCCCGATTAAAATGACGCGGTCGGTCGCGCGGGTCACAGCCGTATAGATCATGGCGCGATCCATATTCGCGGACGGTTGTACCGACATGATGACGTTTTTGAACTGGCTACCCTGCGCTTTGTGCACGCTGATGCAGTATGCAAGCGCCAGTCTCTCGACCTCGTTTGGACCGATCCGGTGCTTTTCGCCTTCGAACTCGACGACCAGGGTATTCCCGTCGAGGCGGACCACTCGACCCATCGAACCATTCCAGAGGTTCCGATCATAGTCGTTTACAGTCCAGATGCAGGGATCGCCGTCGGCGAACCCATTCATCGACGGAGCGCCGGTCGCCACCCGTTCCGCGTGGAAATAGGCGTTGATGGCGTCAATTCCGGCAGGGCCAGCATAGACCGAACCTAAGACCTGAACCTCCTCGCCTCGAAGATCGTGCAGAACGTCCTCGATCGCGTGGATGACCTTTCTCCCGTTCGCGCGGATGAAGCTGCACCCCCCGCGGCGCGATGAATAGGCAGGGAGATGGGGTAATGTCCCGCCACGTATGGCGACAGACACCTGTGGAATCCCTGTGCTTTCAGCTGCCCTGAGAATGCGCGTCAGTTCCGTTTGGGGTATCCGCGTCTCTTCGACAAGCCTGTGAAGTGTCAGGCCGAACCCGATGGGCGGCAACTGGGCGGTATCTCCAACCAGCAGGCAACGGGCTTCTTTCGGAAGATGGAACAGGATTCGGTAGAGGGTCGGAAGGTCAAGCATCGACGCTTCGTCGATGATGACCAGCGTGTGGCGGCCGAGTTCGAGCCTCCCGTCCGCCGTACCCTTCAGCCAAGAGGCGACCGTCTGCGCATGCTGGCCGGTCGCCTCGGAAATCCGCTTGGCGGCCCGTCCGGCAATGGCAAGCTGGTAGACTTTCATGCCAAAATTGCGCGCCGCGGCGTTCACCGCCTTCAGCGCGGTGGTCTTGCCTACGCCCGCACCACCGATCAACAGCGAGAAGCGATGGCCGATCGCCATCATAACGGCCTCCCTCTGCTCACCGGTCAAGGAACCCAACGGATCAAACCCGTCGAGGAAGCGCGCCACATCCTGCGCCGTGATCCCGTCAAGGAACAGATCGCTCTCGTCTACGGCTGCGATATGCTCTTCGATGCGGCTCTCGATAAAACGCTCCATATAGGCCCCGCCGGCAGGCTGGTAGCCGCCAGCGATCGGGAGCGCTGCGCGATCTCCCACAGCCGCTGCGAGGGCGCGCTCGGCGCTGTCGATGCTGACGCTCAGACGTTTTGCCGTCTGGACAACCAGTTCCCGGTGCGAACACCAGGTATGTTTTCGATCCAACCTGTCGTACAAAACCGACTCGACGGCCGCCACCTGCCTTCGTGGATCGGCCGCGGGAATACCGAGTACGGAGGCAACCCGATCGACCTGCCCCCAGGAGCAAACCGTCAGCAAACGATAGGGATTGTCCCTGATCTTCGTCAATGCGTCAGAACCCCAGAAGTCCACGGCCTTGCGGGCAACCTTCGGATCGATGCCGTTCTCGTCGAAGAAGACCACGCAGTCGGCCAGGGCGATCTGGTTTGCCCACGCTTGGGCGACGATGGCGGCCTGGTTTCGATCCAGAACCTCCGCCAGCCGATCGATGTCGCCGCCACCGAGGACGGCGTAGAGATCGGCACCGAAGTGCTTCCAGAGCCTCGCGGCCGTCGCTTTTCCGACACCGGCGAACTCCGGCCGCGAGGCCAGGAATTCCACGATGTATTTGCCGCGCGGCATCACGTTCAAGGAATGACCCTCCTGCCCGTCTGCGTCGAGTGCTCATACCGGGCGACCTTATGGCGAAGTTCGAGATTCTCGCTTCGCAACGATGCCACCTGCTGTTCGAGCGCCGTTATTCGCGCCTTGTCACCGGAATCGCGGGTGGTGGCAGGTGTCTCCGCGGATTTCGGAGGCTCGAGCCCCAAATCCTCGACAGCTTCCATCAGCCGTTTTTCGAAGCGGGCATTCTGGTCGAACGTTTCCCTGTTAAAGCCACAGGCCGTCGCGACGGCGGTCTTGTTCACCCTGCCGCCACGGCTCGGTAGCTTCAATCCGGCGGCTTGCAGGCGCTCGACATATGTTTCAAGCTTCGCATAATTCTCTTCGCTAATCTGTTGGAAACGGTTCAAGCTCATTCCGCCGTACTCCGGTCGCGCTCCACTCTCGGCAATGGCATGTTCAAGCCGGCCTCGGACAGGCCTTTACTTCGCGCGTTGTACTGCCAAGTGGCGAATTTCTCGAGGAAGCGGTTCCTTTCCGCCTTCAGGACGGCAATCTCCGCCTCCAGTCTTTCTACCCGGCCAAGGGCCAAAGCCAGTTCGGCTGACATCTCAGAAGGCGGCACTGTCACCGGCGAAGAACGAAGCCTATCCTTCGCCTGTTGGAAGGCAGTTCGGATGTTTTCCTGTTTATCCAATCCCTGACGTGTGAAGGGCCGTTTGAGCATGCACCCTACCTGCTGCGTCAGCAGTTCCCAACTCAACTTTCCCTGCCAGGAGATGAGGAGTGCGACTATCCGGTCGATCTCGTCGTCCGTAAGTTGGGCCTTCGCCATCGATCAATCCTCCCACATCGCGGCCAGGGTGCCATCGTCTTCCGCCGCCTCCTCGGCGGGATACACACTGGACTCCGGACGTGATGCCTTTGCATCCTGCCGGTCACGAAGTGCCATTGCGACTTCGCTGTCCTTTGATCCGCCGGCTAGGTTCACGACCGTTCCGTCTTGAATGGAGGGATCGTCGTGGATCACAAGAATCCCGCGCAGTTTTTCAACGCTTCTCTGATGGGCCTGAACCCACCTGTCGGCCCCATAGAAGTCGTCGCCCATCGCCAGAAGAGCATCTGCAAGTTGCTTCTCGGTCAGCGAGAGGCGCTTGCCCACGCGCTCCTTGTGCTTGAGGTCTCCCTTGATGAAGACATTTTCGGAGCAATCGAGGCAATCGCCGTGCGTCTGACACGGTAAGAGCGAATAGTCATGCACGCATATGCCGAGTTCGGTGACCAAGGCCGAACCGATCTGAGCGTCGAGGAACTCGCGGTGATCAACAGGCGGTTTGATGCCGGTGACCTTGGCGGCTTCAAACATCGGCCCCGTTCCCTTACCGTCATCCAGCGCCGCCCTGACCTGGTCAAGGAACTCGTCGGAAGACACATGGTTGTAGGCTTTGTTCTGCTCGACCTTGCGGCCGCTCCACTTCGCGATATCCAGGTCGCTCATCCCCTTCAACTGGGCAACCGTGTTCAACCAATGGCGGAAGCCATGGCTGCTGATCCGAATGGGAGAACCGTCTCGTTCCTTGAAGTCCCAGCGGTCAAACACGCTCGGCCTCTTCCCGTGGCCGGAGAGCCAGTGATCATAAGACTGGATGGTCACCTGCTCTACCAGCCCGGGATACCTCGGCTTGCTCGTGTGCACTTGGTTCAAGAGGAGCAGGATCAGCGTATGGGAATACTTCTGATCATCGGCCCCATTGAAATTGGGGAATTCCTTTGGCAGCTTTTGAAGCAGGCGTGCTGCCAGTGACGATATCCGCACTTCTCTCATTTTAGTCGAATTGGTGGAACCCGGTCTCCATTCCACGTCCTGCTGCCGGACCCAACGGGCAATAGCGACCTTACTTTCTATTGCCACCAACCTCGACACATCCTCACGCTTGAGCCAGTCGGATGCGCGGAACCTCTGTAGCTCAACCGGAAGCCACAGTTCTCCGGGATTGGCCTCGTACCACGCAGCCACTGAACGCGCATCCGCACACATCTCGCGGATGCGCGCAATGGCTTCCTGCACGACCGACGCCATCTGTGTCGGGACCCACTTGACCTGAGGAGGGTTGTCCTTACCCGGGAAAACGCGGATGCCGTACGCATCCACCAGTTTGCCGCTGTCAGGGTCCTTGATTGTGTCGAACACCTCGCAGTCCACGCGAAGCTGCAGAACCTCGTGAGCTCTAATCGGTATTGAGACGAAGATCGCGCTGATCGCCGAGTATAGCCGATCGACAAATGTCTCCGAATGCCGGAAAATATGTGCCAGCGCCCTATAGGCCTCTGGACTGGGCAGCTTTTTCTCACGCCATTCCTTGGCCTCGCGCCCCAGCGCCTCCGTCTTGTCCTTTGGCTTCGTCACCCCGTGTTTCCACTGGAACGGAGCATTCAGGAACTTACGCTCCATACAGAACCGATAAACCTGCTGGATATAGATTGCGAACTGATAGTGGCGGCCGGCTCCGACACCGTCCTTCGCGATTGCGACGGCGGTGTTCAGGACGGTGACGTTTAGATTCTCGATGACGGGTGCGGTGCCTAGAGACCTGAACGCCGCCTCGATGAACTGCAATGCATCCAGCCGCTTCGCGGTATTTTCGAAAGCGACCGGGGAGGACGAATGCTGGTATCGGATATAGGCTTTCGCGAACTCTTTGATGCCGTCCGCCAGTGGCGCACCGCCGATGATCTCATGCCTGTTAGTCAGGATAGTATCACGATTGTAGAACGCCAGAGCGCGATTGTCCCGATTCTGGCCCTTCGTCACAAACGAAGCGCCGACCTGCCACACGTCCTCCGGCCATGCGTCTTGAGGGATAAGCACGTCGATTGTTCTCGCCAGCGCGATGAAGCTCTGGAGCCGGTCCGCGGGATATTCGACCCCTTCGGCTACGAATTTGACGACGTTTCCGGTCATGCTGCCACCTCGGCTCTGATTTCTTTTTCCGCGGCACAGAGTTTGATGACCTCGGCGACTGCCAGAATGGTCCGATCCCTGATGGTGTAAATCTTGGCGGAATAACCTTCCGCTTCCATACGATGACGGTCGGTGATGAGCACCGTCATGAACTCCTCATGCGGGCCGTCGAGCCATGGCTGGAAGTGGCGACAGGTGTAGCAGGCAATTGGTGCAGCCAGCCCGCAGAAGCTCATCTGACCGCACGTCCCGAGCGCATCCGAGACGTTGTTGAGCGACCTGTCGAAGATGCGGCTGGAGCGATCGTCACCGCGCAACGCTTCCGTTTCGGTGGTCACAACCACGCCGGCGAACGCGTGAGCGAGCGGTGCCATTTCCATCGCCAGATGACGATCGAGGCGCAGGACCATCGCCGGGCTAGCTTCGAAGTAAACTTCGACGTTCTGCGTGTCGGAGTGGTCGAGCAGTTCCGCGACGGTGTGCTTATCCTTGCCGTCATCGACGGCGCGTTGGGCCAAGGTGATGCGGAATCTACGCGCGTTCGTCCTGAGACCCGTTACCTTACGGATTGTATAGTTCAGGACATTGGATATGCCGCTGGAGTTCATATGAAAGCGAAGGCCAGGTAGCTTCCCTTCTTCGTTTGCGATGAACATCGGACAGTCGTCCTCGGAGAGACCAAGCTCTCGGCGACGCGCTTCGTTGTTCTTTTTCAGATGCTCCAGCAACGTACCGACTTGCTTGCCGCAATACCGGATTTTGAAAGAATCTCTCGCCTTTTCACCCTGCTGTTTTGCCCGTGGCACGCGAAGCGCATATAGAGGCCCCTCATCGTTTTCAGAGACCAGTAGGTCCTTCTCTTTCAGGGCAGCGATCTGAACTGAACGCAGTCCGTAGGCGAGGAAGAGCCAGGTGATCGCAAACGCAGTGAGGTCAATGTCGCCCTTCGCATATGCATCGTTAAGCGCTGACTGTATCGTGAGAAGTTCGGTGTCTGTGAATGAACCCTTTTCGGAATCGCGCGTTCGGACCGAGGTTCCTTTAATGTTGCCACGGATGGTAGAGGTCGAGAGGTATTCGACCGCCTGTTCGGACGCGATGCCAAAACCGAGATTGCCCATCTCGTTCAGCAAAATGCGTATGACGCCCAGGTACCACTCCGTCGACGCGCTGAGCCGACCTCTATACGTCAGGATATGAGACAACTCTATTTCATCGTGGATTGTATCCGTCGCCTCGATGACTGATCTATAGAAGGCCTTGAAGCGGGCGTATAAGTTCACTGCGTGTGAGCACGATGTATTTTGAAGGGCGATAATCAGCCCCCATTTCAAACAGTGCACCATTCTGCTTGATAGACGGTCGAAAACATCGAACCTTATTCGCGCCTTTGTGGCAAGACTACCGACGCGCCAATCGTCTTGTCGAGGGTCGAACACGACTCCGTCATGTGTCGTGACCGCCGAAGGCAGTGGCGGTATCAGCTTCGATGGGTCCATTTCCAGTGGCGATATCATCGCTCTTGCCCCGCCTTTTTAACGCGAATATCAAGATCATCGTGCATCTCCATGAGAACCTCGTTGGCCCTGCGGCCAACGGTTCTCCGCAGGTAAAACCTCGCTGATGCCTCGTCTCGCCAGCCCATGATCTTCTGTCGGAACTTCACCTCGTCGTTCTCGGAGATGCCCTTCTTATCGATGAGCTCGGAGAAAGTGTCGTTCCACGAATGCCGGAGGAGATGGGGTGAAAATTCTTTCGGCAGTTCCGGGACGCGCCTCCGCAGCGCCTCGAATATCTTGTTGACATTGGATGGCGACATGGGTTGGCCCTTCGGTATGCTGACAATCAGAAACTGACCCTTGCCCCTTGCAGCTCCCGGCAATTTGGATCGGTAGTGGACGATCCACTCGTAGACCAACTGCGTCGTTCGCGGGCTTAGCTCGAGCTTTCGCGCGGCGGTTTTCGTGCTTGCCCCTGGTGCTATGCGCCTGTCGAGGACATTGTCGGGTCGACGATGGATGGTGATGTAGCCTCTCGGACCGGACACGTCGCAGTCGTGGAGCATGATGCCGAGAAGCTCCCCGCGCCGGATGCCGAGCTCGATCAGCAACCGGATCATCACAAAATTTCGAAAGCGGACTTTGGGTTCAAAGGGATTGTCTGGGTGGTCCGGGTCAATGACCGCGCAAAGCAGCACCAGCACCCCGGCATCAAGTCCTTCCCTCTCGCCGACGTCTTCTCGTTTCGGCGCGCGTAGGCCTTCGATATAGGTCGCGAGATGGCCCAGGCATTCGACCCGCATATCGCGATATAACGCCCATCGATTTGGCCACGACTGGAGGCGCGAGAGATAGTCGGCGCTGGTGAACTCAAGAAAAGAACGAACGACGCTAAGCCGATTTCGCTTCTCGCCGGACCCGACGCCACTTTTCGGCATGTGTCTGGTAAGCGTAGTCAAGCCAGACGACCGTCTAGCGACCGCTGACAGCAGATCACCCAGCTTCCAGCCGCATGTGTTCACGAGGTCTATTATTTCGGAGAGTTCGAAGAACGTCCCGTCATGCAGGCGCTCAACTATATCGATGCCCTGCAGGTCCGCCCATAGGTAGAAGACCATAAGGGAGCGGAGCTCGTTGAAAAGTGTGTTGGGTTGGATACCTAACGGCCGCCGGTGGGCAGTGATCCAGAAACTCGGCGCTTCAATAGGTAAGCCTGTAGATGCCCTTACTAGGAAGGGCATCCGCTCTCCGTCGGAGAAGCGGGACCACCGAACAATAAGTGTATTTGCATTTTTCATTGATCGGCATGCTGTCCGCATGCCGATCAATGGCGCTTAAGACCCAGATTTACCGAGCAAAACAAAACACCATTGACCGGGATGCAGACAGCATGCCGATCAATGGTATCAACTATCAATGATTTGCCCGCCAGTCAAACGGCAAATCCAGCAAAGAGGCGACATTCAAAGTTTACAAATTTTCTCACTACTCACCTGACAGGAATTCGGCAGCTAACGAAAAACTGTAAACTTTACTTTCTGATAACGAATTCAGATAGTTGGGTGTCTTAGTTTACAAAACGTCGACCACTCTTTCCTAGAATGGGATGTCGTCGTCGTAGTCGGTCTGTCCGCCCCGCTCGCTTTCGGTCTGCTTCCGGCTCAGGAATTGGACCGTCTCGGCGATGATCTCGCTGCCGTAGCGGTCGTTGCCCTGCTGGTCCTTCCACTTCGTGTAGTGGATGCGGCCGCGAACCAGAACCTTCATGCCCTTGCTGCAATGCTCCTGGACCGTCTTGCCGACGCCGTTGAAGCAAGTGATGCGGTGCCATTCGGTGTCCTGGACCCGGTAGCCGTTTTCGTCACGGAGGACACGGCCTTCCGAGTAACGGGGCCGCGAGGTGGCCAGCGTGAAGTGGGTGATCTTCTTGCCGTCCTGCGTGCTGCGGGTTTCGGGGTCCTGACCGATGTTGCCGGCGAGAATGGCGATGTTCTGCATTGTAAGTCTCCGTTGCTTCCTCGGAGGGACCATCCCTCCGACGAGACCCGGCCAAGGCCGGCGGGAGACGCCTGCAACTGCACGCTCGCGGGCAGCTCGCCCATAAGGCCCGGAGTGGGGCGGGCAGCCGCGCTTGCGCGGCAACACGGTCCGGAGCCGCGTGGGTTGCGGCCGGAAACCGAACGGTCTTAGGGGATCAGTCAGTCGGAGGGATTGGTGCCTCTGAACGCACACGGGATCAGACGCACGGCAGACCATCGCCATTCTCGCCGCCAACAGCGAAACGTCAGGCCCGATGATTCCGCGCCGCCGGGACGACACCTCCATCATCCGCTTCCGGCCTCCCGCGTCTCGCTGCTCGGAGGGCATGGGCCTCCGGGAAGGCAATGAAGAGGGCTGACGGGTGCTGAAGGCACGGAATGGCGCTGCATCCCCCTGTTCGACGGCCGGCAGTGCGGTCCAGGAGCATCGTGGCGAGGCGGAAATGAAGGTGGTCGCGGCCAGCCTTCACGACACGAGGGGAGTTGGCCAGCGGGCGAAAGACGCTCGCGGCCTGCGGGCTCATGCCGATGATCGGCCGCTCCTGACCGGGCGAAGCAGACCCGAAGCGGGCGCATGGACCGACCGGCGCCGACGCTGCATCGCGTTCTGAGCGGGAGGCCGAAGGGCGGGCGGCGCAAGCCGCCTCAGTTTGTCCTGGGAGCGGCGGATCGCGATGCCGGATCAGCGCGAGAAGACCGAGACGCCGAGGGCATTGAGATTGACCATGGCGGCGATGCCGATGAACAGGCCGCCCGTGCCGCCGAGCAGATTGAGCACGATCGCAGAGTCGATCGCATTCTTCGTGACGCCGTGGACAAGGGCATAGCCGGCAATGGCGGCGGGAACGGCGAAGATCGCGAGCGCGATCAGGCGCAGGGCCGGGTTCTTCGCGAAGCCGAGAACGCCGATCACCAGCGCGATCGCCCCCAGGGCGGCGGCGATGGCGGCGAAGCCGGTCATGAACAGGCCCGCGCCGGCGGCCCAGGCATATTGTGCGGCCGTGAGGCCGACCATGAAGGGCAGCGCATAGATCGCGAGATTATAGGCGATGATGCAGAGCATGATGGTCAGGGAGATAGCGAGCAGGATCAGCGACATGGAAGCCTCCGTATGAACGGTTGAGGATCACGACAGGCTTCCGGTGAATACGCTCCGCCTGCTACTATGCTGCTGTGCCGGTTCTGCAAGGATGTTCAATCAAAGCCATCATCATCTCCCGTAGTCAAGTATTCGGCCGGTGAAGGGGTGCCGGAAGGCGGCGCTTTACGCGCCGCCCTCGAACTGCATGGTCGGGATGCCGAGCTTGCGGGCCTTGTCCGCGAGGTTTCCCTGAATGCCGCCGCCGCCGAAGACGAGGACGCCGACCGGCAGGACTTCCAGCATCGTGTCGTTGCGCTTGTAGGGAGCCTGCTTTGCCGGATACTTCTGGAAGTCGGGCTCGAAGGCGATCTGCGGCACCTTGCGGCTGGCTGCCCAGCGGGCGGCGATGCGTTCCGCGCCCGTCTTCGCGCCGCCGTGGATGAGCACCATGTCGGCGTGCTTCGCACGAACCTGATCGAGTTTCGCCCAGATCAGGGTGTGATCGTTGAAGTCGGTTCCGCCCGAGACGGCAACTTTCGGACCGGCGGGCAGCAGCACCTCCTTCTCAGCCCGGCGCTTCGCGGCAAGGTAATCTCTGGAGTCGATCATCGCGGCGGTCAGATTGCGATGGCTGACCTTCGAGCCGGTGCGGGGCCTCCAGGCGCTGCCGGTGTGGTGCTCGAAGGCTTCGGCGGCGACATCGCGGAAGAGTTCCATGCTGTTGCGCCGTTCGATCATGGTCTGGCCCTCTGCCGTGAGGCGTTCGAGTTCGACCGACTTCACCTCGCTGCCGTCCTGTTCCGTCTGAAGCCGGCGCTGCGCCCGCTCGTTGTCGTCCAGCTCGCGCTCCACCCGGCCGGTGGCGCGGTGGAAGAGATTGACGGCTCCCCAGAGCAGCTCTTCGAGATCGGGTTCGAGGCGGGTGTCGCCGAGGGTCGCGACGAGGGCATCGAAGATATCTGCGACGGCTGCGGCGACGGCATTGCCCTCCGGAAGCGGCCTCGGATCGGGTTCGTCCTGATATGGCCGCCAGCCGTAGAGCTGGAGTTCGTTGAGGACATGATCGGTGGGGGATGCGGTGTGGATCGGCTCGTAACCTGCGTTTTCGTCTTCGTTCGTCATCGTGAGCGTCCTTGTCTGGAGACCGCGCCAATCGCGGCCTTCGCAGGCGTCGACGCCCACAGGCGGACTGGACTGGCAGCCCTCGCCTCTCGCGAGGGCCTCGATGGCCAAGCCCGGCTATTTTGTTTCGCGCTGCAAAGGCGGGGCTCGCCCCGCCGGCGGAAAATAGCCGGGCGCCGCGCCATTGCCCGGCCGGGCCGTTTGTGGGCCGATCGCCCTCTCAGAAGGCCGTGGGCGTGGGCTCTCCGACAGCAAAGGTCGCTTGCGATGATGAACCGAGACGGCAGGTGGAGACGCCTGATCCGCGCCGCGTCTCCTGCCGATCGCCTCAGCCCTCCGCAAAACGGCGGACGTCATCGGGATGAACCTGCTCCATCAGGGTCGCCCGGAGAGCGTCGACGCCGTGCCAGCGCAGATCCTCGTTGAAGTCCTCAAGCCTCGGCGACAGGGAAATCGCCTCGATCCCGAGGCTCGTCGCTCTGGCGACAAGGCTGTCTCGCGCACCGTCCCCTGCCGGGTCGCGATCCCGGAGGACATAGAGCCTGCGCAGCGTCGGCGGGAACAGGATGGCGGCGAGGTGTGCGGCCGAAAGCGCCGCCATCATCGGCATGTGGGGCAGGACCTGACGGGGCGATAGCACGGTCTCGATGCCTTCGCCGGCCGCCAGCACCTCACCGGCGGCGCCGAAGCGGACACCGTGCCCGAGAAGATCGCCCATCGCCCGCCGCGGTGAATCGACGGGCGCCTTGCCCGAACCGTCTGGTGAAAGCCAGGTGCGGTGCGCGCCGGTCTGCCTGCCGTCGAGGTCGGTGACGGACGCGACGATCGCCGGCCAGATCTCGGTGGGCGAATGCGCATCCGGTTTATAGTAGCACCGCCCATGGTAGCGCAGCGCGGCGACGCCGGAGAGGGACGTGATCGCCCGCCCGTTGAGGTAGATTTCCGCAAGCGTGCCGCCGATCGGCTGCGACATCGCGAAAAGCCGGCGCGAGGCTTCCGGCGACCCCGACGGCGCGGGGCTGGAGGTCCTGACGGTCGGTGGCCCCGTCGTCGCAGGCTCGGGATGCGGGAGCGAGAGGAACCGGCGCGCTTCCTCGGCTACGTCCTTGAAGTCGACGAGGCCGAGCGCCTCGCGGATGACGTCGAGGAGATCGCCATGCTCCCCGGTCGATGCGTCGGTCCATTTGCCTGCCGCGCCCTTGCCGGTTTCCGGCCCGGTCAGGCGCACGAACATCGAGCGTCCGGGGCTGTTGCGCGCATCGCCGACCTGCCAGTACCGTCCGGCGCGCCGGCCGGACGACAGGTATTCGCGGCAAACCGCTTCGGCGTGATGGCCGAGGCGGATCGCCAGCTCGGAGGCGTCGGGACGGGGCATCACGCCGCCTCCCGCTCGCCGATGCGCTCGACCGGCCAGCGATCGAGCACCCTGGCAAGCACGTCCGGGCCGCTGGCGTCGCTCGGCACGAACATGCGCAGCTTCCACGAGATGATCTCGTGGAACAGCCCGTAAGCCGTCAGGCGCTCGCGCATCGTGTCGTCGAAGCCCGACAGTTCGATGCGGTTCGCGCCCATGACGCGCACCCGGCGAAGCTGAAGGCCCTCGGCGAGGTCGAGGATGGTGCGGCCGTCCATCAAGGCGGCGAAGGCGTCGTCGGGCGCGATCGACGCGGCGCCGGTCGTGGTCGCGGTTGCGGCCCAGGCCGGAGAGACCTGCCGGCCGATGATGCGCTCGCCATCGTCCGTCTGGAGCCGATAGACGCGCGTCGAGTCGTTGGGCAGGCGCTTCCAGATCGGCAACAGCAAGCCCGTAACCATGTGAAGCCTCGCATCGGTGAACTCCGGCACCTCGGCGATCTCGGCTTCCCAGGCCGATGCGAAGGCATCCCGGTCGGCTTCGGCCCAGTGCGTCCCGCCCATGAGGCGGATCGGGATGTTGTGCGCCTCGGTCGGGCGGATCAGGCGGACACGGCGGTCGATCTCGCCGTCGTCGAGCATGACGCTGCTCGCTGGTATCTGCACGGCGGCCCGGCCGGAGCGCTCGTTGACGAGCAGCTTCGCGCGCGGATCGGCAAGTTCGGCAAGAGCTGCGTCGAGCGTCACCGGCCGGTTGCGCCTGCGTTCGTTGATCGTGAGCAGGCTGGTTTCCGCGCCGGTGCGGGGGTGGGTGTAGATCGTCTGGCGATCGACGACGACGAAGCTTTCGGCGCGCAGGGTCTCCAGCCCGGCGTCATAGGTGCCGGACGCGATGGCACCTTCGATGCGGGCCGTCAGCAGCCCTTCAAAGGCGGTGAACAGCACGCCTTGAAGCTCGATCGTCAGCGCCAGCAGCCTGTTCAGGAAGGTCGTGATCGGCGGCAGCTCGTCCTTGAGGCCGTTCGAGTCCATCAGCTTCAGCCCGGTGGCCTGCTCGAAGCGGTCGAGCGAGCATCCCTCGACCTTGCCGCGCACCAGCAGGAAATAAAGCTGACGCAGCGCGTCGCGGGCGTAGGGGCTCTCCAGATTGTCCTCGGGCCGGAACAGGCCTTGGCCGCCGGTCTGGCGCTGGCCGCGCGTGATCGCGCCCAGCGTGTCGAGGCGGCGTGCGATCGTGCTCAGGAAGCGCTTCTCCGCCTTCACATTCGTCGAGATCGGCCGGAAGAGCGGCGGTTGTGCCTGATTGGTGCGGTGCGTCCGGCCGAGGCCCTGAATGGCGGTGTCCGCCTTCCAGCCCGCCTCGAGCAGATAGTGGACGCGCAGCCGCGTGTTCTTCGCCGACTTCTCCGCATGGTAGCTGCGGCCGGTGCCGCCGGCGTCGGAGAAGACGAGCACGCGCTTCTGATCGTCCATGAACGCCTGTGTCTCGGCGAGATTGGCGGCGCCTGCGCGCGTCTCGACGACGAGACGGTCGACGGTGACGCTGCCGCCGGGCTTGCGCACGATGCGCCGCGAGCGGCCCGTCACCTCGGCAACCATGTCCGTCCCGAAATGCTGGACGAGCTGGTCCAGCGCGCCCGGAACCGGCGGCAGGCTGGCGAGCTTGGCGATCAGCGCGTCGCGTCGGGCGACGGCCTCGCGGCTTTCGACCGGCTGACCGTCGCGATAGACCGGGCGCGACGACAGATTGCCCTCCGAATCCGTGAACGGCTCGTAGAGCTGGACCGGGAAGGAATGGGCGAGATAGTCGAGGACGTATTCCCGCGGCGTGATGTCGACGCGGACGTCGTTCCACTCCTCGGTCGGCAGATCCGCCAGCCGCCGTTCCATCAGCGCCTCGCCGGTCGAGACGATCTGGATGACGGCCGAATGGCCCGCCTCCAGATCGGCGGCGATCGAGCGCAGCAGGGTCGGCGCTTTCATGCTGCATAACAAATGGCCAAAGAAGCGCTGTTTGGCGCTTTCGAAGGCCGAGCGGGCAGCGGATTTCGCCTGCCTGTTCAGCGTGCCGGAGCCGCCTTCGCCGCCGCCGGTGATGTTGGCGGCCTGCATCGCCGCATCCAGATTGTTATGGATGATGGCGAAGGCGGCGGCATAGGCGTCGTAGATGCGGACCTGCTGGGGCGTCAGCTCATGCTCGACCAGCTCGTATTCGACGCCGGCGAAGGAGAGCGAGCGGGCGGTGTAGAGGCCGAGGGCGCGCAGATCGCGGGCAAGCACCTCCATCGCCGCGACGCCGCCGGCCTCGATCGCCTCGACGAACTCCGCGCGCGTGGCGAAGGGGAAATCCTCGCCGCCCCACAGGCCGAGCCGCTGCGCATAGGCGAGATTGTGGACGGTGGTCGCGCCGGTGGCGGAGACATAG
Organism: Shinella zoogloeoides; assembly: GCF_022682305.1. Taxonomy (NCBI): domain Bacteria; kingdom Pseudomonadati; phylum Pseudomonadota; class Alphaproteobacteria; order Hyphomicrobiales; family Rhizobiaceae; genus Shinella; species Shinella zoogloeoides. Next base: position 3,596,600 of record NZ_CP093528.1, read on the forward strand.
ACGATGCGGGCGTTCGGTAACGCATGCTGGAGGCGCAGCCCGGCGCGACCCTGCTGCGAGGCGGCGACGTCACCGCGTTCTCCCTTGCCGCCAGCGGCGTTCTGCATCTGGTGCGCCTCGTCGAAAATGATCACTCCATCGGCGTCGGAGCCAAACCATTCGACGATTTGCCGGACGCGCGAAACCCTCTCTCCGCGGTCGTCGGAGCGCAGCGTGGCATAGGTTAGAAATAGGATGCCCTCGTTCAGCGTGATCGGCTTGCCCTGCGGGAACCGCGACAGCGGCGTGACCAGCAGGCGCTCCATGCCGAGCGCGCCCCAATCGCGCTGCGCGTCCTCGATCAGCTTGTCGGACTTCGATATCCAGACCGCCTTGCGCCTTCCTTGCAGCCAGTTGTCGAGGATGATCGCGGCCGACTCGCGTCCCTTGCCGACGCCGGTGCCGTCGCCGATCATGAAGCCCTGGCGGAGGCGGACGGCGCCGCTGGCGTCCTCGGCCGCGGCGCTCAGCTTGTCGAAGGTGTCGTCGACCGTCCATGCGCCGGCGAGGAAGTCGGAATGCGCCTCGCCGGCATAGATCACCGTTTCGAGCTGCGCGTCCGACAGCAGGCCGAGCACGTCCGCCGGCAGCATCGGGCGATAGCTCGGCTTCGGCGGGGCGACGCTCGCCATCGACGTCGACTGGACGAGCTGGGTGGGATGCGCGAAAGCCCCGGAAATCCGGATGGTCTGGAGACCGTATTCCTCATAGATCGCATCCGACAGGCGACCGGCCTGGGCAGGCTTCCAGTCGACCGTCTCATAGGCGAGCGGAACGCCCTCCGGCTCGCGATGCGCCACAGCCGGCGCGGCCTTCGCCGCCCGGTTGATATAGGCGCGCACGGTCCGGGGCGCGGCGGTCGCGGCCATGGGCACGGCGATGGAAGGGTCGACCGGCGGGCGGGCCGGGAGATGCTCGGCCAGCCATCCGAGAAGCGTGGCGACGTCCGGCGCGACGCCGGGCGCGGTCGGGAACGCGGTCGGATCGTCCGCCGGCAGCTTGTCGATGACGGTGAGCCGCGTCGGGATGGTCGTGCCGTGCTTGGCATAGACCGACCCGTCGATCGCGGCGGAGAAGACGACGCGGCCGCGTTCCTGCAGACGGGCATAGGCCGAGGACCAGGCCGGTGCGTCCGGCGCGAAATTCGCCCCGGTGATCGCCACCAGCCGGCCGCCGGGCGCAAGGCGCGCCAGCGCCGAGGCGACATGGCGGAAGGCGGCGTCGGCCATGCGGCCCTCGACATTCGCCATCACCGAAAAAGGCGGGTTCATGAGAACGACGGTCGGAAGGAGAGCCCGGTCGAGGTGATCGTCGATCTGGGCCGCGTCGAAGCGCGTGACGGCAAGGGCCGGAAAGAGGTGGGAGAGAAGATCGGCGCGGGTGTCGGCCAGCTCGTTGAGCAGGAGCGAGCCGCCGGCGATCTCGGCCAGGATGGCGAGAAGACCGGTTCCGGCCGAGGGCTCCAACACGCGGTCGGCCGGCGTGATGGCTGCGGCGAACGAGGCTGCCAGGCCGAGCGGGATCGGGGTGGAGAACTGCTGGAAGGTCTGCGCCTCCTCGGAACGGCGCGTATGCGTCGGCATCAGGCCGGCGATCTTGGAAAGCTGCGGCAGGACCGCGGCGGCGGAGCCGGCCTTGCGGAAAAGCGGCTTTCCGTATTTGCGCAGCATGAGGACGGTCGCGACCTCGCAGGCTTCATAAGCGGTCTTCCAGTCCCAGGCGCCGGCAGTGTCGGAGCCGCCGAAGGCGGTTTCCATCGCGCCGCGCAGCATGGTGGCGTCGACGCGCTGGCCGCGTTCGAGGTCAGAAAGGAGGATCTGCGCGGCAACGACGATCGCCGAGGCCGTGGCGGACGTGGCGACGGGCGGAAGCGACGCGGCGACCTCGGCGGCCGCGGTTGTGGATATCATGTTCATGATGGGGAACCTCGGGAGAGCGGACGGGAACGAGCCGCGCAGCGCTCTCTCTCGACCGCACCGGCTCAAATCCGTCCCGGCCCCTCTCTTCCTCTCACGGCTTCCGCGAAATCGCCGAAAGCAGCCGTTCGCCGCCGGAGGTTTCCGGCCGTCACCTCGTTGAGACGACGGCTTTGATCTACATTGAGCGGGCCGGATTTTGCGCAGGTTTGCTTGCGCAAATCCCGAAACAACCGCGATATTGGAAGGATTAAGCTCGTGAGGACATGGCTGCTTCCGCGTGCGCCGAGATTCTACTGGCTCATCATCCTGGCGTTCACGGCATCGACGATCACGTCCGATTTGCCGGATTTCGGAGAGGGGCATTGGTCGACCTCGACCGCCTTCCGTGCCTGCATCATCGCGATCGCGCTTGTCCTCGCCGCCCTGTCGGAGTTCTGGGACATCGCGCCCGCGATCATCGTCAGCGCGGAGGCCCGCTACCAGAACCGGCAGGCGCAGGCGGTCTACACGATCCCCGTCGTTTTCGACGCTGTGCCGACCGTCGTGCCGGGGATGTCGCGACTGTGCGTGACGCGGACGGATGACTATTCGCCCGTCAGGCCGTGGACCTTGCGCTTCGACTATGCCGCCGAAGGACAGAAGGGCGAATGGTAGGACGGCCGCGCCCGCCGCGCCGAACGGGCCATCGCGAACATGACGAGAGCGCCCCGCCGTGAGGCGAGGCGCCCGGTCAAGTCAATCGATCGCCGCAAAGATCGCCGAAGCCTCGGCATGTCCCTTCGAATAGGCGGCGAGGCGATGATAGGCTTCCGCCAGATGGTCGGAATCGTGGCGTAGCGCGAGGTTCGAGAGCACGAAGAGGGTCGCGATGATGCCGGCGGCCTCGGCCGACACCTCGCCGCGAAACTCGGTGAGTCCGCTTTCGATCCGCATGGGTGACCGCGACGCGGGGGCGAGGAACAGCGGGCGGCCCCCATGCTCGTAGAAATTCCAGAAGCCCCCGCGATAGTCATAGGGGCTGAGCCGCTCCATCACATGATAGACGGTGTTTTCCGCGATGATGAGGAGCCGCAGGCCGAACAGGGTCGGCAGGAAGGTTTCGCGGCAATCGTCCGCTACGATCGTTGCGGTCTGGCGGGCAGTGGCTTGAAGGGTCATGGCCTGGTTCTCCGGAGAGAGGAAGGAGACAGATCCGGGCGGCGCTCTCTCTTCAACCGCACGGAACCGTCCAGGCCCCGTCCCTTCTCTCCCTCGCTCACAGGCGCCAGAGGCCGCCGGCGATCTCCCGCACCAGCATGTCGCGCGCCTTCGTCATCACCTCGCGGCCGCAGGCCTCGGGGTGATCGAAGAAGCGCGCGGCCGGTCCGTTCTCGATCCAGTCGGCGTAGTAGCAATATGACCGATCCTGAAGCCGGAAGGCCGTCATGTCGGCGGCCCAATGCGGCTTCGGCTCGACGACGACGGTGACGCCATCGCGCGTTTCGGGCCAGGGCAGCGAGCGCTGCGAGGGCGGGCAACGAAGGTCCGCCGCCAGTATCTCGTCGACGGTGATCATGACGCGGCTCCCTCGCCCGGCCTGGCGATGAAGCCGTCCGGATCGTCGGGATCGGGCGGCAGGTAGGCATCGTAGGGATTGCCATCGGCCAGATGGCCGAAGGGCGTCATGACGAAATCGCCGTCCTCCGCGCGGCCGACGGCGCAAAGGACGTAACGGCGCTCGCCGGTGACGGCATCCAGGCACTCCATGAGTGCGAGATTGCCGTCGTCTGCCGCGCGCAGAAGCGTGTTGAAGTTGGTGCGGGCGTGATCGGGAATGGCCATGTCAGGCTCCTGAAACGAGAACGCCCGGCGCGATGGCCGGGCGATGGATGGGGATTGTGATCGGGGAGACGCAGGCGTCAGAGGCGGAAGCGCGCGACGAGGCGTTGCGCCTCGGCGTGGTTGCGCAGCATCTCGCGATAGAAGCGCTTGCGCGCGTCCCGCCTGTCGGGATCGCGCAGGGCGGAGCGGGACAGCTTGCGCCGCGCCGCCCCGACGACCGTGCGGCCGCGTTCCCACACGGGAACAGCGAGACGGAGATAGGTGGCGTACATCGCGGCCACCTACACGTTGATGCGCTCGCACAGCGCGTCGATCTCGGGGAGATCGAGCCCGGCGTGCGCGCCGTCGTTGTTGTAGATGTCCAGGAACACCGGATCGAGCGGCCCGTTGACAAGCGCGAGCTGAAGGGTGCGAAGACCGGCGAGCACCGCATCGCGCTCGTGGGCGGTCATGGCGACGATCAGGAACGCCTCGACCGTCTCACCCTTTTCGAGAAGACGGACGCCGGTGGATTCGTCGATTTCATAATCGTCGAACTCCTGCACCTCGCCGGTGGCGATCCATTCGCCATCGTAGTGGACGCTTTCGGCGACGCTTCGCGCCTCTGCGGGTGTGCCGGCCTCGACGACGGTTTCGTAGTAGACAAAGGCATCGTGGCCCTTGCGGACAACAAATCTGGGCATGGGAAGCTCCATAGGGAAAGCACCCGGCGCGACGGCCGGGCTGGTTGACGGGATGGTGGGAAGGCTCAGTGCCAGGTCTGCCACGCGCCGCTTTGGGCCGCGGCGTGGCAGCGCAGCATCTCGCGGTAGAACTTGCGGCGCAGAAGGCGTTTGCAGCGGTCCCGGCGGACCCAGGCGGGAAGCATTCGCGCCGCCGCCCGCAGGACCGCCCGGTCGGTGTCGATCACCGTGATGCCGAGATCGGCATAGATCGAGTGCATCATGGCCGGCCTCCCTTGGTGTTGCGCCACAATGCCGGTCCCAGGGCGGTGAGTGCCGCGCGGATCTCGGCTGTGCCGGTCCGGTCGTCGGGAGCGGTCGATCTGACGACAGCCAGGCATGCCGAGCTGATCTCGGAGTCGGTCACGGCGTCGGGCGACAGGCCGCCGAAGTCCGGATCGGTTGCGAGGATCGTCGCGATACGATCGCGAACCCGATCTTCCTCAAGCCATGCCAGGACATGGCGACGTCCGGGAAGATCGGCGGCAGGGTCGGGATCGCGCGCGCCGGCGATGATCGCCTCGCCGCGTGCGACCTCCCAGGAGGCGCGCGCGATCCAGTCCCTCTGCGTCGCGGCGTTCGCGCAAACGTCCGCGACCAGCATCTTCAGCAGGCCGAGAAGGATCTCGAACTGCGCGATCTTCCGGGCGTTCGTCTCCGCGAACTGCGAGGGAACGGCAATGGATGACCGTGCGAGGGGCGCATCCGGTCCGGGCCAGATGCTGGTGACGTAGGTCTCGCCGGCCGACTCGTAGGCGACCGCATCGCCATCCCGATCGTCGTCCTCGATGGCGAGCCGGCAAGCCAGCTCGGGCGTGTCGGCCTCGTATGTCCGCGTCCGGTAGGCCGGGAGCCGGTAAGCGGTCTCGACGGTGAACATCGGCATGATGTGCTCCTGAAACGAAAACGGCCCGGCGATCGCCGGGCCTGGAGGTGGAAGGGGAAAGATGCGGGACTATTCGGCGGCGACGAGCACCGCCGGATCGTCGCCGGTGCCGGCTTCGGTGGCCTCGTCGTCGCCGGCGAGGAAGTCAGGAAGCGCCACGTCGGACTCGTCCTCTTCGGCCGCAACCTCGATCGCCGGCTCCTCGGTGGCGAGACGCAGCGGTTCCGGCAGCCAGCCGGTTTTCGCCAGCCGCTCCTCCGCCTCGGACGCCATCCACATCTTGTCCTTCTTCTGGTTGTCGAGGAGATTGGCGGTACTCTCGCCGACGGCCTCGGTGATGGCTTCGAGGATGCGCTGCTTGGTCACGCGCCCGAAGTAGTTCGCGACGGTCGGCCGGAACCCGGCCTCCGCCATATCGAGGCCGGTCACGCGGGCGAGGCGGTCGGCTTCCGCCATGCGCGCCTGGAGCTGCTTTTCGGAGATGCCGGTGGCGCTCATGGGATTGGGCCGCTCGTAGAGCGCGTTGATCCCGAGAGACATGCAATGGGCCAGCAGCGCCATGCGGTTCTCGTCGTCGAGCGCAACGAGCCAGTCCCAGAGCGCATCGTCGTCGGTCGGCACCTTGGCCTTCCATGCGGCGTGGCGCTTGTCCACGGCCTTAGCGTAGGGCGTGGTCTTCAGGTCGGCACCTTGATTGCTGCAAAAGACCTCGTGAACCGAGACCTGGACGGTCGCGCCGTGGGTGGACTGCCGGAAGGCGTCACGAGCGAGCTTGTGCAGCAGCGCCGTCACGGCGACATGCGGATTGCTGCCGACCGCGTTGCGCAGCGCGATGGTGCGATGCGCCGACAGCTCGATCACCAGCTTCTCGGGGAGCGGCCTGATGACATCCACGTCCTCCTCGGGCTCGAACGGCCTGCCGTTGACAGAGACGACGGTGCGCGGTCCCTCGGGCGAGACATCGTCATCGCCATCGTTGTCGGTGTCCGGCTCGCCGCCTTCGATGTCGACGGTCTCGACCGGCTCGTCCTCGGGGCGCACCCAGCCGCGATTGACGACAAGCTCGCCGTCCTCGTCGACGGTGACGAAAGCGCCGGCGATGGCGATCTCGGCCGGATCATAGACGGTCGGGCGGCGCTCGAAGGCTTCGAGCTGCTTTTCGATCTCGCCCAGGCGCCGGTCGATTTCGTCGGGCAACTCGTCGTAGTCGGCATACTTGGCCTCAAGCCGCTCCTGCTCGCTGCGCAGCTTCTCGCGCTCGCGCCGCTCCTTCTTGGACAGTTCCGCCGGCGTGCCGACGACTCCGCGCAGGCCGTGGTCATAGCCGTAGGGAAGTCCGAGGTCGGCTTTGACCCACTTCCAGCCTTCGGCGGCCACCGCGTCGGCGACAGCCTTCAGCTTTTCCGCGACCAGCCGGTCGAGAAGCGGCACGTCCTCCAGCCAGCCCTCCTCGTCATCGTCGAAGAGGTAGCGCGGCAGGAGAGACCCGCCCGCCGCCATATAGGCGTCGAGGCCGACGAAGCGCGCACGCTTGTCGGATGCGGGAACCTCGGTCTCGGTGAGCATTTCCCGGATCTGCCACGGCTCCTTGTTGTGGGACTGCCGGACGGCATCCCACACCTGCTCCTGGCGTTCGTGATCGGGATGGGCGGTGAACGCCTCCAGCGTCCGGAGCGTCATGCCGTTCGCGGCATAGACCTCGTGAAGCTTGGGCGAGACCTTGGCGAGCACCAGGCGCTGCTCGACATAGCGCGTCGTCGTGAAGTAGGCGCTGGCGACCTCCTCGTGGGTCATGCCGCCATCCACCATCCGCTTGAAGGCGCGGAACTGGTCGAGCGGGTGCAGAGCGACGCGGAAGGTGTTCTCGGCCAGCGAGTCGTCGACGGCCGAGGTCTTGGCATTGGCCTTCTTGACGAGGCAGGGGACCAGGCCGTCCTCGGGGAAGCGGCCCTTCGCCACCAGGCGGGCGATGACGCGGTAGCGGCGGCCGCCGGCGGGGGTCTCGAAATCGCCGGTCTCGTTGCCGTCGGCGTCGAGAACGGCGCGGACATTGATGCCGAGGATCAGGTCCTCGCGGCGCTCGACATCGAACTCAAGCTCATCGAGGCCCGCATCGGCGTCGACTTCGCGAACATTGTCGTTCGACAGATGGATGCGGTTGAAGGGAATGTCGCGCGACCGCGAGAACTCGATCATCGCGAGGGCGGGCTTCTTCTTGGCAGCTCGGGCCATGGTGGGTACTCCGAGACGGGCGCCGAGAGCCTCTCTCTCCGCTATCAACCCGTCACGAAATCCCCAGCCCCTCTCTCACTCTCGAACGCCGCCACCCTCACCGCGTCACCAGGCGGGCAGCGACGGCCGCGGCGCGTTCACCCCGTATTTCCGCCGCAGCGTCTCGATCGCTGCCTCCTGCCGGACGATCCGGCGGCGAAGCCGGTCGAGATCGGGACCGGCCGCCTTGAGCAGATCGTCGAGGATGCGGCGGTATTCCGCCTCGTCCGCGCCGGTCCAGCGGCTCATCGCACGATGGTAGTGCCGGGCTTTCGGCCGCCGGCGGATCGCCTCGGCTTCGGCCCGGAGGGACACCGCGCGCTCGGCCAGCGCGAGATTGCTCCGGCTTCGGGCAAGGCCGGCTTCCATGCGCAGGAGAGCGGCGTGCAGCCGCGCGCGGTCCATCACGCCGCCCGCCTGTCAGGCTCGGCCTCCACCGGGCGCAGCCCGTCATCGGGAGCGAAGGACAATATCCAGTCGGCCGCCTTGCTGGCTTGGCTGGCGGCGCGGACTACGGCGCGGGAATCCTCGCGCAGCACATCGAGCCAGGAGCCGACATAATCGGCATGGCGCACGGTCGGGACGATGCCGAGCGACGCGCAGCAGAATGCGGCGCTCATCTCGGCGATCAGCTCCTCGAACCCATATTTCTTCGTGCCGAAGGAGGAGGAGAAGTCTCGGTTCAGCCGGCTGCGATGGCCGCTGGCGTGACCCAGCTCGTGAAGGGCCGTCCGGTGCCAGTTGATCGGCTCGAAATAGGCTTGCGGCGGCGGCACGACCACATAGTCGTCGGCCGGCACATAGAATGCCCTGTCGCCGCCGATGCGGAAGTCGACGCCCGTCGCCCTGATCAGCGCCTCGACCCTCGGCTCGATCAGGCCGGGGGGCGGCGGCGGAACCGCGACGGTGATGTCGTCGGGCAGCCGCTCGCATTGGGCTGCATTGAAGACGGTGAAGCGCTTGAGGAAGGGGATGGCCTGGGCTTCCTCGCCGGTCTCGCGCGCCCGGCGCTTCTCGTCCTCCGGGACGAAGCGGTCGGCATAGACGACGGTGGTGCCCTGCTCGCCCTTGCGGACATTGCCGCCGAGCGCGGCGGCCTGCCTGTAGGTGAGCCAGCCCTGACCGGGAAAACCGTGCTGCACGACGGCGCCCCAGAGGATCAGGATATTGATGCCGCTGTAGCTGCGGCCCGTGGCGGCGTTCCTCGGCAGGCCGAGCGGCGCTTTCGCCGAAGCCGTGCCCCAGGGCTGGACCCAGGGGAAGCGGCCGGCCTCGAGCTCGGCGATGATCTTGCCGGTGATCTCGTCATAGAGGTTCGTCCGGTCCGAGCCGGCGCGAGGGGTGCGGTCATGTCTGGACATCGCGGTTCTCCGCGACGGGCGCCGGGAGCCTCTCTCCCAGCCCTCAACCCGTCACGGCAAACCCCGTCCGCACTCTCACTCTCGGGGGGCGTTGCGGGGTCTCCCCGCAGAAGGGGGTGCGTCGGCAACGAAGTGCCGACCAGGAGGAAGGCTTTCCCCCGCAAGACCGTAAAACCGTGGAAGCGTATAAATGCAAAAGCGTGGATACGGACCGCCGGAAACCGCGAATGACCACCAGCCTCGAAATCCATGCGGTGGCGCCCTATCTTGCCATCCATGTGCAACGCCTATGAACAGCATGTGAAATGGGTCGAGTATTGCAGGATGATGCAGGCGCTGGAGCTTGGTATCCCGGCGAGCCAGAGCGAGCGCGACCTTCCCGAACATGACGACATCCGCATCAACCAGATGGGTCCGGTGATGCGGGCGACGGCGAACGACCGCGAGGTCGAGCTGGAGCCTATGAATTTCGGGTTGCCGTCGAACCGGCCCAAGGGTGGGCCGGTGTTCAATTTCCGCTCGGAGGGGCGCAACTTCTCGAACACGCAGCGCTGCCTCGTCCCGGCTTCGGCCTTCTTCGAGTTCACCGGCACGAAATACCCGAAGACCAAGCATCGCTTCACGCTGAACGGGGCGCCTTTCATGGCGATTGCCGGCATCTGGCGCGAGCCACAGGGCAATCACCCGGCCTCCTTCGCCATGCTGACTACCGAACCCGGTCCCGACGTGAAGCCGATCCACAACCGGCAAATCGTGGTGCTGCGGCCGGAAGATTGGGCGGCCTGGCTATGGCTGACGAAATCCGAGGCCGAGTTGTTACGGCCGCTGGAGCAAGGCTCCCTCTCGGTCGAGACGGTGCGGAAGGGCGTCGACTAGCCCGATCGCCGCTTCCATCCGCCACTATGACAGCGGCATCCGACGACGAAAGCGGCCATCGGCTTCTCCAACATGCGTTAGTGCGCTCGACCGCTTCCCGGCCGAGGTGACGCCTTTCCTTGAAGAGTCTAGGGTAGATTTGAGGAAGTTACGGAGCTGTTGGCAGGGGCATGGCGGATATATTTGAGAATGCGGTAACTTCGATTGTGCTCGGTATCGAAGATTTCAGAGAGGGCTCCGACGCGCGCATGCTGAGTGCGGCGCGCAACTACTACGCCGGCGTGCTGCTACTGGGCAAGGAATGCCTCGTCCGTGCCGCCCCTGACGCCGATCCGATGGAGATCATCGGCGCGAAATTCGAACCCGTCCCCGATGGTGACGGCGGCGTTGACCATGAGGTTGTCGGCTATGCGACGGTAGATCTCGCCCAGCTCAAGAGCCGATTCAAGAAATTCGGCTTGTCCTGGCCTGACGTGAACATCGAAAAGCTGCAACGATTCCGAAACAATCTTGAGCATTATCACCTGGCCGAACCCGTTGGAGCGCTGAAGGAGGCGATCGCCGCTTCATTTCCGATGGTTATCGACTTCCTGGAGACGCTGAAAGAAGATCCGCAAGACGTCTTGGCGGACGTCTGGGATACAATCCTTGAAGAGACGAATGCCTTCAACAAGGTCCAGAAGAGCTGCATGGACAGCCTTCTGCGCCTGAATTGGCCCGGTGAGATCGGACAACTGGATCGTATGTCTTGCGATAATTGTGGCTCGTCACTTATCGGTCAGACCGACCGCGACAATATCGAGAGTGAAGCGGCCGACGGCAAATGCTTCCAGTGTGGCCATGAGTACGATCAGCAGCAGCTAGCTGAAATGATCGTGTCGGCGAGCTACGAGATCGACGCCTACTACGCCGCCAAGAACGGTGACTCGTCACCGATCGCGACATGCCCCGAATGCAGCGCCGACGCCTATGTCGAGAATGGAGAAATGAGCATTTGCTTTGCATGTAAGGAAACGATCGGTGGCGAGTGCAGTCGATGCAGTGCCGACATCACGGTCCATGAGTACAATCCAGACTATCCCGGTTTGTGCAGCTACTGCGCTCACACCTGGGAAAAGGTTATGCGAGAGTGACGAAGGATATTGTCATCCGCACCGCCGTCGAGGCGGATAATTTGATGGAGATGGTGCGGGCCTCCGCTGCACGGGCTCAACAGTGGATTGCGTCGCAATCGGGAGACCCGCTGGACCTGTTGCGCCGGATGAAGTTCGATCCAATCGGATTCCATCCCCTCGAGGATCGACCGTTAAATCTGATCGAGCAGATCAACCAGACTTGGACTTTCGCCGTCGCCATCGCGGCTGCGCGGCAATTGCTGAGCCTTCATCCAGACGTGAGCGGGTTTCGGCTCGCCCCTGGCGCACATGCATCGCTTGAACTAGACATCATGAGCCAGGAAGCCGGCTATGTCGGCGCCGAGACGTTTGCGGCTGTCAATCCACGCAACAACGGCAAGCTGGCAGCCGATCTTGGTAAACTCGCCGGTCGCATGGAGCGGCACAGATACGTGTTCTTCATGTCCCCCTTGTTCCCCGGCAACGAACGCCGACCACAGTTCGAGCGCCATGGGATAGAAGTCTGGTCTGTCGACTTCTGACTTGGAGGAAGCGGCTGTCTCCCAGGGCGGTCGGTACAGCCAAACCGTGCGAGATTGGCTGGGCTGTATTTCGCGGGATGGCCTAACGACGGGCGCGAAAATTCGGTTGGAAACCGGCTTTGGTGGAGAGCGCACCGTCTGCTTTCGGATAGGCTGCGGCAAGAGCGGGCTCGCCGCCGATGGCGGATGGCAGACAACCGCGGCCGCACCTCGTTCGACTCAAAGCTGGATAACCTTTGGCTTCTTGCCGGGGAAGCGAGGCTTAGGAGGGGCTACGGCTCGACGTGATGTTTCGTACCCATCCTCACCGTCATCATCTGAGTCGCCGGCTTTTGAAGTCTCGACTGCGAGGACGACGCCCTTCTTTCCCTGCAATGCCGCCCTCAGGTATGGGGCCAGGACATCGGTCTGAAGAGCCGAAGTTCCAACCCACCCACGGCCGACCATGTCGATGAAATGAGTCGGGGTGAAGTGTCGTCGACCAAAAGTCTCCGCGTAGACGATTGTGCCTCCCTTCTTTCCCTTGGCGGCCGGTGTCTTTACCAGCCGCTTCCAGTAGCTCAAGGGAACGTAGATGCCCGGCACATGGCCCTTGGCATCATGGGATAGGAGCTTGCTACAGAATTTGAGAAAGAATGGATCCGCACCGAAGCGATATCCGTCACAGCTTTCGTCAACCGCGACCGCCCCGAGCGTCGCCGACGCTGAATCCATTCGTGCGATCTCCTCGTCCAGCTGAGCGTCCGGCCTGTAGCCGCCTTCGCCGTCAACGCCGGAGAACATTTTGTATTGCACGAAAACGACCGACTTCAGCGTCTCGTTCACATAAATCAAGTCGGTTCCAAGTTGCCTCTCAAGTGGCAGCTTATTCGCCAAGATAATGGTGAGATTGGTGTCACCGTTGGTGAACAGCTTCGCGGGATAGCGCTGGCGCCTGACGAACTGCCAGTCTTCATCAGCTTGGTCCAGATCCTGAAGGATCGCCAAATCCTCTATCGTTGTCACATCATCTTCGCTGTCGAAGATTGACGTCAATCCCTTCGCGCCATCCTCGCCGAGTTGGGTCGGGATTGTGAGTTGCTGCCTGGGGATTCGTGCAATTTCAAGCGATGTGACAACCGCATCTCGTTGATAGGCCCAATTTGTCTTGGCGCGTGTCGGCGTGGGGTCCGGAGGTGGCGGGCGACGATCCACCAAACCTTCCGTGATCTTGGACGCTTCGGCATCGACTTGGCGCAACGCCGTCATGATCAAGGAGAAGGCCGACGGCGATATGTGGCCGCCAAGGAGCGCCTGCTTCGCGCGCCATGCCTGCGTGCCGGCAAGTTTCGCTTTGATCGCTGCCACGCGCACGGGTTTCGTGAATGGCATAACGTTCCAGAGATCCAGCTTGTCCTTTCCGGACTCCGCCGGATAATAGACAACGCTCCGGGCAACGTGCGTAAGATACCCCTTTTTTGTGCTGATAAAGCAGAGCATCCAGCGTCTTCGGAGTGCCGTCGGAATTTTCGGAACAGCTTGGCTGCAGGTGCTCTCTGCATAGAGATCAATCTCAAGCTCCTTCAATCGTTCGGCTGAAATCAAAAGCACGTACCCGTGTTCTGGAACCCAGGGATAGCGCGCTTCAAGGTATTGATTTCCTGGCAGCGGCAACGATTTGTCCTCTATTTCGAATACTGTTTGCTCAAACGCGATGAAGGCATTGAATCTTGGGCACCTTCGACGCACGACGAATAGCTACAACACACTACAGACTGCCGCGCGAATTGTAGACATCGACCGTCTCTAGCGGGATATTAGATTCTTTGCCGACCCGTCATCGAAGGGCCACGCTACCGCGACAGAGTTCTGGATCGAAGGATTCGCTGCTCTGTGCTCGAAATGAAGCCGGAAGCGGCGGTTGCCCGACTCCGCCTCATTTGAAATCGCGGGTCTTCACGCGGATTTCCCCGATATGACCATATCCGTCCGTGAGCGTCCGCCCCCGGAACGGGCGCGGCGGCAGACCGCGCGGATCGGGCGTCGGAGAGCCGTGATGCAGCTCATCCCCGCGTCCGTGAGGCAGAGGAAAAGCCGCATCGCGGCGACCGACGCTGGCGAGGTCGCTGGAGAGATCGGTGATGCGCTGCGCAACGAGATGTACCACCGCGCCCTCACGCTGGATGCGACCACGTACGCCGAGCATACCGGCTGACAGCAATGTCCGGCGATTGGCCTCGAACACCTTGGGCCAGACCACGAGGTTGGCGATGCCCGCCTCGTCTTCCAGAGTCACGAACAACACCCCCTTGGCGCTGCCGGGACGCTGGCGAACGAGGACGATGCCGGCGGCTTCCAGCCAGCGGCCGTCGCGGGAGTCCATCGCCTCGGCGCAGGAGACGATGCGACGGCGGCGGAGATCCTCGCGCAGGAACGAAACCGGATGGGCGCGCAGCGACAGGCCGGTATGGCCGTAATCCTCGACCACCTCGCTGCCGGCGGTCATCGGCACGAGGGAGATGGCCGGCTCCTCGATCTCGGGCACGACTGCCGCCTCGCGCGCGCTCGCCGCCGCGAACAAGGGCAATGGCTCGTCGCGCAGGCCGCGGATGGCCCAGAGTGCTTCGCGGCGGGCGAGCCCGAAGGGCGGCCGGAAGGCATCGGCCTCGGCGAGCTGGACCAGCGCGGCCTGCGGCACACCGGCCCGGCGCCAGAGGTCATCCACCGACGCATAGGGCTGGTCGGCCCGCGCGCCGACGATCGATGCGGCATGGGCATTGGCAAGCCCCTTGACCATACGCATCCCCAGCCGAACGGCGAAGCGATCCTCGTCGGCGGTGGGTTCGAGCGTGCAATCCCACCGGGATGTATTGACGCAGACCGGACGGATTTCGACGCCATGGTCGCGGGCATCGCGAACGAGCTGGGCGGGCGCATAGAACCCCATCGGCTGGGAGTTGAGCAGAGCGGCAGCAAAGACATCCGGGTGCCAGCATTTCAGCCATGCGGAGGCATAGGCGATCAGCGCGAAGGACGCTGCGTGTGATTCCGGAAAACCGTAGCTTCCGAACCCCTCCAACTGCTTGAACGTCGCCTCGGCGAATTCGCGGTCGTACCCATGTTCGACCATCCCGTCGATCAGCTTGGCCTTGAATGCCGATACCCCGCCGGTGTGCTTGAAGGTCGCCATCGACTTGCGCAGCATGTCGGCCTCGCCCGGCGTAAAGCCCGCGCAGGTTATCGCGACCTGCATGGCCTGTTCCTGAAACAGCGGGACCCCAAGCGTCTTTCCGAGCACCTTTTCCAGTTCCGGCTTCGGATAGACGACATCCTCCTTGCCATCGCGGCGGCGCAGATAGGGATGCACCATGTCGCCCTGGATCGGCCCCGGCCGAACGATAGCGACCTGCACCACCAGATCGTAATAGGTGCGGGGTTTCAGGCGCGGCAGCATGCTCATCTGCGCGCGGCTTTCGATCTGGAACGTGCCGAGCGTGTCCGCCTTGCGGATCATGGCGTAGGTGCGCGGGTCTTCCGGTGGGATGGTCGCGAGGTCGAGATTGACGCCCTTGTGCTCGGCCAGAAGGTCGAGGCCCTTCTTCATCGCCGTCAGCATCCCCAAGGCGAGGATGTCCACCTTCATGAAGCGCAAGGCGTCGATATCGTCTTTGTCCCATTCCACCACCTGCCTTCCGGCCATCGCCGCGGGCTCGATCGGCACGAGATCGTCGAGCCTGTCGTGTGTCAGGACGAAGCCGCCCGGATGCTGCGAGAGATGGCGCGGCGCACCGCGCAGTTGCTGCGCGAGTTGAAGGGTCAGCCGCAGGCGACGATTGCCGGTATCGAGGTTGAGCTGCTGGACCTGGCTGTCGCTGACGCCTTCCTCGCCCCAGCCCCAGACCTGGCCGGAGAGCGTGGAGACGAGATCCTCGGACAGGCCGAGGGCTTTGCCGACGTCTCTTAACGCGCCTTTGGTGCGATAACGGATGACGGTGGAGCAGAGCGCGGCGCGGTCGCGGCCATAGGTGTCGAACACCCATTGCATGACGATCTCGCGCCTTGCGTGCTCAAAATCCACGTCGATATCGGGCGGCTCGCGCCGTTCTTCCGAGACGAACCGCTCGAAGAGAAGATCGTTGCGGCCGGGGTCGATAGAGGTGATGCCGAGCACGTAGCACACCGCCGAATTGGCCGCCGAGCCGCGTCCTTGGCAGAGGATGTCGCGGGCGCGAGCAAATCGGACGATGGAATTGACCGTGAGGAAGTACGGGGCATAGTCCAGCTTGGCGATCAGCGACAGCTCGTGCTTCAGCGCGGCGACGACTTTTCCCGGCACACCCTCCGGATAGCGCCGCTCCGCACCCTCCCAGGTCAGCTTTTCCAGCGTCTGCTGCGGTGTCAGCGTCGGGTCGTCGCGCTCTTCCGGATACTGGTAGCGCAGCTCGTCCATGGAGAAGGTGCAGCGCCGCGCGATCTCCAGGGTGCTGGCCAGCGCCTCGGGGTAGCGGGTGAACAGCCGGTGCATTTCTTCCGGCGGCTTGAGAAAGCGGTCTGCATGGCGTTCGCGCCGCTCGCCCAAGTCGTCGATGGTGACGTTGTGCCGGATACAGGTCACGACATCCTGCAAGATGCGGCGGCCGGGATCGTGAAACAGTACGTCGTTGGTGATGATCGTCGGCACGCGCATCTGCGTCGCGAGATTCGACAGGTCGTGAAGTCGGAGCTGGTCGTTGGGCCGCCGCCGCAGCGACATGGCCATATATGCGCGATCGCCGAACGCCTCGCGCAGCCGGCGCAGATGAAAGGCGCAGGTCTCATCGGCCATGTCGGGGATCAGCACCGCGATCAGGCCGTCGCCATAGGCAACGAGATCGTCCCATGTGAGATGGCATTTGCCCTTGCCGGCGCGGCCCTTGCCGAGCGACAGCAGGCGGCATAGCCGCGAATAGGCCGGGCGATCGGTCGGATAGACGAGAACGGACACATCATCCGCAAGATCGAGCCGGCAACCGACGATCAGGCGAATCCCTGTCTCTTTCGCCGCCTCATGGGCGCGCACGATGCCGGCGAGCGAATTGCGATCAACGATGCCCAACGCCTCGATGCCGAGTTCGGCGGCGCGGGCGAACAGCTCGGCCGGGCTGGACGCACCGCGCAGGAACGAGAAATGCGAGGTGACTTGCAGCTCGGCATATCGGGGCGCGCTCATCCGAACACCCCATGCAGGAACCAGCGATGCGAGCCGGTCTCGGGGTCTTCACCGTTGCCGGCGCGGAAGATCCAGTACCGTTCTCCGCTGTCGACCTCGATCCTGAAATAATCCCGGATCGCCGCAAGCTCGGTATCGCGCTTCCACCATTCAGCATGTACGCGCTCGGGACCATCGGCCTTCTTCACGCGGCGGCGCACGCCGCGCCAGGTGATCGACACCGGCGGATTGTCCGGCAGGAGCGCGATGGCGTCGATCTGCTCGGGATGGGCCAGCAGCCGCGCCGGCCGCGGCCAATGGCCGGGCCAGGTCGCGCCTGTCTCGGGCGCCATGGCGGGGATGCGACAGACGGAGCGTTCCGGCACGTCGCTGGCGACCGGCGCCATACGGTAGATCGCCCGCTCGCCGACGCGGTTCATCAGCGTGTCGACCAGATCGGAAATGTCGGGCGCGGCCGTCTCGATCAGGCTGCTCGCCATCTGCCGGCGCTGAAGCGGCTCGGCGATGGTGGCTGTCAGAGACATGATCTCGATGCCGAAGCCCGGATCGATCTTCTCGATCTGGTCACAGAGAAGACGTGTCAGCCGCTTGACGTCGCGAACCGGCTGCGCGGTCCCGACCCGCACCGCCTCGATCCGGTTGTCGACACGATGACAGAGGAGATCGAGACGGCGGGCACCGAGACCCTTTTCCTCAAGGAGATCGCAGAGCTGCGCAACGAGCTTGCCGATATAGCGCGCGATCGTCTCGGCCGCGCCGATCGGCTCGCCATGGACCTTGCGCACCTCGATCAGGTCGGCAGGCCGGATCGGATCGATCGGCTCGGCGAGATCGCCGAGCGCCTGGTTGAGGCGGCGCGCGAACTCCGGCCCGAACCGAAGGGTGAGCGGTGCGCGCGGCTGGGCGAGCACGTCGCGCACGCGCTCGAAGCCGAGGACGCGCAGATCGGCGACCATGACGGGTGGCAACCGAAGGGCCGCGAGCGGGAGCGGATCGAGAACGGCCGCGCCATGTCCGGACGGCGCGACGAAGACCGGATCGGCGGCGAAGCGGGCGAGCGCATGGGCCGCGCCCCATGTGTCGGCGACGGCGGCGCGCGCCGTCACGCCCGACATGGCGAGACGCCCGATCAGGGCTTCGGCCATGGCTTCTTCCCCGCCATGCAGATGATCCGCGCCGGTCGAGTCGATGACGATGCCGTCCGGAGCGTCGGATGCGACGATCGGCGAGACGCGCTGCAGCACCCAGAGCGCCAGCCGCTCCAGGCCCTCGGCGTCGGCGACCGGATCGGCGTCCATGGTGATCAGGCCGGAAACGAGAATCTGGGCCTTGGTCGCGGGCATGCCGGGGCGCAGCCCGGCGGCGCGGGCGGCGGCGTCCACCGCCGTCACGACCCGTCTGTTCCCATCCCGGCCAATCAGGACAAGCGGCGCCTCAGCCGGAGGCGCCGCGTCGCCAGCCTTCCGCCGCAGCCGATCCGTGGACCAGGCCGGCAGGAAGAGCGAGACAACCCGCGTCATCGCAAGCCTCCAACTCGAAATCAGCACTATCCCCGCCGCCCTTGGCGTGGATCAACTCAACAAGCCAGCGATGGCGGCCGACGCCCGGAACCGGCAGGGTCTCGGACGGAATGACGGACACGCGCCAGCGCGTCCGCGATGCGGTCTGCCCTCCGAAGTCATAGGCGTCGGCGTGCCGCCGCCAGCGGCGCAGCGCGATGCCGATGGTTCCCGTCCCCTCGGCCGCGAGCTGAAGGCGGCGCGAGGCGGTCATCGACAGTCGGGCGACCTCGCCGACGACAGCGCCGAGCCCGCCATGGCGAAGACCTTCCTCCATGCAGGCGAGAACCATCTTGTCGTCGCCACCTTCGAGATAGACGACGCGATCGGAGGAGAGCCCAACCTGAGACAGCGCGGGGGCGAACAGGTCTGGCCGTGTGACGCACCAGAGAATCTTGCCCGAGGTCCGGGCGGCTATCCCGGCCGCAAAGAGCGCCGCGGCCGCACCGTCGAGCGCGCCGTTGCCGCCACCGGCAACTTCATGCAGCGCCCCGCGCGCCAGACCACCGCCGGGGAGTCGTGAGTCGACCGCGGCGATTCCGAACGGAAGCACCGATGTCGCGCGCCGGGATCGACCTTCGATCTTCTCGATCTGCGCGCGCAAAGACTCTATGGCGGGCTCGGGCCGCAAGCTCGTTCTTGACCTCCAGGGGCGGATAGGTTTTCATGTTCCCTATTTGTTCTTATTTTCAGATGAAAGAGTCAAGGAAGAAGAGTCACGCGGCGTTCACGGGGCCGGATCGACCGGCGCTCAGCGCACCATGACGTGCTTGCGGCGAGGGGTCCGCACTCTCACTCTCGGGGGCGTTGCGGGGTCTCTCCGCAGAAGCGGGGTGCGTAGGCAACGAAGTGCCGACCAGGGGGAAGGCTTTCCCCCAAACCGCCAAGCCGAGAGTTTCAGGGTTTCAGGTCAGGATCGCGCTCGGTGTCTGAGAAGATAGACGCTCACGGCCGATGCCACGGTGACAACCAGCTCGGCCTCAGCGAATAGCGGCGCTCGTCCCTCTTGGATGTGGCGACCTTGTTGAGACGCGAATCCCCAAAGGCGGTGGAGCGCACCGTCAAGCGGCGCGGGCAGCGGGAGGCGATTGATGATGCTCCCAAGCGTATCGTTACTGCCGTCGATCTCGCGGGCCACGCATTCCAAGGCCGCCATTGCGTGTTGGATGGCGCCGGTGACGTCTGCCTCGGGACGACGGGATATGTCGCGAAGCGCCTCATGCACTTCGTTCGCGGCTGTCGGAGTGCCCGCGATGCGCATCGTCTCAACCGCATCTCGCGTCGCTAGGGCGAATGCCTCGGAGCCTCGCACGACGATGCGGCCGTCTTCGAATTGCCAGCCGATTCCGTGCTCGCGGAAAAGCTGATCCAAGCGGCGGACGAAATCTGTTTGGAGGATACCCGAATAGTCTTGGCGTCCGATCTGCTCATGGAGTCGTTCCGCGAGATCGTAAATCTTGTACCATGGCGCCTCGGAAACAAGGTCGTCGACTTCGCGAGCGACATTCTCCGGCGACCAGTTATTGGGATCGGGCCGTTTCAGAAGCACGGCGCAAACGATCTCTCGAATGCCTTTTGCACTCAGGCCCGCCGCGTATGCCAACTGAGTCACGCCGATGCGCAACACCTCGGGCGCGTCCTCCCGAATGGTGATTTCGGCGTCAGGCGCGCCGTAACCGAAGCGTTCCGAAAATGAAGAGCCGGACCCGACCATGTACGCCCCCCAATCAGTACCGGAATCCGAGCAGACTACCGCTCGGGTCGGTATCCGTCAGACGCAGCCGAACGAGCGCCTCATAGTCGAAGCCCGGCGAAAAGTCGCTGACCGGGACCATGTCGGTGTTGAGGGTGCAGATATATTGAAATTCGTATTTTGCGGCCATCGCTGCCGCTAGTTCGAGCGCGTGGGCTCGCTGACGGGGATCAACGCCGTCGAAGATCGTGCTGTCGTGAATCAGGAAGTCGATCCCGAGACCGCGCTGCCGCGCGAATGAGATCAGCATGAGATCGTAGCAGAAGATTTTCATCTTGCTGATACCCTCGCTCGGGCTACCGGCAATCTCTACGTCGAACTTGTAGCCCGTATCATCGATGTCGATGACTAGGCGACCGGGCGATTTGTAGAGACTCTCGGAGAATTCAGAGAACAGGCTGAGCGCCTGTGACCAGAGCGCACGCCGTTCTTCATAATCGAGTGTTGTCGCGCGCTTCAGCTCCACGGTCTCGACCTTGATCGTGTCCGCCTTTGTGGTCATCTGGCGAAGCTGGGTGATCCTGTTGGTCAGTTCATCGACCTTCAGCCGGGTGGCGGCATGCAGCTCCTGTAGCTGCGTCAGTTCCTCCAGCGCGCCCTGTCCGGCAAGCGCGCTAAGGTAGCCGGCGCGGCGATCCGTGAGGGTCGCGATGTTCATTTCGCGCTCGCTCACAGCGGTTTCCAGCGCGGCAATCTCGCTGGCGATAAACTCGCGGCGGTTGGCGATGATCTGCGCATTGAACGCCCGCGCATCCTCCAGCGTCTTCTTGACGGCGCCTGGTAGGGCGACGCCCGCCTCACCATAGAGAGCTTCCAGCCGGTCTTCGGTGGGTGCGTCTTCGCTGACCAGCGAGTCACGGTAGCGGTCGAGCCGGCGCTTATCCACGATATTGGCGTTGACCAAGCCGTGGATTTCGCCGGTCAGGAAGTTCGCTTGGCCCTCGATCTCGCGGTACTGCGGGAGCACGCGGAAGCTTGAGAGAGCATCGCGCTCGCGTTCGAGCTGTGTCGACAGGCGAAGGCGTTCGGCTTCGAGTTCACCGAGGGACGCCAGTTCGCCGTCGACCGCTCCAGTCTTGATCGCCTGTTTGAGCGCGTCGAGCGCGTTCTTTTGGTCCTTGAGCTGCTGCCAGGTCGCGGCCTTCTCCCAGTTCAATCCGAGAAGGAACGCGTTGTGGACCTGGATGTCCCAAATCTTCTGATTATCGAAATGCTTGAAGGGGATGTTGTAGGCGGCTGTCTGGTTACGGACAAAATAGGAAAGCAGCGACCGCGCCGAGGGCTTGTAACCCGACTCGGCAGACAGTTCGCTGATGCCGAAGAGAGACCAGGCGAGGACCGCTCGCCATTTCTTCGCGTCGAGACCGGGCACGCCTTCCTTGTTTGGCGTCGGACGGACAGGCCAGTCGTCGGTCGCGCCTTCGATCGCGAAGAAACCGGGCGTGTCGGTGGCTCGCGTTACCGCGACGTCGCGGCCGGACAGAGAAAGCTCCAGTGTGAATGCCCAACCCTGCAAAGCTTCGATGCGAAGTCCCTTTCCGGGTGAGGTATTGCTTGCGAGACAGAAGTCGATGATCTCGATGAGCGTCGATTTGCCAAGCGCGTTCGTCGTGTCCTTGTCACCGGCCGAGGTGGATCGGTCGGCCAGTATGAGATTGACTCCTGGCTGAAGCAGAGCGGTGTGGAAGCCTTTCTGATTGGCGCGGACAGCTCGGATCATGAGGCGGTCCTGACGATGAGGCCGTCTCGAATGTCGATGGCGCCGATGAGATAGAGGAGGTTCGAGGCCAGCACGAACCGCTCGAAAGTTCCGACGTTCGGCTCCGTGCGCAGACGCTCCCAAAGACCCGAGACGGTCATGGGCGTGCTGAGGTGGGCAAGCAGCGTCGCGCCGACGCCGATCAGCGCCTCGTTCTGCGGGATATGTTTGGTCGGAAGAATCATTTCTCAAACACGTCGCAGATTTCGAAAAGATAGATCAGCACCGCGATACCCGCAGTCTTGTCCGCCTGCCGATGCAACCCGCGTTGGGCGAAGGCGCACATCAGCTCGAACAGCTCGTCGCCCTTATGGCCCTCCTTCCGACGCGCGTAATATTCCTCAAGGAAGCCGGCTTTGAGGCGTTCGGGAAAGTCCGGATCGAGCTGTGCTTCGGCCTCGACATAGTCGCCAACGGTAGCTCGCGAGGTCAGACCGGCAGCAATGATATGCCGAGATCCGTTCGACAGCGCGTTCTTCTTGATCTTCTCGTCGGGCGCGGTGAGATCGAACGATCCATTGCCTGCAGGAGCTTGGCTGGCGACCCACGACACAGCGTTCTGCAATTCGGGAAAGGCAACGTCCGCGAAAGCCGCCTCCATCGCCTGGCGAACCTGCTCTTCGTGGCTTTCCTTCAATTGCTGCAACGTCGCGGTGGGCCAATCAGCCTCGACCTTGTCGATGATCGTATGGTGGTCGGTGCAGAGGTAGATAAGGTTGCGGACGTTATCGCGCTCCGCATCGGTCATGGAGGCGTCGTAGCGCGCGGCGGTCGGCTTTTCACCCCGAATATGCGCCGCCTCGCCGACATAGGTGTCGTCTCCCACCTGGGCGTCGTAGGTGAGATGCTTGCCACATTTCGGAAAGGCGCAGACGCCGCCGCTTCGAAAAGCCAGGATGATTCTCGTCGGATAACTAGCGCCCACGCCGACCGCCCATCTGCGCGCGCGTGCCAGGACGGCGGGTCGTTATCTGTGGAGGAGCGCTGGCATCGCCGAGCTGGTGAATCCGCAATGCGGGCCGCTGCGGCAGCTTGACCGTCAATTCGAGTTCTCCTCCCACAGCTTCCACATAGCTGCGGAGAGTGGAGAGATACATATCGGTCTGCCGCTCGATCTGAGAAACCGAGGGCTGCTTGATGTTGAGCGCGGATGCAATCTCAGCCTGGGCCTTACCCGTAATCTGCCGCAACTCGCGAAGGCCCTCGACTTCCTGCTTCAAATCCTGATAGCGCTCGTCGATCGCTGCCTGCTCTTCGGCAGGGAGCGCGGCAATGATGTCATTCAGGCTCCGACCCATCTCATTTGCCCTTCTTTGCGGATTTCAGGCTTTCCAAATGCTCGGAAAACCGTAGATCCGCCTTTGCGATCAGCGTTTTGTAGAAACGCTTCTGACTGACGCCCGATTTGTCACCCGCTACAAGAACGATGGCTTTGCGCTCGGGATCGAAAGCGAAGGCCGCACGCCATTCGCCATCGCTGCCCTCGAAGCGCAGCTCCTTCATATTGGCGTGTTTCGATCCTTTGAGCGTGTCGGCGTGAGGCCGACCAAGCTGCGGTCCGTAATCGGACAGCAGCTTGGTGGCGGCGATCAACGCGACGCGGACATCACGCTCAAAAGTCAGAACCTCAGCCTCGAAGGCGGGGTGGAATTCGACCTCCCATTCCATATAGGTTAGAACCTATATCCGGTCAATGGGAAGGATGCGGGGCGGTTCTGGCGATACCGTCGTGGTGCGACGGCAGCTTTTAGCCCAAGCGTCCAGATCATCGACTGCATAGCGGACCCATTTGCCGAACTTATGATAGGCGGGGCCTCCTCCGCGCGAGCGGTAGCACTCCAACGTATGTGCTTCGAGGGCGAGGTAGCGCGCCGCCGCGTCAGTGTCGACGAAACGAACTGGTCCCGCCTCGTCGACGAACCTGGCGCGCTTGAGAATGTCCGGCGTTGGCCAGCGGCGATCCGGCTTTGCTCTATCGGACATGACCGGCCTCCGTCGCTTCGGTGCGCTTCGAGCCAGGCGGAACCGAGCGGTTTTCGCCGCTGCGATGACGATAGGGTCTATAATTGCCGAGACGGGTGCGCGAGGTATAGGCGCCATCTGCGAAGCCGAGGGGCTTCCCATCGGGGCCGACAGCAGGTTCTGCGAGTTCGACAACCGGAGCGACAGATGGCGGCTCCGGTGTGTTCACCGGCTCGCGCGCAGGAGGCTGGATACCTCCAACGATGGACATACGCCTCTGCGCAACCGTTTCGGCCGCCGCCCTTACCGGATCATCCTCGGTGTGAACGTACTTCATGAACATGGTGACGGTCTTGTGCGCCGTGAGTGCCATACCGACCTTCACCGGGATACCCGAGTTGGCGATGTCGGTGGCGGAGCGGTGACGGATACCGTGGGTGCCGATGTGCGGTAGCCCGGCGCGCTGAAGAATGCGCCGCCAGCCCTGATAGTATGTGTGCTTCGACATCGGCAGGTTAGGGTCGAAGACCGACGGGCATACGAATGGGGACTTCTCCAGCCGTGGCGCTGTCTTGAGTAGCCGAAGCGCTTCCGCGCTCATCGGCTTCGACATTCCGCCCGTCTTGCTGTCGGGCCAGACCACACGGTGGTTGTCGAAATCGATCCACGCCCATTCGAGTTGAAGGATTTCCGACATGCGCGCGGCGAACTCGAACTGAAGCCGGATGGCCAGAAGGATGAAAGGATGCTCCAACCCCTCGGCGTCGGCGCGGTCGAGATATTCGAAGAGCTTGCGCAGTTCGGCGTCGGTGATCAGGCGGGTCTTGCCGCGTTCCGGGTATTTCGGGACGTGCCGGCAAGGATTGGAGCCATCAGGACGCAGCCCCCAGACCTCCGCCATGTTGAACATCTTACGGACAGCCGCCAGGACCCGATTGGCGTTCGTCGGACTCTTGCCCATCTTCTTCATGAGATGAGCGATGTCCGCACGTGTGACGTCGGGCACCTTGAGTTGGCCTAGAATCGGGATGATGTAGCGCTTGCCATAGCCCCGGTTGGAGTTGACCGTCGTGGGCTTGTTGCGGCTTTCCGAGTAGTCGGTGATGAAGCGATCGAACAGCTCCTTCACTGTGAGCGCCTGTCGGGCCGCCGCACGCTCCGCACTTGGATCAACACCTCGGCGCACCTCCGCGAGCCAGTCTTGGGCGATGTTGCGCGCCTGCTCGACAGTGATCTCGCCGTAGCGACCGATCGCGGGCTTTCGGCGCTGCCCATTGTGGGCGACGTAGGCCACCATGAAAATCTTGCGGCCGGCGGGGGTGACCTTGACAAGAAAGCCGGGTATCGTCGTATCCCTGAGTTCGTAATCGCGCTCCTGCGGAGTTGCGGTGTCGACAGCAGTCTTTGTGAGTTTGATTTTGGGCATCCTAACCTCCGTTGAGGTCGGATTTCAGGTGCAACATAGGTGCACCTAGAAAGCCAACCGTGGCGTATCTCCGGCTAGGTATGTGTGCTCTGAAAACCGAAAAAAGCTAGTGCTGACAATCGGTTATCGTGAAATCGGATACTGCCGGATATACAAAGGATAGGGCATATCCGATCTCTCAAAATCGAGTTCCGAAAGGAGTGCTGGTTCGATTCCGGCATGGGGCACCAATTTGGCTTGAGCGCTTCTGATTTCTCAGCCATTTCAGGCGTAAGCGATCTCTTCGGCCTACAATGAGGCCTGCTTCGAGGCACGCCAGACTGAAAGCCGGCATATGGCATCCCACAGCCGCGATCGGTAGCGTCCTGATACAGAAGCGGTAAGCGATGCGCCAACGACCGTTTCAGGATGCAGGATACGAACCGGATTAACCGAGCCATGAGCCAAATCGCTCTCGCGCAGCAGGAGCTAATGTGGCCATAACGAACGTCAGATCGGCTCTTGCTCAGCTTTCCGTCTGGCCAGCGTGAAGGAAAACACAGCCGCAGCCACCAGAATGAAGAAGGATTCCCCAAGCGCGAGACGGTTATTGGAGTTCGTGGCTATGGTGCAAAAGAAAAAGAAGCTTAGGCTGTAGATGTAAGCGGCAAGACTTGAGGAAATGATCCCCCGACGGTGGACATCGTTCGTCCTGCGGGCCGCAGCCACGGCAAAAACGAAGAGGAAGAGCATACCGAGCAGCCCATGACGGACCATGATTTCAAGGTAACCGTTGTGGATCAGCGTGTAGCCGACATCGGCATAGGTCGTTCCATACCACTTGTGAAGCCATTCATTACCCCACCCGACCCACGGCGCAGCCTGGATCAACTCTATGGCATTCGACCATAACTCCAGGCGCTCGCGCATTGAGGACGGGGTGGCCGGATCGACGATCGCCTTCTGCATCGCGGTGAGCGGCCCTTCTGTGGCGATAGTATCACTGGTTAGCTTTGTGGCCGCCTCCATGGTCGGCCCAGCTACTTTCTCCACGAAAGGCGCTGCGAACATCGCGGCAGCAGCGGCGGCAAGCAGCAAGACTCCCAAAAGGTGAAGCCTCCACTTACCAGCATAGCGCAAAAGGCTGAGGATCCCCATGAAGGCGACCGTCGCGGCAAGCGCAAGCCACGCGCCCTTCGAGTGCGAACCCAACGCACCGATGAGACTGAGAACGGCTGTCGCAATGCCGATCGACAAGAAGAACCAGCGCATTCTGCCGCGAAGCCTTCCCGTCTCGGCGGCATGAAGTAGCCAGAAGACAGCACTCAGGAACAGCATGCAACTGCCGATTCCGGCGTGGATAGGGTTATGATGATAAAACGGGGCGGCCCGTTGCCCTGAAAGAAGCGTAGGGAAATCCAGGGTCAGTATCAAACCAAAAAACCCGCAAACAACAAGCAACGTTGCAGCAGAAAAGACATGGCGCCGGGTGTTATAGAGGGCAACGCCCATGAGCGGGAAGAAAATCGGAAAAATATAAAGCCACTCCGAAGCCCCTCTTTCGCCCAAAACGAATACGCCGAACGCAAAACGACCCGCTGCGTATACCGCCCACGCATAGCACAAAAGCGCAAGCCAATCGCGTGAAAGCCACCTTACATCCGCCCGATGCGAAACGAGCGCAAAAATCACGAGAGCGATGGTCACATAGCGATAGACGTCACTCTCGATGAGCATGGCCGACGCCATGATTGCCCAGAGCATGGAAAACAGGGGAGCACGCGCGCGTTCACACGCGCCCCCTCGAAAATCAGCCGTTGTGCACATAGGCAATCCTGCGGGCGGCTTCGACGATGCGGATGCCGTAGGTCCTTAACCGCTTCCACCATGGAAATTTTGAAGCTCGATAGGCTGACTGCGTGGCAATCGTTGTCCCGTCTCGCGTAGGAGAAGCTACATCCTGACGCGTCGTGTAAATGCGCACACCAGAAGCCCAGCCTCGTTCGAGTGCAACATCCCACGGGTACTCCATGATTTTCAAGCCTTCGATCAGCCTTTCGGCGCCTAGATGTGTGACCACATAGCACGCAGCCGAGCCTTGGGGGCCATGCATCGTACGGCCAATTTCATCGCCCGTTCTCGACACCACGGCACGCTTGAAACCGACAATACGATGATTGAAAAGCTTTATAACATCCGCCTCCGGTAGAGCTTCGACGGCAGATCCAGCGCGAACGAGAAGGTCCGCAGAAAGCTCGATATCATCTTCTACGATGACACCCACCGGCTCGCCGGTTTGATAAAAGGCGGCGAGGGCTTCGAGATGGCTGCGATAACAACCGTATTCGCCGGGCAAGATCGTACGACCGTTGTTACGCTCGAAGGCCCGCATATCGCAATCAATGCGGTCCTCAGGCAATATCGCCGCACCATTGTGACCGGGCACGCGAGAAAGGGGAAGACCAAGGGCTTCCGCCTGACGGGACAGTACGTTCCAGCGATCAATTGAACGGTCGAGATTGATCGCGTAGATACGAAGACTCATTTCCAACCATTTTCCCGAGATATCGCGCGCGTAAGCCTCGACTTTCCGGCAGCGCGTACTACTTTCGGCTCGACTTTGCAACCGGCAAGGCGCGTTTCGATTTCAAAGTGGAACGGACGCGATCATCCTGCGAACGATTGCAATGAGGAGGGG
The DNA here is from genome assembly GCF_022682305.1 of Shinella zoogloeoides. Classification (NCBI taxonomy): domain Bacteria; kingdom Pseudomonadati; phylum Pseudomonadota; class Alphaproteobacteria; order Hyphomicrobiales; family Rhizobiaceae; genus Shinella; species Shinella zoogloeoides. The sequence goes on from NZ_CP093528.1 coordinate 3,624,476, forward strand.
ATGTGATATGTGTCGAGATGCCTCGGTCCGAGACTTGCACATTCAGGGCGCCCTGCGCTTGTTTATAACGGACATCTTAACTTGGCGGCGCACAGCCGGCATACAGACAGTGTACCGGATTTCCAGCAGTATCAGGCAGTTTGAACGAAATGAAAATTCTTGTAACCGGTGGATATGGCTTTATCGGCTCCGCCGTTGTTCACGATCTGCTTGCCCGACCGGGTGTGTCAGTTGTCAACGTGGACAAGCTCACTTATGCGGCAAACAAACTCTCGCTTGCAGACGTGGAAAAACGAGCTGACTACAGTTTCGCAAATATCGATATTTGCGACGGACATGCGCTTGCCGCGATATTCGAGCAACACAAGCCTGATGCGGTCATGCATCTGGCGGCAGAATCACATGTAGACCGCTCTATCGATGAGCCCGCCGCATTCATTCAAACCAATGTCCTCGGCACCTCTGTTCTGTTGGAGTGCGCACGGCGATATTGGTCTAGGCTTCCGCCGGATAGACAGGGCAGCTTCAGATTCCTGCACATCTCCACCGACGAGGTATTCGGCGACCTCGAGCCAGACGCGCCAGCATTCTCCGAAGCATCGCGCTATGAGCCAAGCTCACCCTATTCTGCCAGCAAGGCAGGGTCTGACCATCTGGTGCGAGCCTGGCATCGCACTTATGGACTCCCCGTTCTGGTGACCAATTGCTCGAACAATTACGGGCCCCGCCACTTTCCGGAAAAGCTTGTTCCCCATATGATTCTGAACGCTCTCGCCGGCAAACCGCTACCGGTCTATGGCGACGGTAGAAACGTTCGGGACTGGCTGTTTGTCGAGGATCACGCCCGCGCCTTATTCACCGTGCTGGCCCATGGCACCGTCGGACAGACCTACATGGTTGGAGGACACAACGAATGGCGTAACATCGACCTCGTTCGCGCCATTTGCAGCGAACTGAACCGCCAGGCTCCTGAAAGGCTCGAAGGCATACGCGACTACGCCGACCTTATTACGTTTGTCGCCGACCGCCCAGGCCATGATCGGCGTTACGGCGTTGATGCAGGCAAAATCGAGCGCGAACTCGGCTGGGTTCCGCAGGAGACCTTGCAATCCGGCCTAGCCAAAACTGTAGCCTGGTATCTGTCCAATCCGCAGTGGTGGCGACCGCTGGTCGCTGGCGATTATCGTCTCGAGCGGCTGGGATTAGCGGGAGGAGCGGATCGATGAAGGGTATCGTGTTGGCTGGCGGCTCAGGAACCCGCCTCTATCCGATTACGCAAGGCGTTTCCAAGCAGCTTTTGCCGATCTATGACAAGCCGATGATTTATTATCCGCTGTCGGTGCTTATGTTGGCAGGCATTCGCGAGATCATGCTTGTTACCACCCCGCAGGACCAAGACAATTTCCGCCGCCTGCTGGGAGACGGATCGCAGTTCGGCATTACCTTGACTTATGCCGTTCAAGAGCGACCGGACGGTTTGGCGCAAGCCTTCCTCATTGGAGAGGAATTCCTGAGCGGGCAAGGCGCGGCACTGGTTCTGGGAGATAATATATTCTACGGCCAGGGCTTTTCTCCCATGCTTCGCTCCGCTGCTGCCCTGACATCCGGCGCGACAATTTTCGCCTATCGTGTCAAAGATCCGGAACGGTTCGGCGTCGTCACGTTCGATCAGGATGGCAGGGTGACCGGCATGGAGGAAAAGCCCCAGCAGCCAAAATCCAATTTCGCAGTTACAGGTCTTTATTTTTGCGACGCTGAGGTATGCGACATTGCACGGACTGTGCGCCCTTCAGCGCGCGGAGAATTAGAGATTTCGAGTGTGATCGAGGCTTATCTCGCGCGCGGCGCGCTGCGCACCAAGGTCTTGGGGCGCGGTTTTGCGTGGCTCGACACCGGTACGCACGAAAGCTTGCTAGAGGCGGCCCATTTCGTGGAAACGGTGGAGAGCCGACAAGGCCTGAAGATCGCTTGCCTTGAGGAAATCGCACTCCATAATGGCTGGATTACTCGCGCCCAGATTCGCGAGGCGGGACACCGCCTAGACAAGACCAGCTACGGGCAATATCTCCTGTCCCTATCAGAGGCTTCCCCATGAGCTTGGTTCGCTGGATCGACCTCAAATCCCTCACCGATGCACGCGGACAACTCTGCGTCGCAGAAGCCGGAGCACAGGTCCCTTTTACTATCCGCCGCGTCTACTATCTATGCGATCCACAACCAGACGAACCGCGCGGCTTTCACGCCCACAAGGCGCTCGAACAGGTTGCCATCTGTGTTGCCGGTGCCTGCAGCTTCGTTCTGGACGACGGCCGGAAACGCGAGAACGTCCGGTTAGACGACCCGACTCGAGGTCTCTATGTTGGCCCCATGTTATGGCGTGAAATGCATGATTTTACGCCCGATTGCGTGTTGCTGGTCTTGGCCAGCGCTATCTACGATGAAGCGGACTACATACGCGACTATGGTGAGTTTATCGAAGCGACGAAAAACGGAAACGAGGATGCCCCATTTATCCACCAATTGGCGGATGTACGTGAAGTAACTATTGGCGCACGGAGCCGCATTTGGCAATTTGTTGTTATTTTGGACAAAGCGGTTATCGGATCTGATTGCAACATCTGTGCCCACGTCTTAATCGAGGGTGGTACTATTATTGGTGATAGGGTGACCATAAAGTCCGGCGTTCAAGTTTGGGATGGGGTAACTTTGGAAAATGATGTGTTCATTGGACCGAATGTGACTTTCGCCAATGACCCATTTCCTCGTTCGCGCCAAAAGCCATCGGCCTATTCCCGTACGATTGTTAAGTCAGGAGCCAGCATCGGCGCCAATGCCACCATACTTCCGGGCGTCACTGTTGGTGCAAATGCAATGGTTGGTGCCGGGTCCTTGGTATCGCGAAATGTCCCCGACGGAGCAGTCGTAATTGGCAATCCAGCCCGCGTTTTACGTACACTTTCAGCGGAATCCGAATGACGATCCCCTTCCTCGACCTCAAATCCATCAATCTGCAAGACAAGGCTACTTTCCATGATGCGCTCGAGCGCGTCCTTGAAAGCGGCTGGTTGATTATGGGCAGGGAAATGGCTGTCTTCGAGGCAGCTTTTGCTAACTATTGCGGCAGTACGTATGCACTTGGCGTCGGGAACGGACTGGAAGCCCTACATCTGGTGCTGCGCGCCTGGGGCATCGGCCCAGGCGACGAGGTCATCGTGCCCGCCAACACCTATATCGCCACCTGGCTGGCGGTGACCTACGCGGGCGCCACGCCCGTGCCTGTGGAACCGGTGGATAGGACTTTCAATATCGATCCGGCCCTAATCGAGGCGGCAATCACTCCGCGAACCAAAGCGATCGTAGCCGTGCACCTCTACGGCCAGCCAGCCGACATGGACACGATTGGCGACATCGCACGGCGCCACGGAATCAAGATTTTGGAGGACGCCGCACAGGCGCAGGGAGCCCGCTGGCGCGGTCGGAGAACCGGCGCACTCGGCGACGCAGCGGGATTCAGCTTCTATCCCGGCAAGAATCTGGGTGCGCTAGGCGACGCCGGCGCGATAACGACTGATGACGCTGAGTTGGCGCAGTCCCTTGACATGCTGCGCAACTATGGGTCGCGACATAAATACGAGAATGAGGTGCTTGGCTTCAACAGCCGTCTTGACGAACTTCAAGCAGCCTTCCTCAGCGCTAAGCTACCGCGATTGGATGCAGACAACGATAGGCGTACCGCGATTGCCGCCCGCTATTGCGAATCGCTAGCCGATATCGAAGACCTGACCTTGCCCTACGTCGCCATAGGCGCCGAACCCGCTTGGCACCTTTTCGTGATCCGCAGCGCCCGGCGCGGGACCTTGCAGCAATTTCTGAAGAAGCGCGATATCGGCACGCTCATTCATTATCCCATTCCGCCGCACCTACAGAAGGCCTATTCGTATCTGGGCTATAAGCTAGGCGATTTCCCAATAAGCGAGGCCATGCATGCCGAGGTCCTCAGCCTGCCTATCGGCCCCACCATGACCGACAGCGACGTCGATCTCGTGATCGACGCGATACGGGCCTTCCACAGGCCCATTTCGTGACTCTTATCAAAACCAGCCTTCTCAATGCGATTGCCGTCGGCATTCGCATTTTGAACGCGATCGCCCTCAACAAGATACTGGCCATTTATGTTGGACCGGCTGGCTACGCTATAATCGGCCAGTTTCAGAGCCTTGTAGCGATACTCACGACTTTCGCCAGCGGCGCGGTCAATGCCGGGGTAACGAAGCGAACAGCCCAGTATTTTGACGATGAGACTAGGCAGATCGGCACGTGGCGCACGGCAGGCACGATCTGCATTGTCGGAAGTGTGCTAACGGGGATGTTGCTGATTGCCATAAGCGCGCCATTGTCGGCAATGGTGCTGGGGGACAGCGCTTTATGGGACGCCTTCCTCTGGCTAGGCTTCAGCTTGCTGTTTATTGCACTCAACGGGCTGTTGCTTGCCATTCTCAACGGCAAGAAGCAGATAGGGCTATTTGTCCTTATTAATATTACAGGCAGCCTCATCGGGCTGATTCTTATTGGCACGCTGACGATCTGGCTAGGCTTGCGCGGCGCGCTGATCGCACTCTCCCTCAATCAGGCAATCATTTTCTTCGTTTCTGCAGCGCTATGCCTGCGCCAGCCCTGGTTGCGCCCCTCCATGCTATTTGGCCGCATCGATAACGAGGCACTGCGCGAATTACTCAAGTTCACAGCCATGGCCCTGACCTCAGCCGCCGTGATTCCGCTAACGCAGATCCTTATCCGTCAACATCTGGCCGGCCAGTTCGGTGCCATCTACGCCGGTTATTGGGAAGCCTTGATGCGGATTAGCAGCCTGTATCTCATGGTCGTCACCGTTCCGCTCTCAGTCTACTATATGCCGCGCCTTGCAGAAATCCGCGACGCAAACGAGATAAAGCGGGAAATCATGCACGGCTGCCGCCTGCTCATCCCGCTCACCGCTATCAGTGCTTTTGCCATCTACCTACTGCGCGATTTCATCGTTGCCATGCTATTCACTTCCGATTTCGCTCCCATGACTGCACTCTTCCGCTGGCAGATGACAGGCGATGTGGTAAAGATTTGCGGGTGGCTCTTAGGTTACGTTCTCCTAGCGCGCGGACTGGCTCGCGTTTTCATCTTAACCGAGATTACCTTCGGCGCCCTATGGTACGTACTGGTGGTGATAGGGACTCAAAAACTTGGGGTAGAAGGCGCACAAATAGCTTATGCAGTCAATCACACGCTGCATTTCGCCTTTATGATTTCCTATATAAGTAGAAATATAAAATGAAATTACTTCGGAAAATTCAGAATCGCTTGCATTTTATATTGATAAAATCATCACAGATCCCGCGTCGGTTCTTCTATTTCTTACTTTCAAATAACCGTCCAGCTCGGAATCTCTCCAAAAGTATACAACCAACAATACTTTTAGGAAAAGGAAAAATTTTCCTCGGAAAATGCAATCTGGGGGTGTGGCCTTCTGCACATTTCCTTAGCGGCAGCATCTACATCGAAGCCCGAGAGATTACAGCTGTGGTGCTGATTGAAGATGGCGTCTGGATCAACAATGAAGCCGTTATTATTGCGCAGCGCGAGACGATCCGAATCAAGGCTCAAACTTTAATCGGGACCAATTTTACCGTCTACGACTCCGATTTCCACGACCTTCATCCACAACGTCGTCTAGATGGCAGTATCCGCACCGCTCCCGTAACTATTGGCTCCAACGTATTTATTGGATCACATGTGACGGTATTAAAAGGAGTGACAATCGGTGAAAACTCTGTCATCTCCAGTGGAGCGGTCGTCAGTACTGATATCCCGGCCAATGTCATCGCAGGCGGCATTCCGGCCCGGGTAATTGGCCGCATACCAGACTCCAGGCTAGATCATGACACAAATCACTGAACCGCTCGTCACCATCTGTATTCCCTCCTACAATCATGCTCAGTTTGTGGGAGAGTCTATTCAGAGTATTCTCGATCAGACTTATCTGAACATTGAGTTGATCATCATTGATGATGGTTCAGCCGATAATTCTGCTGAAATTATACGTTCCTATATTGAAGCATGCCAGCGACGCTTTGCCCGATTCGAGTTTCGCAGCCGACTGAATAAAGGACTAAGCGCAACGCTCAATGAAGCCTTGGAGTGGGCACAAGGGGAATATTTTTCACCGCTTGCATCGGATGATGCAGCATTGCCGGAGAAGATTGCCTTTCTGGTACGCGAATTACGGCATAGAAATGATCTTGCGGGAGCGTTTGGCGCTGTCGAGATGATAAACGATCAGGGAAAGTCGCTTGGTGTGCGAGGACAGCGAGGGGAATGGATATTTACCGATATCTTCCTAGGCACAGCCCGTCTGCAGGCTCCAGCCTCGTTATTAAAGACAGAAATACTTCGAAGCGTTGGCGGCTTTAGCGAGGATGTAATAATCGAAGATTGGGATATGTGGCTGAAAATTACCAAAAATGAGAAATTCAAGCTAAAATCCACACCCTTTATTGTATCAAAATACCGTCTTCATGATAACAACACTCACGCTCGAGTTTACGCCATGCACGATGCGCGTAAACTCATACTAAATAAATACAAAGAACACAAGCAATTCAATCGTGCCATTGCAGCCTCCCTTATAACAACCGCCATCACAATTGGCAAAAAATCCCCAATTAAGAGCTTATATTATATTATTTCAGCAATCGATGCCCCGATGAAAATGAAACTTCACGCTGTAGCAATAATTATCCTTCCAAATAAACTATATGAATTACTTAAGGCGCGCATTAATAAATCTGAGAGAATACTACATTGAATATATATTGCGAAGAAAAACTAAAAACACACAAGAATCATCGGCGAATCCAATGAAAATTGTTCACATTATCACCGGATTAAAAGACGGTGGCGCCGAGGCGACACTCTACCGTCTTGCCACCTATGAGCATCCCGGCGACCACCATCTCGTTGTTTCATTAACCGATTCCGGCAAGTATGGCTCAATGCTTGAGGCGAAGGGAATACCAGTCAAAAGCCTAAACATGCCCAAAGGCAGGCTAACATTCGGAGGCCTCCGACAACTTTGGATAATCCTGCGTCAGGAGCGCCCGCAGATAGTACAGACATGGATGTTTCACGCCAATCTGATTGGTGGTGTTGTCGCCAAGCTTATTGGCGGAACCGAGGTTTACTGGGGCATTCATCATACTACGCTCATTCCAGGAACGACTGGCAATAGCACTAGGCTGGTTGATTGGGCCTGCGCGCGACTTTCACGATATATTCCGACCAAGATCATTGCCTGTGGGAAGAAAGCCCGTGACGCTCACATATGCAGAGGGTATACGGCTGTAAAGTTTACAGTCATACCTAACGGGTACGATGTTTCATTTTTCTGCCCCGACTTGCTGGCGCGTGAGCACGTGCGTCGGGAGCTCAGCATTGCGCATGACGCATATGTAGTAGGAACAGTTGGACGTTGGGACCCGCAGAAGGATCACGCCAATCTAATAGCGGCAATACGCGTTGTGCGAGAGCAGCATCCGCATCTACACCTCGTCTTGGCCGGCTCTGACTGCGATAAGAACAATTCCGAACTTCAGGAATTACTATACGCGGCCGCCCTACTCGACAACGTCCACCTACTTGGCCGTCGGACTGATGTCCCAGCGGTGATGAACGCACTCGATTTACACGTGTTACCATCTTACAATGAAGCATTTCCAAATGTTGTTGCCGAGGCGATGGCTTGCGGCGTTCCCGGCATCGTTACTGATGTCGGAGACGCCAAAGACATCGTCGGAGCAACCGGCTGGGTAGTTCCGCCCAGGGAGGCTCAAGCTTTAGCCAACGCTATCACGGAGGCTCTGTGCGAGATCAGAGATACTCCAAACTGGATACTTAGGAAACAGCAGGTGCGGCAGCGCATCGAAGATAATTTTTCCCTGCAGACTATGGCGGAAAATTACTACAAATCGTGGGCGGATAAATGATGACATATAATCAACAATAAACTACCAAGACACCGTTAAAACCACCTACCTAGACGAAGAAAAAAGGGAAAATGATTACATATTACATATTATATGCGATCATCGCTCTTTCCGCCCTGCTCGGAGAGAAATTCCTGAAACATAGAGAGAAGAATTTCTTTATTTTATTGGTTATTTCATTGGTACTATTTGTTGGATTACGAGAAGAAATTGGGGGGGATTGGGGAAGCTATCATGAAATACTTAATCTTGCATCAGGCGCCTCACTTGGTACCGCACTACATATATTGGAGCCGGGATACTCTCTTATAAACTGGGTCGGATCTAATAAATTTGGCGGAATATACTTTCCAAACTTTGTTTGCGCTTTGCTGGCGATAATACCACTTTCTATATTCTGTCGTAGTCGGGCCAACCCATGGCTGAGCCTTGTGGTGGCGACGCCTTATCTTATTATCGTTGTCTATATGGGGTATACACGACAGTCAGCAGCCATAGGCATCTGTATGCTTGCAATCCTATCGTTGGAACGAGAGCATTTTTGGAGTGCCATTGGGTTCGTGATGCTCGCCGCCCTATTTCACCTTACGGCAGCCGGTTTCTTTCTTCCAACCATATTACTGAGCAGCCTCCCCCTAAACTGGAGGAACGCATTGCAAGCAGCCTTAATGGCAGCCATTGCAGGGACTTACGTTATAATACTATCTGCCGGGCGCCTGAATTTCTTGTTTGGGGCCTATGTATCGGAAGCTTATGTATCGACCCCAGATACCAACATAATGCAATCCGCAGGCGCGCTACCTCGGCTTGGCTTGGGATTTCTTGCGGGCGCAATCTTTATCTGGCTGGTGCGCCAGCAGACTCTTCTCAACTCTCGCAATGGCATCTGGACTTTATCTGCGCTTGGAAGTTTCATTCTATTACCACTCGCATTCCTCACTTCAACCTTTGCCGACAGACTGGGACTCTATTTTATCCCTCTTCAATTGCACGTCGCCAACCTCGTCGAGGCAGAACTCAAATCCTTCGTCGCACAACAGATGTTCCGAATCGCGGTGGTTGGTTTATATGGTGCTATGCTGACGGTCTGGCTCATGCGCTCTCGCTTTGCCGAATATTGGCTTCCCTATGACAACCTGTTGTTTCACCTGTTCTAACGAGTATCCGCCGCTGTCCTCGGAAATGTACGCATGACCTCAATCGCAATTATTGGCAATCAGGCCTTTTCGCTGATCAACTTCCGCGGCCCGCTGATCACGGATATGGTCGCACGCGGCCACACGGTCTATGCGCTAGCACCAGAAATTGACAATTCTGCGAAACAGGCTTTGCGGCAGCTTGGAGCGCAGCCGGTCGAGATAACCCTTTCGCGCACCGGTACAAATCCACTCGCCGATCTAACGACCCTCGTTTCATTGTGGCGAAGCTTGGTGAAAATAAAACCTAATCTTATTCTTGCCTACGCCGCCAAGCCGGTCATCTATGGCACGATCGCAGCTTGGCTTGCCGGCGTACCCCACTGCTTCGCCATGATCGAAGGACTTGGCTATGTGTTTATGGCGCGCCCGGACGATGGCTTTGCCAAGAGGGGCCTTCGCCGATTGGTCAAGGGGCTTTATCGTTTTTCACTCCAGCGCGCCAAACGCATATTTTTCCTCAACGACGATGATATTGCCGACTTCACGCGCATGAATCTTGCGCTGCCACAAAAGGCCGTCAAGCTCGGCGGTATTGGCGTCGACCTTGGACAGTGGCGATCGGCCCCACCGGTCCTGGCCCCTGTGACCTTTACTTTGGTAGCCCGCCTCTTGCGGGACAAAGGGGTCGTCGAGTTCGTCGAAGCAGCCCGCCTCATAAGAATGCGCAATCCACAAATCCGGTTTTTGTTGGTAGGCGGACGCGACAGCAACCCCGAGTCCGTAAGCGAGGCAGAGCTTTCAGCTTGGGTGGCCGATGGATCGGTGGAATGGACCGGACACGTACCTGTGCGTCCCTGGTTGGAACAGACCAGTGTTTTCGTCCTACCTTCCTTTTATCGAGAAGGCGTTCCCCGCAGCATTCAAGAAGCGATGGCCATGGCACGTCCCATTATTACAACCGACTGGGTTGGCTGCCGCGAAACCGTAATCGAAGGCCGTAACGGCTTTCTGGTGCCGCCTCGCGATGCCTCATCGCTCGCCGACGCCATGCAGCATTTCATTGACAATCCCGCCCTGATCGTCGAGATGGGCAGACAGAGCCGTATTTTGGCCGAGGAGCGCTTTGATGTAAAGGCAATCAACGCGCGAATGATGGAAATCATGGAGCTGTGATGAAGCTCCGAACGTTTATCGGGGCTGCAAGTGGAAAAACGGGCAAGACGAGTGCGCCGCAAATCTGGCCCGCACTATCCCGTACGCGATCTTTCCTATGTCACTGCGCAGGGTGGGCGGACGCGCCGCCATAAATATTTGCGCGAGCTGCGCAGTTTTGCAGGTTCTGTCGCTGTAACCATAGGGTTGCTGGCGCTGACTTATGTCGCCATTACCACTCGTTGGGGCCGTGACGATTGGCTCAATATTCTCTCGACGATCGGCACACTCGCCTGCGTACCGGTATTTTCTGCCGCCATCCTGTCGGCTTTTCGCCGGCACGAAGCACCAGTCGTCGCCGCCTCTATCGTCAGCATAGGCTTATTCAGCGTCGCGGTAAGCGTCCTTTCGGCCCTACGCATTCCAGTAAGCTACCTGGCGTTGTTGTGGTGCCTCCCAATCGTGTTGACGGTGATGGTCTATGCCAATCTCAGATTTCACCGCCAGTTTGGAGCACGGGCAGCGCTTGCACCCTTCGACCGAGCCACAGATGTGATGAGTGAACTGGGTGGCCTACCAATTCTATCTGGCCCCGACGCAGACCTTGCAAACAACGAAATCGTGTTGATCGACCCGCATGAGCATCATAGTGAGGCCTGGTCGGCATTTCTCGCCAACTGCTATCTGGGCGGCATCGAAATCATGCCTTGGACACGTTATCTTGAAGTACAGCGCGGTCGGCTGGATATTTCCAGCTTCGATATTACGCACCTTAACTATAGCCCAAGCCAGTTAATATATGCCCGCCTCAAGCGTAGCCTAGACGTTCTGGCTGTTATTATCACGCTACCGCTAACGCTACCAATCGCATCGTTTGTCGCACTTTTTCTGTATTTCCTTGATGGGAAGCCGGTGATTTTCGTTCAGATTCGACGCGGCTTTGGCGGTCGCCGCTTCCGCATGTACAAATTCCGCACAATGTATAAAGGTACCAGCGGCGGCGCGACAAATATCGGCGATAATCGAATTATGCCTGGCTGCAGATTTATCCGCAGAGTTCGCCTAGATGAATTACCCCAACTTTATAATATTTTAATTGGCGACATGTCTCTTATCGGCCCGCGCCCGGAAGCAATGGACCTTTCTCGGGAATATGAGCGCGTAATTCCAAAATATACCCATCGACTTCTTGTTCTTCCCGGGATAACAGGCTGGGCACAAGTCAATAGTGGATATACAAGCAACCCGGAAGAGGCATTAATCAAACTTTCCTACGATCTTTACTATATAAAACACCTCTCTTTCGACCTTGATCTGCTTGTCCTATTTAAAACAATACGCACAGTCCTCTTTGGATCTGGTGCGCGATAGCAGTCGCGAGAACAGCGACGCGAGGGTTAATTCGCAGGTCACGAGATTAGAAATCGCCCTTCAGATTAACAAACGAGAAATGGCTGGGGCGCCAGGATTCCCAGCTAGAGAATCCACCTCATTTCAAGCCGTTGAGAAGCTTACTAAATCCTTATCACCTGATATTCCTGTACGACAGTCTTGTACTACAATCCGATACGACAGTCCGGCGGAATCTTACGGCCGGTATACGGAGGCCTTGGGGCGTTGACCGGAAAGGCTTAATAGGAAGCCCTCCCCTGCGGGACCACCTAAACGCACCATAGCAGCGACGACCGGAGGATAATGTACGCCATCAAGACGCACAGTCTTGAAAATCAGACCAAGATCACGTACATCTTGAACAAGTACACTTCACAAGGGAGACGGAGATGCCCCAAGCTGCCGTGGATGACAACAAGCGCATGAATCTGCGTGTCTCGCCGGAAACGAAGGCCAAGCTCGTGCGCGCGGCCGCATTGCGCAACACCGACCTGACCAACTTCGTGACCCAGACCGTCTTGCGGGAGGCCGAAGCCGTGATCGAGGCAGCCGAGGTCGTTCGGCTCTCGTCGCGCGATCATGCGCGCGTGCTTGAGCTGCTGGAAAATCCGCCCAAGCCCAACGCAAAGCTGCGGGCGGCAATCGCGGCGTTGCCCGACACCCTATGACACTGCCCGCCTGGAGAGAGGAAGCAATCGCGAAGTCGCATGATCGACAGTCCTTCGACTGCGGCGATCCCGCGATGAACGATTTCCTCCGGCGCTACGCGCGTCAAAGCCACGAACAGAATGCCTCAAAGACTTTCTGCGCGATCGACGTTGCCACGCCCAATCGCGTGCTCGGATTCTACACCGTCGCTCCCTCCGCCATAGCCCATGAAGTTGTGCCGGCATCGATGACGAAAGGATTGGCCCAGCACGAGGTTTGCGGTTTCAAGCTGGCACGCATCGCAACCGACGTGACGGTAGCGGGCCAGGGTTTGGGCGGCCAACTCCTCGCGGCCGTTGCGTTGCGCTGCCTACGGATCGCGGCCGAGGCCGGCGGCGTGCTGCTGATCATCGACGCCAAGGGCGCGCGGGCAGCGCAATGGTATGCCGGCTACGGGGCCGAGCCGCTTGAGAACCGCCCACTCACGCTGGTCATGCCGCTTGCAACCTTCGCCGCCGACCTCAAGGCCAAAGGCCTTCTCTGACGGGAGCAATCATTTGACTGCGATCTGTATTCACGAGGTTGTCGTTGTGTATACTTTTACAGGTATCTGAAAATCACGAAGGAAGTTAAGCGATCATATTGAATGACTAATATGGGGCCGCCTGCGGTCTGACTGCTTCTCGAACGCGAGAGACGAAAGCGGCAAGACCGCCGCGGTTCGCCGAAGTCCGCTATCGGCCCCACAACTGCTAACCTCAGACGCGGAAAATCGCGATCTTTTCGCTCAGTAATCCATCCGACAAGACCGATTAAAACAGTCCGAACGAGACTGCTAGTCAGGATAGGAACGTCGGCGCAAATCACCAGTCAGCGGTTGTTAGTGGGCGCGCTCGGCGTTTCTAGCGATCGTGTCCCTGGAGGTGGTGTAGCAGGGTAGCGGCGGTCACCAGTGTTTTTCCGGTAGGGTCGGGTTGTTGAAGACCAACCTGATGGAAAGATCACCGATGACCGACGACATGATGAACCTGCGCTCACTCGTTGAGAAGAGTGCCGACGCCGATTTGCTGCGCGAGATGATCGGCTTTGCTGCCGAGAAGCTGATGGCGCTGGAGGTCGGCACGAAGACCGGCGCGGGCTACGGCGAGAAGAATGAGTTCCGACTTGCCCAACGTAACGGCTATCGCGACCGGGATTGGGAGACACGTGCTGGCACCGTCGAGCTGCGCATTCCGAAGCTTCGCACAGGCAGCTATTTCCCGAGTTTCCTTGAGCCGCGCCGGATGGCTGAGAAGGCTCTGACGGCGGTGATCCAGGAAGCCTATATCCAGGGCGTTTCGACTCGCTCCGTCGACGACCTGGTCAAGGCCATGGGCATGTCGGGCATCTCCAAGAGCCAGGTGTCTCGGTTGTGCGAAGAGATCGATGACAAGGTGAAGGCCTTCCTCGACAGACCCATCGAAGGGGAATGGCCCTATCTGTGGATCGATGCCACCTACCTCAAGGTTCGTCGCGGCGGCCGCATCGTCTCCGTTGCCGTCATCATCGTAACCGCCCGATTGTTACCGTGGGGAATATGTCTTGACGCGTGCGGCGATGTCTTCGTCGAGGACGAAGCAATCGAGGAACTCCTGCCATGTTTCTGCAGACCTACGCGCGTCGCTGAGCATCTGCCTGAGTTCGTCAACGCCATCGTCTGTTAAAGCTGACGTACTCTCGTCGTCTCCGGTTACGACGCTGATTATATTGCCATAGGTCAGATTGTCATCATTGCTGATGATCTCCCGGAGGAGGTCGACGTCCTCATCGAGGATCTCGGCGACATAATCGACAGTGAAGACGAAGCGAACCGCTGCCATCAGGCCGCCTCGGCGCAGATAACTGCCGTCATCGGCTTCCAGTTCCATGGAAGCAGCTCCGCCAGGCGATTGATCTTGTGATCCTGAATGCGGTCCAGCACGTCAACCAGATAGGCCTGCGGATCAAGGCCATTCATCTTGGCGGTTTCGATAATTGTCATGGCCCGCGCCAAGGTTTCTGCTCCAGTGTCGGCACCCGCGAAGAGCCAGTTGCGCCTTCCAACGCCGATAGGACGCAACGCCCGTTCTGCTGCATTGTTATCGATTGCGACACGACCGTCTTCCAGGAACAGGCAGAACGAGGACCACCTGCTCAGGCCATACCGGAAAGCTCCCGCCAGATCGCTCTTGCCGGGGATGCGGGTAAGTTGCGCCTCGGCCCAGACACGCAAGGCTTCGACCTTTGCCTTGCTGTGCTTCTGGCGCGCGGCAAAACGGATATTGGCAGGCTTGCCTGCAACCTCACGCTCGATATCGTAAAGCGCGCCGATACGGTCGAGAGCCTCGCGGGCTATCTCGGACTTGTTTGAGGTCCATATATCATGGAAGTCGCGCCGCCAATGCGCCCAGCACGAAGCCTCGCGGAAGCGGCGTGTCCCGTCCGCTCCGGCCTCATACAACTTCGCATAACCTTTGTAGCCGTCGGCCTGAAGGATGCCGCTTGCTTGGCTGAGGTGACGTTGAACATGCTCTTGCTTCCAGTCGGGAGCAAAGTAATAGACCGCACCGGGCGGAGCTGTGCCCGCCCATGGGCGCTGGTCCCGGACATAGGTCCAGAGCCTGCCCTTCTTCACCCCTTTCCCCAGCCCCTTGTCTCGCACAGAACGATCAAGAACCCGGATCGGCGTGTCGTCGGCATGGAGAAGATCGCTGCTCATGATCGCGGCTTCGATCAACTCGATCAGCGGCAGGAGCACCCGCATGGCGCGGCCACACCAATCGACCAGCGTGCTGTCGGGGATATCAACGCCCATGCGGGCGAAGATTTCGTTCAGGCGATAGAGCGGCAGGTGGTCGTCAAACTTCGAGACCAGGATGTAGGCGAGCAGTCCTGCGCCCGCCATGCTGCCCGGTATCGGACGGCTGGGCGCGGGCAACTGCACCATCTTCTCGCAGCAACGGCAGGACTTCTTCAGCCGAGCAACCTCGATG
Source organism: Shinella zoogloeoides (assembly GCF_022682305.1). NCBI lineage: Bacteria > Pseudomonadati > Pseudomonadota > Alphaproteobacteria > Hyphomicrobiales > Rhizobiaceae > Shinella > Shinella zoogloeoides. The sequence continues at coordinate 3,639,851 of NZ_CP093528.1, forward strand.
ACCTTCATCTGTGCGGCGATCATGTCGAGGATTTCGCTGACGTCTTCACCAACAAGCCGCAATTCGCCACCACAAGCGGGGCAGTGCGTTCCGGGGTCGAGTTCCCTGCGCTCGCGAGCAGCCTTGTCCGACACGCGCGGACGGCGTCGCATGGTCTTTTCCGGCTTGCTTGCCTCAGGAGGCCCAAGCTCCGTTTCCTTGACCTCGGCGAGCGGCTCGGCTCTGCTTTCCGAGGCGGCAATCATCAGGTCCTCCAGGGCCAGTTCCAACTGCTGGATTTCCCGTTCGATCTTTTCCGATGACTTGCCGAAGCCATGTTTCTTGAGCCTGGCGATGCGTAGCCGCAGGGATTGGATCAACTGATCATGCGCCTGCAAGGTCGCCGACATCTTCGCGTTCTTCGCCTCAAGCGACGCGATCATCGCCTTCAGGAAGGCCGGATCGTCGGGAAGATTTTGGCTAACATTCGACATGAACCTGACTACCACAGGTCAGGCTCAATATCCATAAAAACACGCAGATTCAGTGGGATAAAATCAACCAACACGGGCTGGAGGAGCGCCCCAGTCGGGTCGTCGCCAATCAATCCCTTCCCACAGCATCGCCAGTTGAGCAGACGTCAACCGGGCTGTCCCATCTGCTGCCGACGGCCAGGGAAACCGACCTTTCTGCAGAACCTTGTAATAGAGGCAGAACCCCTGGCCATCAAAATACAAAAGTTTCAAACGGTCGCCCCGCTTGCCCCGAAACGCAAAGACCGCGCCTCCCGTCGGCTTCTGGCGCAGCACATCCTGGGCAAGAGCTGCCAGCCCCTCGATCCCCTTGCGCATGTCCGTGACACCGCAGGCGAGATAAACACGAACACCTGTCCCAGGCCCGATCATGCCGCCTCGATTGCCCGGATCAGGCGCTTCAGTGCAACCACATCAAGATCGCCACTGAAGCGAAGGCTTCGCCCGCAGCGTAAGTGCAATTCCATCATCGCAGGCAAAGCCTGCATGCCATCAAAAGCCGGAGCCTCTTTGCTGCCCCCGAGAGGTGGCATGTCCAGCGGCAGAAACACCGTCGTCGATGGCGGCGCGAGCAAGCCTTTCTTCCGCAATTCACGCCGCCAGGTGTAAACCTGCTGCCGCGTCACCGAATGCCGGCGCGCAACCTCCGTCACCGACGCACCGTCGATGCCTACCGACAGCACGACCTCCAGCTTGCTCTCATCACTCCAACGTCGGCGACGTTCATCGCCGAGAATTTCCACGCGCATCGCAGACCTCGCCTAAAACACGTCGCTAACGACGTCGTTATAGACGGCTCATAAACGAGCCTGGACATTCCCGACAGGCGGTCGCAATCGGGCGGTTACTCATCATCGCCGTGGGTGTGAACACCGACGGTCGACGCGAGGTGCTTGGGATGGAGATCGGCACATCCGAGGCTGAGCCAATCTGGACAGAATTCCTGCGCAAGCTGACCAGGCGAGGCCTGCGCGGAGTGAAGCTCGCGGTCTCCGATGCCCATGAAGGGATCAAGGCCGCTGTCTCCAAGGTTCTATCGGCTACCTGGCAGAGGTGCAGGGTTCACTTCATGAGAAATGCGCTGGCCCATGCCGGAAAGAGCGGCCGACGAGTGGTCTCCGCCTTCATCGCCACGGCCTTCGCCCAGGATACGCCGGAGACCGCAAGCACTCAGTGGCGCAACGTCGCCGACCAGATCAGGCAGAAAGTGCCGAAGCTCGCCCAACTCATGGACACCGCTGAAGAAGACGTGCTCGCCTATATGACCTTTCCCAGGCAGCACTGGACCAAGCTTCACAGCACCAATCCCATCGAGCGCCTCAATGGCGAGATCAAGCGGCGCACCGAGGTCGTCGGCATCTTCCCCAACGATGGCGCCATCGTCCGCCTCGTCGGCGCACTGCTGCTTGAACAGAACGACGAATGGGCCGTCCAGCGGTCCCGATACATGACCCTTGAGACCATCGCCACAATGAGCGATGATCCGCTCATCAGCCTGCCAGCGGCAAGCTGACACGTTCCCGGCTCTGTCCGGAAGGCACGGCGAGCGCCGAAGCTACACCACGCTGCGGGACACGATCGTCTCGCGGGAATAATGGACCACCAATCGCTCCGGTTTAAAAGCTATTCTAACGTCAGGATGATATTCGATCTCGCGTCGCTATATGCCGAGGCAACGGACGCACAGATTGAAACCTTCGCTCAACACGCGAGCCTTAGCGTCGCGGATGTCGCGGGCTTCAAAGGCATTGCGGACCAAGGGATAAGAAAGCTCGTGAACGCAATCAGCTCCCGAGGCACCTTGGATATGTATAATGTCGCAGCAATTGGCGCTGCTGCGGCGGAACATGAGTTTCCGATTGTCATCGAACATAATCGCATCGTCCTTCCGGGAAGCCGGGCGGACGCAAAAAAACTGCTCCATTTCTTGGATGAAGGCTTTTACCGTGGCGCTATGAGTGGGACGCCCTACATCACCAATTCTAAGCGCCAAATGAATTGATTCCGGCCGGTTGACGCACGTCGAAGTGGGGAGCTGCGATGTGCCGGTGCTCGGCGTGTAGAGTCTCCACAGCCATTGCTAAGCCCCCGTCAAATTGAACGTCATTTCGACTTCAGTTTCGGGCAGTTTTCCTGTTTTATCCAATCAGGGGACATTCCTGCGAAACCCGATTGCTGTGCGACTACGTTTGAGTTCGCGCATATGTTGAGCATGAGAGCGGCGGTGGAAAAGTCGGCCACGGTAGCGGCGGAATAATCCAGCCGCGGGCGGAGTAAAATCCGGCCACCTATTTCCTTTCTGCAATGATCGCAGGAGGGACAGGGGATCTACACCGTGGAACTTTATTTGAGGGTTCGCCTGGCTGTTTCCGAAGGGATGACGCAGCGTCAGGCAGCAAAGCATTTCAACATATCGCGTGACAGCGTTGCCAAGATGGTGGCCTATTCGACACCGCCCGGCTATCAGCGACGAACACCAATCCGACGGCCGAAGCTGGATGCGTTTGTGTCAACGATCGAGCAGTGGCTGGAAGCTGACATTGTGATGCCGCGCAAGCAGCGGCATACTGCCAAACGGGTATTCGACCGGCTTCGTGACGAGTGCGGCTTCACCGGCGGCTACACGATCATCAAGGACTATATGCGCGAGCGGGATCAACGCCGCCAGGAGGTGTTCGTGCCGTTGTCGCATCCGCCGGGCCATGCGCAGGCCGATTTCGGCGAGGCGACGGTGGTGATCGGCGGCGTCGAGCAGAAAGCTCGCTTCTTCGTCCTCGATCTGCCGCATAGCGACGGCTGCTACGTGCGGGCCTATCCGGCGGCGGTGGCTGAGGCCTGGGTGGATGGCCACATCCATGCGTTCGCGTTCTTTGGAGCCGTGCCGCAGTCGATCGTCTACGACAACGACCGTTGCCTGGTGGCAAAGATCCTGCCCGACGGCACACGCAAGCGGGCAGCGCTGTTCAGCGGCTTTCTGTCCCACTATCTGATCCGGGATCGCTACGGTCGTCCGGGGAAAGGCAACGACAAGGGGAATGTCGAGGGTCTCGTGGGCTATGCCCGTCGCAACTTCATGGTACCGATCCCACAGTTCCCGACATGGGATGCGTTCAACGCTTTTCTGGAAGAGCAGTGCCGCAAACGCCAGCGCGACAAGCTGCGGGGCGAGAGCGAGACGATCGGAGAACGGCTGCAGCGCGATCTTGCGGCCATGCGTCCCTTGCCGGCGTCGTCGTTTGATGCCTGCGACCAGGCCAGCGCTGTTGTGACTGCCCAGTCGCTGGTGCGCTACAAGACGAACGACTATTCCGTGCCGGTCGCCTACGGCCATCAGGACGTCTGGGTTCGGGGCTATGTGGACAAGGTGGTGATCGGCTGCCGCGGCGAGATTATCGCGCGTCATCCGCGATGCTGGGAACGCGAAGACGTCATATTCGACCCTGTCCATTACCTGCCGCTGATCGAGCAGAAGATCAATGCGCTGGATCAGGCAGCGCCACTCCAGGGTAAGCGTGTAGGCGATCCCACGTAGCGCGTTTGTGCTCGGAAGCTCATTTTCTGCATGAATCATGCGGAGAGTCATATGAGCGACAAGGTGAATCAGGTTCGGACATTCGAAGTTTTGACGGCGACGCCGTCGCGACGTTCGCCGCGGCATTGGTCTGATGACGAGAAAGCGCGGCTTGTGGCGGAAGCGTTTTCGCCGGGAGGGACGGTGGCGGAGGTTGCGCGCGCCTATGAACTGGACGTGTCGCAACTCTACGCATGGCGCAGGAAGGCCCTTTCCTCGGGGGCGATGGCGCCATTGACGGTGCCATTGGGCGGTCGAACCATGTCGGAAAGCGAGCCGATGAAGTTCGCGCGCTTTGAAACGGACGGCAGCGCGACCGTAGAGATCGTTCTGGGTGATGTCGTTGTGCGGGTGCGCGGGGATATTGATCCGGATCAGTTGGCGGGAATTATCGATCGTGTCCCGCAGCGTGGTGTAGCTTCGGCGCTCGCCGTGCCTTCCGGACAGAGCCGGGAACGTGTCAGCTTGCCGCTGGCAGGCTGATGAGCGGATCATCGCTCATTGTGGCGATGGTCTCAAGGGTCATGTATCGGGACCGCTGGACGGCCCATTCGTCGTTCTGTTCAAGCAGCAGTGCGCCGACGAGGCGGACGATGGCGCCATCGTTGGGGAAGATGCCGACGACCTCGGTGCGCCGCTTGATCTCGCCATTGAGGCGCTCGATGGGATTGGTGCTGTGAAGCTTGGTCCAGTGCTGCCTGGGAAAGGTCATATAGGCGAGCACGTCTTCTTCAGCGGTGTCCATGAGTTGGGCGAGCTTCGGCACTTTCTGCCTGATCTGGTCGGCGACGTTGCGCCACTGAGTGCTTGCGGTCTCCGGCGTATCCTGGGCGAAGGCCGTGGCGATGAAGGCGGAGACCACTCGTCGGCCGCTCTTTCCGGCATGGGCCAGCGCATTTCTCATGAAGTGAACCCTGCACCTCTGCCAGGTAGCCGATAGAACCTTGGAGACAGCGGCCTTGATCCCTTCATGGGCATCGGAGACCGCGAGCTTCACTCCGCGCAGGCCTCGCCTGGTCAGCTTGCGCAGGAATTCTGTCCAGATTGGCTCAGCCTCGGATGTGCCGATCTCCATCCCAAGCACCTCGCGTCGACCGTCGGTGTTCACACCCACGGCGATGATGACGGCAACGGAGACGATGCGGCCGCCGCGACGAACCTTGAGGTAGGTGGCATCGATCCACAGATAGGGCCATTCCCCTTCGATGGGTCTGTCGAGGAAGGCCTTCACCTTGTCATCGATCTCTTCGCACAACCGAGACACCTGGCTCTTGGAGATGCCCGACATGCCCATGGCCTTGACCAGGTCGTCGACGGAGCGAGTCGAAACGCCCTGGATATAGGCTTCCTGGATCACCGCCGTCAGAGCCTTCTCAGCCATCCGGCGCGGCTCAAGGAAACTCGGGAAATAGCTGCCTGTGCGAAGCTTCGGAATGCGCAGCTCGACGGTGCCAGCACGTGTCTCCCAATCCCGGTCGCGATAGCCGTTACGTTGGGCAAGTCGGAACTCATTCTTCTCGCCGTAGCCCGCGCCGGTCTTCGTGCCGACCTCCAGCGCCATCAGCTTCTCGGCAGCAAAGCCGATCATCTCGCGCAGCAAATCGGCGTCGGCACTCTTCTCAACGAGTGAGCGCAGGTTCATCATGTCGTCGGTCATCGGTGATCTTTCCATCAGGTTGGTCTTCAACAACCCGACCCTACCGGAAAAACACTGGTGACCGCCGCTACCCTGCTACACCACCTCCAGGGACACGATCTTCCGCAGTATAGCTCCCACCTCTGGGCTGAATTTTCAGCCCATGGAGATCGACGCCTTGATGCACGAAATTGTGCAGCAAGGGGAAACCTCTCGGACTTTTTCGTCGACGCCTTGCTATCGGAAATTCGAGAATAAGGGGAAGCCTTCTCGGATTTCTTCATCTGTAGCTTACTGCATGAAATCGTGCTGCAAGGGGAAAGCGTCACCGACTTCTTCTTCGAGGCCAAGGCTGGCTTGCCGTTTGTAAGCATCATCCCGGAGGTATTGACACCTCAGACCCCGCCTTCGGAAGACCTCGCGTGTGAAGACCAGAAATCACAATCTCGAATTGCCACCCACTTAAGGGGAAGAGAAAGAGGAAGGTTGTATTCGACAAGAGAAAGATCAACCCTAAATTACCCCGCCCTTAAGGAGAGAGGAGAAGACCAATATCGAGAATGAACTGGAAACAGAGGATGACTGATGAAATCAGGATGATCTCTATTTGTTCTTCATAGATATGATATTAATGAAAGAACCCTTATGCACTTATAGTCTCCCTTCACGTCTCCCCTGAGGTACCCTTTCCGGGAACGAGAAAACCATCCCATCCCGCACAGTCCCTTTCGACGGACGCTCGACATCTGAGAGTGCAGTGGTCCGCCATCATCGTCATGGCTGGCCCGTTCTCATGGGTGTGGTGACCCTCGGTCCTCTTTTTGCAACTGCTTGGCTTAGCCTCGTGGTCCTGCTGACGAGAGGGCCGGTCTAATTCGCCACCCCGCCACATCGTCACCAGCACAGCCATTAGAGAAATCCATGCACAACGAAACTTCCCCCGGTCGGGAGGATGGCGAAGCTATGCCTTCAGCTATCTCGACTACGAAAATCGTCATCAAGCCCGTCCACCTCGACAAGCGCGGGCAGAATTACTCGGTCTCCCTCGAAGCAAAGACCCTCATCACCAAGACCCGCAACCCTACCGCCGATGCTTGCCGCCGTCTGGTCGCTCTCGGTCTCTCGGGCCGTCTTGAGGTCTGGGACGATGAGCGGCCATTTCCGCGCATGGTAATCCCCGACATCAGCAGGGCAGCGAAACTCACGGTCGCCGAGGGTGCCGCACACGGTCCCCGCATCGTGCCTTATCAGCCGTTCTTATCTTCCACCTTCGTGGCAGGGGCGGCAGAATGATCTATGTCGAGGAGATGTTGGACCGGAAGACCGGCGAACTGGTCTCGGTCGACAAGGGTGATTGGATCACCATCACTGAACTCGCAACACTCTTTGGTCTCGGTCGGAGGCGGGCCACGACTGTCCTTCGTCATCTGGACTTCCTGCAAGTCGAGGGAGGTGGCCGCGACAGTCGCCACCGCATTGCTGACTGGGTCGTTCAACGCGGCTGGGGCAAACGCCTTCACCGCAAGACCGACAAGTTCCCCTTCGATGTGGTCGGACCTGAGGCCGTCCAATGGATCAAGGAACGCTGGCAAGGTGCGGTCACCGCCATTGAACGGGAGACCTTCAGCGGACCAGTGGCCGAGGCCAAGGCTGCTCTCGCTGACTTCGAAGCTGCTTATGGTCGCAAGGAAATGACGGTCCAGATGAAGCTCTGCTGGCTGGCTGATTTCCTCCCCGGTCTGACGCAGGAGCAGATAGGCAGCGTTCTTGATGTCACTCAGCAGTTGGTGAGCCGGTTTATATCAATCCGGTCTAACCAGTTGCGGGAGGCAAAAGCCCTGAAGGCCAATCGTTTCGATGGCCCAGTTCGAAGCCAAGCCGTAGTACTTGTGTCGCCTGGGCCTATACGGAAGAGTACAACACCACGAAAAATGACTATCGAAGCGTGATCGCTGCGCCCGTCTTTCCGGTCCCAGAGTGACCACTCCCGCCAGTCATTCTCGCCTATGGCGTATCGGCCTAAATGGACCTTGGGCGTTTGGCCGGTGTCTCAGCCTCCGCAATCTACAACGCCTCTAAATGCCCACCACCGCGTAACCGCAAATAGCGGTCCCTCCATCCCTCTTGCGGGCGGCCCCCCAATGCACTCCATGTGAGAACCGTTGTGTTATCCAGACGCTGCTCCGTAAGAGGGCTGGTCATCACCAACCACCCCGAAATGTTTACATCGCGCATCTCTGACCCCAGATCAGATAGAAGGCTCCGCCAGGTTCCCCCTCTGCCCCCCCATCAGCAAGTCTTGGGCTTGAAGTTGGAGACGAAAGCGCCGCAGCGGTCAGGTGCTGGGGATTAGGGGGCGCGCAGTCCTGCAAGATTAACGACAGAGATGCTGTAACCCTTCTTCTCGACGCTGTTTTGCGCCTGTCGTTCCATTCTTGTCCCGACAACAAAATAGAAGCGCTCTCCCTCCATGAATGAAAGCTTTGCAAGGGTTCTTACCATGCGGCTGTGAAGCACGCCTATCGCATGTGGCGATGTGGTCACTTCGGCTGATATCCGCACGCCATGCAAGTCCGCCCCACGTAAATCCGGCTCGTCTTTCGCCCCACCAGCCCTTGGGTTCCAGTACCAGACAAGACCTCCGAGGTCTGGTCGATGGGCGTTGAACCATTCCATGGCCCTGACGAGAGCGTACTCGTGCTGAATTTGGTTCAAGTCCTCGTAGATTTCCTTCCTGTAGTCAGCAAGGATTGGCACCGCCTGGTCAATTGAATGCAGCGCGCTCGCCGAGAACCTCCTTGTTGCCTCGGCCAGTCGTTGCACATCATCCCAAAGTTTTTGGCGACAATGCTCCAGAGTGCCAACCATTTCCATTCGACAGTTCCCCAATCATGGCCCGCGCTCTCGGTATCACAAGCTACGCCCACATGCATGATTCCATTTGAGTACAGATCAAAAGAACTGCCTCAAACTGGTTCGATAATACCCAATTGACAACTCATATCGAACCATTGATATAAGAACCAGCCTAAACGAACCAAGGTGGTCTATCATGTATGTCCGCGCCTATCTGCGAGCCAGCACCAAGAGCCAAGATGCCAGCCGCGCAAGGGAAGACCTATTCCGTTTCGCTGCCGAGCGAGGCTTGAAGATCGCTGGGTAGCGTCCGCGCACGTGGTGTAATTTCGGAGGCGCATTGAGGTGGAAACGGCGGTGGAGAATGAGCTGCCGAATTCGTTGAGCGCAAGGTGGGCACCGGGCCTGTCGGAGAAGGTGGAGTTGCAAAGCTTCAACCAGCCGAAAGGAACCCCGATGACCGACGACAGATTAGCTCTTTCCGAGCTTGCCGCGAAGAGTGGCGATAGCGATTTTCTGCGCACGATTGCCGAAAGCGTGCTGCAACTGATCATGGAAGCCGATGTTGATGGCCTGATCGGCGCTGGGCGCTATGAACGTGGCGACAGCCGCCAGACATGGCGCAACGGCTACCGCGACCGCTCGCTCGACACCCGGCTCGGCACGCTGAACCTGAAGATACCGAAGATGCGACAGGGAGCCTACTTTCCCGGCTTTCTGGAGCCGAGGAAGATGGTGGAGAAGGCGCTGGTGGCCGTGATCCAGGAGGCGTGGATCAACGGCGTCTCGACGCGCAAGGTCGATGAGCTGGTGCAGGCCATGGGCATGACCGGCATCTCCAAATCCTCCGTCTCCAAGCTGTGCAAGGATATCGACGAGCGGGTGAACGCCTTCCTCAAGCGCCCCCTTTCCGGTGACTGGCCATACCTCTGGCTCGACGCCACCTATCTGAAGGTGCGTGAGGGCGGTCGCATCGTGTCGGTGGCGGCGATAATCGCGGTGGCGGTCAACACGGACGGGAAGAGGGAGATTGTCGGCCTGCACATCGGCCCCTCCGAAGCCGAGCCGTTCTGGACGAGCTTCCTGCGTGATCTGGTCCGCCGAGGCCTCACCGGCGTCAAGCTGGTCATCTCCGATGCCCATGAAGGGCTGAAAGCGGCCATTACCCGTATCCTCAGCGCGACATGGCAGCGCTGCCGTGTTCATGCGACACGCAATGCGCTGGCCTACGTTCCCAAGGGCCAGCACACCATGGTCGCCGCCGCGATCCGTCAGGCTTTCATCCAGCCCGACCATGACAATGCCGTGCAGACCTGGCGGCATGTCGCCGACCAGCTCCGCGCCAGATGGCCCAAGCTCGGTACCTTCATGGACAATGCCGAAGCCGACGTGCTGGCCTACATGGCCTTCCCCGCCCAGCACCGCACGAAATTACATTCAACGAATCCACTCGAACGCCTCAACAAGGAGGTCAAGCGCCGTGCCGATGTCGTCGGCATCTTCCCCAACGAGGACAGCATCGTTCGCCTCATCGGCGCGGTTCTGCTCGAAGCCAACGACGAATGGCAGCTCCTGAGCCGATACATGCAGGTCGAGGCAATGGCCGAGCTAAACCCACCAACAATCGAAGAGGAAACTACACTTCAGATTACACCCAGAGCCGCCTGATCATGACGGCCCGGTCCTACACCCGAAATTACACCAACTTGACGGACGCTATCGATCGCTGCCTCGTATGTCGAGAACGAGAGTGGCGCATCTCTAGCTCGTCCCGAGCTGTTCAGGCTGCTTGCCGACTGTCACCCCGGAGATGTCCTTCTCGTGGAACAGGTCGACCGTCTCAGCCGTCTCAATGCTGCCGACTGGGAACGACTGAAGGGAGAGATAACTGCGCGTCGGGTGAAGGTGGTGGCCCTAGACCTGCCGACCTCTTGGATGATGGCCACCGCTGACAAGGACGACATTCAAAGCCGCATGCTCGATGCAATTAATGGGATGATGCTCGACATGCTCGCGGCCATCGCCCGCAAGGACTATGAGGATCGCAGGAGACGGCAAGCACAGGGCATCGCCAAGGCAAAGTCTGAAGGAATCTATAGAGGGCGCCCGGAAGACATCGATCGCAATGAAGCAATCATGCAGATGCTTGCCAACAGGTGAACCGCGCCGAGTTTACCGGAGACCGTTTGGTTTAAGTTATGCGGCCATGGCTGGCGCGTCCAGCATGGCATGGTATCGTTCTTCTGCCTCGGCTGGCGGTATGTTGCCGATGGGCTCCAGAAGGCGTCGGTTGTTGAACCAGTCCACCCATTCGAGTGTGGCGAACTCCACGGCTTCGAAGTTGCGCCATGGTCCCCGGCGATGGATGACCTCGGCTTTGTAAAGGCCGTTGATCGTTTCGGCGAGAGCGTTGTCATAGGAATCACCGACGCTCCCGACAGACGGCTCGATGCCCGCCTCCGCCAGCCGCTCAGAATAGCGAATCGACACGTATTGCGAGCCGCGGTCGGAATGATGAACCAGCCCGCCCCGTTTGACGGGCCGCCGATCATGAAGTGCCTGCTCCAGAGCATCGAGGACAAAGCCCGCATGGGCAGTCCGGCTTGCCCGCCAACCGACGATACGTCGGGCAAAGGCATCGATCACGAAGGCCACGTAAACGAAGCCCTGCCAGGTCGCGACATAGGTGAAATCGGATAACCACAGCATGTTCGGCGCGGGAGCCTTGAAGTGGCGATTGACGCGGTCGAGCGGACACGGGGCAGACTTGTCCGATACAGTGGTTTTGATCGGCTTGCCACGAATGATGCCTTGAAGACCCATCATTCTCATGAGCCTTGCGACGGTGCAGCGAGCGATATCGAAGCCTTCTCGCTGCAACTGTCGCCACACTTTCCGCACGCCATAGACCTGGAAGTTCTCGTTGAACACCCGGCGTATCTCGACTTTCATAGCCATATCGCGCCGGGCGCGGGCCGATAGGCGACCCACGTCCGTGCGCTTGGCGACGACTTCATAATAGGTGGACGGGGCAATCGGCAGCAGCCTGCAGATCGGCTCGACCCCGAGCACCGAGCGGTGTTCGTCGATGAAGGAAATCATCGCTTCATTGGGCGGTCGAGCTCCGCCATCGCAAAATACGCAGAGGCTTTGCGCAAAATCTCGTTGGCCTGACGAAGCTCGCGGTTCTCCCGCTCCAGAGCCTTCATCTTCTCGGCGACGTCACTCGGCAGGCCAGCTCGCTTGCCGCTGTCCACCTCAGCCTTCTTCACCCATTCATTGAGCGTATGCGCCGAGCAGCCGATCTTGGCAGCTATGGAAGACACGGCCGCCCACCGCGAAGGATGCTCTGCTTCATGCTCGACAACCATTCGAACGGCGCGGGCGCGCACTTCGGGAGAAAACTTGTTCGTCGTCTTGCTTGTCATAGACCCTACTTCTCACAAGTTGGGGTCTCCGGCAAACCCGGTGCGGTTCAAGGCAGAGCTGGAGCAGCATTGTTAAGGCAACCGGATGTTCTCGCTCGACATTGTCACGATTGTCGAAGCGCACAGCTTCGTCGGCCTCCCCTTAGTTGGTCAGCCGGCTTTCTCACTCCCCGATAATGTCTTTTCTGAGCTAGCGTAGGCCGGCAGCTTCAAACTGTTCGATCACGTTAATCAGAGTGTGCGTTGCGCTGATGAAGTTGGCCTTTTGATCCCTGATTCCATAGGCCCATTTCTCACCGTGAAATAGGTTGTTACGAAGTCGATATGTGATGAAAAGCAGGGCTGTGAGCTGGTCGCTCGGAGCCATTGCCTTGCCCGTCAGCACTTCAACCGCCAGGGCCTTCGCAGCAGCTTCGCCTCCGTTTCTCCATCTTAGACCATCAAATCTCCCGTCTTGCTGCCCACCTGGAAAATACCGCTCGCTGAAGTACGTCAACGCTGGCTCAAAAGCCTTCGCCTCAATGCCGTTGTCGCTATGCTGAAGCTTGTCAACGGCCGCCCTTATGGTAGTCAGGTTAGCGTTTCGGTTGCAGATCACATTCTCGAAGTAGGTCCAAACGAGCGAGAACTGTTCGATCGCTTGGACCTCGCTTGGGTCTAGGTTGTCATAGCCACGGGCGCGTGAAACGAGCCACTTACTGACATTGATGTTCATTTCACCCTCCTCCAATCATTTACCGTTGCACTATCGGATCATCAGTGCGGCCCAGCCACCTCCCTCAACAACAGCTCCGCCTGTGCCAGCACGGTCTGAACCGCCTCCTGCTCCAGATCGGGTGGATAGCCGAACTTCTTGAGGACGCGCTTGACCAGCACCCGCATCTTGGCTCGAGCGCTTGACTTGTGATGCCAGTCGACCGTCGCTGAGTTGCGCATCTGCTGGACAAGCTCATGGGCGATCACGCGAAGCTGCTCACTGCCCATGGCCTCAACGGCGCTGTCATTGGCTGCGAGCGCGTCATAGAAAGCGATCTCCTCCGGCGAAAGTCCCAGTTCTTCCCCGCGCGCAACTGCAACCTGCATCTCCTTAGCAAGCGCGATTAGCTCCTGGATCATCTCGACCGTGGAGATCGCGTTGGCGTGGTAACGTGCCACCGCATCTTCCAGTCGCTTGGAGAAGGCTTTCGACTGAACGACGTTGGATTGCGAGCGGCTTCTGATTTCGCCATTCAGCAGCTTCTTCAGAGCTTCAAGCGCAAGGTTCTTCTTCTCCATGCGCTGAACATCAGCAAGGAACTCGTCCGAAAGAACCGAGATGTCGGGAGACTGCAGTCCGGCAGCTTTCAGAATATCGACGATCTCGGCGTTGGCGACGGCCTGATTAAGGAGCTGCTCGACAGCGAGCGACTTGGCCTTGTCCGACATCTTGCCGGTTGCGGTGGTCTTCACCAGCGCGGCACGCACCGCCTGGAAGAAGCCAACCTCGTCGCGAATTTCCGCCGCTGCATCGCTTGCTGATGCCAGCGCATAAGCCTTGCTCAGCTCAAGCACAGAATCTTGGTAGCGGCGGTGCGCCTTTTTCTTCGCCTCGATACCCTCAACCTTCGCGGCCTCCCTCTCCTGCCCCTTCAGTATCCAGTCGATTCCATCAGCCAACGCCTTCAAACGCTGCTGTGGTGTGCCCGACATTCCGAGGCTGTAGTCATGGGCGTTGAACATAGCGCGCACGATCTCGTACTTCTCCAGAAGCACGGCCACGGCTGCCTCCTCGTCGATGCCGGTTTTGTCACGGTCGGACTGCGAGTACTGTGCCAACGCCTTCTTCAAGTTCTGGGCGATGCCGATGTAGTCGACGATTAACCCACCCGGCTTGTCCTTGAAGACGCGATTAACGCGAGCGATTGCCTGCATCAGGCCGTGGCCGTGCATCGGCTTGTCGATGTACATTGTGTGCATGCATGGCGCATCGAAGCCGGTGAGCCACATGTCACGCACTATCACCAGCTTAAGCGGATCGTCGAGCTTTCGGGCTCGCTTGGCGAGATCGTCGCGCCGCCTTTTGTTGCCGATATGCGGCTGCCATTCGAGGGGGTCTGGCGCCGAACCGGTCATGACGATCTTGATCGCACCCTTGTCGTCATCGTCCGAATGCCATTCGGGCCGAAGTGCCACGATCTCGTTGTAGAGGTCGACGCATATGCGGCGGCTCATGCAAACCGCCATCGCCTTGCCAGGCAGGCCTTCAACGCGCTTTTCGAGGTGTACGACAAGATCGGCAGCGATCTGGGTGAGGCGCTTCTTCGAGCCCACCAACCGCTCGACGGTCGTCCACTTGGCCTTCTGCTTCTCCTGCTCACTCAGCGTGTCGTCTTCGAGCATAGCCTCGATCTCAGCATCGATCTTCGGCTTCTCGTCCTCGTTCAACTCGATGCGGGCCAAGCGGCTCTCGTAATAGATCGGGACCGTCGCCTTGTCCTCGACCGCCCTGCTGATGTCGTAGATGTCGATGTACTCGCCGAAGATCGCGGGCGTGTTGACGTCGTCCCCCTCGATTGGGGTCCCGGTGAAGCCAATGAAGGAGGCCTTAGGCAGCGCCTCGCGGATATAGTGAGCGTACCCGTAGCGCCGCTTGCCGGTTTCCTTGTCCAGCTTGGAGTCGAACCCATATTGGCTACGGTGAGCCTCGTCCGCCATGACGATGACATTGCGGCGATCCGTCAGCATCGGGAAGCGTTCCTCGCCCGCTTCAGGCGTGAATTTCTGCACCGTGGTGAAAATCACCCCACCCGATGCCCGGTTCAAAAGCCGCCGCAAATCATCCCGGCCGTTGGCCTGTTCGGGCGTCTGACGGATCAAATCCTTGCAAAGACTGAAGGTGCCGAAGAGCTGATCATCGAGGTCGTTGCGATCTGTAAGCACGATCAGCGTGGGATTTTCCAGCTCACGCGATCGGACAATCAAGCCGCCCAGGAATGCCATCAAGAAGCTCTTGCCTGAACCCTGAGTGTGCCAGATCACACCTATCTTGCGGTTACCGTCCGGCTTTACCGCCTCGATCGCGCTGGTAATCGCCTTGCGGGCGCCGTGGAACTGGTGGTAGCCGCCGATGATCTTGAAGGCTCCGGCTCCCTGATCCCCGAACACGATGAAGTCGCGGATGAGGGCCAGGAACCGTTCCTTGTCGAAGACACCCCGTAGCAGCGTGTCCATTTCATAGGGACCGTGCGGCGTGAAATCGCCGTCTGCCCCGGTCACCGAGCGCCAGGGCATGAAGCGCTCCTCGTCCGCTGTCAGCGAGCCGATGCGGGCCAACATGCCGTCAGAGGCAATCATCACGGCATTGGTGCGAAAGAGCGATGGTATCTGGGCCTTGTAAGTTTGGAGCTGCTGGAAGGCGTGGTCGATCGTCGCCGCCTCGCTGCCTGCATTCTTCAGCTCGATGATGCCGAGCGGCAAGCCGTTGACGAAGACCATAACATCGGGGCGTCTGGTGTATTTGCCCTCGGCCACGGTGAATTGGTTGGTCACCCAGAAGTCGTTAGCCTCCGGGTGATCAAAGTCGATCAGCCACAGCTTGTCACCCTTCACCTGACCATCGCCAATACCGAATTCGACATCGACGCCCTCGGTGATCAGACGGTGGATGCGGCGGTTTTCCTCCACCAGAGACGGCGTTTCGCTTATGGAAAGCTGGCGGATCGCCTGATCGCGGGCGTCCGGCGGAATGTTCGGGTTCAAGCGCTCAACGGCAGCGGCCAGCACCTGCAATAGCAGCACATCGCCATAAGCCAGACGGGCGGGAGCAGAGCCATCGGGGGAGATGACCTGCGAGGGCTGATAGAGGTAGCCAAGGTCTTTGAAGGTTGCGAGAACAGCCTCCTCGACAAGACCTTCGGAGAAGCCGGCGCTTGCGCCTTTCGCCTCGGCCTGGCTGTAGAAAACATCATCCGTCATGACCACCCCCCAAAGCGCTCAAGGCCTCTTCCTGAAGCGAGCTCCGCCAGGGCAGAACGAAATTCCTCGCATACGTCAGCCCGGCTGCGCGTCGCAGTCTTCAGATCTTCTACGTTCGGCAGGGATGCGAGCCAGACGACTTCGAATTCACCCGGCGTCAGACGCTCCACTTCGGCTCGCAGCAGACCCTCCAGGACATCACCCCATACGTCTCCCCCAAAGTATGGGCCGCAATTCTGCTCATGACGAAACTCATCCCAGAGACTTCGGTGATGGTAGCTATCTCCATAGCAACCGGACGCCGAGACGCGCTGAAGTCGATAAGCCAATCGCCTTGCGGCTCGCTGCTTGATCTCCTCCGCTAGCCGGAACACAGCCGACTGGGCTGCCTCAGGCAGGTCATAGCCTCCCGTAGTGCCTTCAGGCACTTTCATCGTAAAGTCTTCATTGAGCGTATTCTCTGCGGCAACAGACAACGCGCCCTCAGCTTCGGACATTCGGCGATCAATGTGCACGGCAAATACCCCCATATCGGTGCAATTCAGGCGCTCAGGTCACCGTGCGTCCGGTCACCACATCGAGAATTCGATCAAGCTCGCCGATCGTCTTCGGCACAAAGCGCCAGGCATCTCCCCGATGCAGTTTGTCCATCACCTTCAACCCAGAATGTCTCCCGTACTGGATCTTGCCGTTTTTGTCCGGCTGGTAGGTCTCGCTGCCGTGACGGAATTCGCCGCCCAGCGATGCACCCGTCATACGGTCGATTGCGCCTGTTTCGCACCAGAGCTGGAGATGCGTTCCCTTTACGATGATCATGATCTCGATACTCTGCTCGCCCGCTCGCGTCAGAACGTAGCGCCGCGCCTGGACATTCTGATGCCCCTTGCGATGAACCACCGCCTCGCGATCCAGCCAGTCAACCGCGTGGTCTTTGATCAGGTCACTTTCAGTGCTCACTGCACCCCCTCCACCAAGTCTTCGGCTTCAGACAGGCGGATTTCGCCTGACATCAACCTGGGGAGGAGGAGATCGCGTGTAGCGGCGAGGGTCATGCTTTCATTGCGATACCTGGCCTCGATCATTGGTCCAGAAAGCGATGCAAAGTGTTCCATCAACTTTTCACCGGGGAACACGACCTTTTCTGCTTCGAGAAAATGCGTCGTCTGGAAATTCGAAATCCCTGTGCTCTGGTTTTGGTACTCCCAGGTCCCGCCTTCAGAGTACAAATTCCGGAGATGTTCGAATGCCAGAACCGCAGAGTCGTGGCTGATCGCCCGAAATCGGCGACAAAAACTCGCGCACACGACATCGCTATTGAAACGGTCGAGTACCGACTGGGTTATGAAGATTGAGGATCGTGTCCCGCAGCGTGGTGTAGCTTCGGCGCTCGCCGTGCCTTCCGGACAGAGCCGGGAACGTGTCAGCTTGCCGCTGGCAGGCTGATGAGCGGATCATCGCTCATTGTGGCGATGGTCTCAAGGGTCATGTATCGGGACCGCTGGACGGCCCATTCGTCGTTCTGTTCAAGCAGCAGTGCGCCGACGAGGCGGACGATGGCGCCATCGTTGGGGAAGATGCCGACGACCTCGGTGCGCCGCTTGATCTCGCCATTGAGGCGCTCGATGGGATTGGTGCTGTGAAGCTTGGTCCAGTGCTGCCTGGGAAAGGTCATATAGGCGAGCACGTCTTCTTCAGCGGTGTCCATGAGTTGGGCGAGCTTCGGCACTTTCTGCCTGATCTGGTCGGCGACGTTGCGCCACTGAGTGCTTGCGGTCTCCGGCGTATCCTGGGCGAAGGCCGTGGCGATGAAGGCGGAGACCACTCGTCGGCCGCTCTTTCCGGCATGGGCCAGCGCATTTCTCATGAAGTGAACCCTGCACCTCTGCCAGGTAGCCGATAGAACCTTGGAGACAGCGGCCTTGATCCCTTCATGGGCATCGGAGACCGCGAGCTTCACTCCGCGCAGGCCTCGCCTGGTCAGCTTGCGCAGGAATTCTGTCCAGATTGGCTCAGCCTCGGATGTGCCGATCTCCATCCCAAGCACCTCGCGTCGACCGTCGGTGTTCACACCCACGGCGATGATGACGGCAACGGAGACGATGCGGCCGCCGCGACGAACCTTGAGGTAGGTGGCATCGATCCACAGATAGGGCCATTCCCCTTCGATGGGTCTGTCGAGGAAGGCCTTCACCTTGTCATCGATCTCTTCGCACAACCGAGACACCTGGCTCTTGGAGATGCCCGACATGCCCATGGCCTTGACCAGGTCGTCGACGGAGCGAGTCGAAACGCCCTGGATATAGGCTTCCTGGATCACCGCCGTCAGAGCCTTCTCAGCCATCCGGCGCGGCTCAAGGAAACTCGGGAAATAGCTGCCTGTGCGAAGCTTCGGAATGCGCAGCTCGACGGTGCCAGCACGTGTCTCCCAATCCCGGTCGCGATAGCCGTTACGTTGGGCAAGTCGGAACTCATTCTTCTCGCCGTAGCCCGCGCCGGTCTTCGTGCCGACCTCCAGCGCCATCAGCTTCTCGGCAGCAAAGCCGATCATCTCGCGCAGCAAATCGGCGTCGGCACTCTTCTCAACGAGTGAGCGCAGGTTCATCATGTCGTCGGTCATCGGTGATCTTTCCATCAGGTTGGTCTTCAACAACCCGACCCTACCGGAAAAACACTGGTGACCGCCGCTACCCTGCTACACCACCTCCAGGGACACGATCAGATTGAGCGTCCGGTGGGTTGCGTAGGGCTGCCTCCTGAGACCTCAATCAGTATGTCTGAGGGGAGGAGCTTCCGTCGTACTGCTTTCTTGACTGTAGTGTAGCGAGTTGGCACCTTGCCCACACCTCCAGCTTCTATTTCGGGAAAATCTGTTCCGCGAATTATCGCTACAGGGTGGGCGTTTTCACCTTCAGAGGTGTCTTTGCCCCAGTCCCCTCCAATGGTGTCTGATAAAAGGCTTCCAAACGGTCGATGTGCCCACCCCTCCGGCAGCCCATCATCCCCAAGAGCAGCCGGGAACAGATCTGCAAGGGCTTGTGCACATTCGGTGTCCTGCACGAGGCCGCCCATGATGGTCAGGGGATCGGTTGCGCCTCCCAGCTTGCGGCGGGTAGGGCCGAAATCCACGAACCAGTCGCGGAAGATCGCTTGTGCCAACGCCTCGAGCGTCTCGTTCATACACCGATTTAGTTCGATCTTGTCGTCCAGAGAGCCGAGGATGTCAGCGATGGCATTTTGATAACCAAGGCTCGGAATGGGAACTCGCCACTGAGATGCGAAATCCGTGTACTGAAATCGAGCCACACCAGTATGTTGGATGTGATACGGGAGCATCTCCCGATTTTCGTAAATTGATTGAAGGTACCAGAACAAATACCGTGGACTGACCAAGTCCCTTTTGACACGAAGGAACCGGCTAAAGCTGGCGCAGGTCAGCGGGACGTCGATTTGAGAAAAATGTCTATCTGACAGGAAGACAGACCGTCCTGTTGGTTGGTCCTTGGTTCCGCCCGCAGTCTCAAGCAGGATATCGCCCGGCTGCAACTTCTTCCTGGCTGCCACGCTTGCAGGAATGTACCGCGTGGGAACGGAGGAGAAGTTGTTAAAACGGACCGCCGCGAAATCTGTGCCACGGATTACGGCCATTTCCACCAATCCGTTGCCGGCTTCACCTTTTCCCCACTCCCCATCGCGGGTGTATTCCAAGAGATCTTGCAACAAGACGAATTTAGTCATTGAGGCGCACCAAGTTGGCTTCGATCTGCGATTCCAATCGCCGCCCTTCCTCGAACTGAGCCAGCAGCGCCTCTCTCAATCCATCAAATTTCTCGGCAAATGACACGCCATCATCTTCGGCATCCGCCGCACCCACATAGCGCCCCGGCGTGAGTACATGACCGTGGCCACGCACCTCCTCAAGACTTGCTGATTTGCAGAAACCCGGCTCGTCCGCATAGTCCGGCCAACCGTTGTTAGTCCGTGTTTCCGGCTTCGAGCGCCAGCGATGATAGGTGCCCGCAATCTTCTCGACATCCTCTGCCGTAAACTCGCGGCGCACACGGTCTACCATGAAGCCCAGCTTGCGGGCATCGATGAAGAGGATTTCGCCGCGTCGGTCGCGGTGGCCATTGGCGCTTTTGTCGCGGGCCAATATCCAGAGGCAGGCAGGAATCTGGGTGGAATAGAAAAGTTGGCCTGGCAGAGCCACCATGCAATCCACCTGATCCGCCTCGATCATTGCCTTGCGGATATCGCCTTCGCCGGACTGCTGCGAGGACATGGAGCCATTGGCCAGCACCACCCCAGCCGTGCCACGGGGGGCAAGGTGGTGGATGATATGCTGCAGCCAGCCGAAGTTTGCATTGCCCTTGGGCGGAATGCCGAACTTCCAGCGGGCATCTTCCGCCAGCCGCTCGCCGCCCCAATCGGAAATGTTGAAGGGCGGGTTAGCGAGAATGAAATCGGCCTTAAGGTCCGGCAGTTCATCACGGTGAAAACTGCCCTCGTTGTTCCAGCGGATATCGGCATCGATTCCCTGCACGGCGAGGTTCATCTTGGCCAGACGCCAGGTGGTGTGGTTGATCTCCTGGCCATAGACGGCAATGTCATTGCGCCGCCCGCCATGCTCCTCGATGAACTTTTCCGACTGCACGAACATGCCGCCCGAACCGCAGCAAGGGTCATAGACGCGTCCCTTGTATGGCTCCAGGATTTCGACCAGGGTGCGCACAACGGAACGGGGTGTGAAGAACTCGCCGCCGCGCTTGCCTTCTGAGCCGGCGAAACCGGAGAGGAAATATTCGTAGACCCGGCCCAGCAGGTCCTTCGCCGTATCTTTGCTGTCATGCAGGCCGATGTTGGAGAAGAGGTCGATCAACTCGCCGAGCATGGTCTTGTTCAGCGTCGGGCGGGCGTAGTTCTTCGGCAAAACGCCCTTCAGGCCCTCATTCGACGGAAAGCGCTCGATCGCCTCCATTGCCTCATCGATCAGCTTGCCAATCTCCGGCCGCTTGGCATTGGCCTGAAGGTGGCCCCAGCGGGCCTCCTTCGGTACCCAGAAGACATTTTCCGCAAGATATTCCTCCGGGTCTTCCGCATCGGCATATTCGTCTGCTTCCAGCTTGGCGTGAAGGCCATCGAAGGCATCGGAGATGTATTTCAGGAAGATCAGGCCGAGCGCCACATGCTTGTATTCGGACGGCTCCAGATTGCCCCTGAGCTTGTCCGCTGCCTTAAAAAGCTCGACGGTAAAGCCGAGGTCACCATTATTCTCTTTTGCCACGCATGCGCTCCCAAATCATTGGAGCGACGATAGCAGCCGGATAAGAGGAGTAAAAGATAAAACGCAAGCCTCAGTTGTCCACCCACTGTGTACTACTGACGTGTACTACTGGTCAGCCAAAGAGACATCCAAGCCATTGATTTATATTGACTTTAGAGCGGTGGCTGGGGCGCCAGGATTCGAACCTGGGAATGCCGGTACCAAAAACCGGTGCCTTACCGCTTGGCGACGCCCCACCGAGCCAGATCGCTCAGCGATGCCTCGGCACCTCAAAGCGAATCTTCGAGATTGCTCTAGCAAGGGCCGATATTGGATGCAACATACTTCGGTCGGCCGTATACGTCCAATGCTGGAGGCTGTCCCCTGGGGACGGGCTTCGTGTCGATACGACCCTCGTAAAATTTTGCTTTTTAGCGGGAACAAATTTTGCAGCACCGCATTTCAGGAATGCAACTGCAAACACCCCCGGATGCGTTTGTGAGGGGGACCCGAGAGCGATGTGCACGCTCTTGGGTCTCAACCATGTCGGGGGATTTCTCTTCCAGAAACAGCATGCGCCGGCCGCTGCAAACAACCGCAAGGCTCGCGTTAGACCTGCAAAGCCAAGCGGAAGGAGCGCGTCATGGTCTTCAAGGAAGGCACCTTCAAGGGCGAGCTGCCCGAGCATTTCGATGGGCCGCATCCCGCACGGCTGGAAACGGCGGTCGCCGATGCGCTCTCCATGGCGGGCGATGTGGATGCGTCCGATATCGCCGTGACCTGCGTTGGAACACGTATCCTGCTGTCCGGCAGCGTCGGTTCTGCCGATGAGGCCGGGCGGGCGGTGGCGGTGGCTGCTTCGCTCAAGGATGTGAGCGAGGTCGACAGCCGGCTCACCTGGCTCTAGCAAAAAGCCACCATTGCCCCTACCCCTCCAGAATGCTAGTTGCGGTGCAGCAAACTGGAGTGATGCCGGATGCTTGCCGCAAGACCGACCTATGACGCGCTGTACCGGGATTTTCACTGGCAAATTCCCGAACGCTTCAATATCGGCACCGCCGTCTCGACCGCCTGGGCGGCGCAGGAGCCGGATCGGGTCTGCCTCCAGCATTTCCTGCCAGATGCCCCGCCGCTTTCCATGACCTATGGCGCTCTAACCGCCCGCTCGGATGCCTTTGCCGCCGCGCTCAAGGCGGAAGGCGTCACGAAAGGCGACCGCGTCGCAATCCTGCTGCCGCAGGGTTTCGAGACGGTCGTCGCCCATGTCGCGATCTACAAGCTCGGCGCCATCGCGCTGCCGCTGGCCCTGCTCTTCGGCGCGGATGCCCTGCTCTACCGCCTGAAGAATGCCGGGGCGAAGGCCATCGTCACCAACGGCTTCGGCCTGACGCGGCTGGCCTCGATTCGCGCGGAGCTTCCGACGCTCGACCTCGTGATTTCCACCGAGCCGGCGGACGGCGTGGAGGCCAAGGGCTTCCAGGAGCTGGTGTCCCGGCATGCCGGTCCCTTCGAGGCGGTGGACAGCGGACCGGACGATCCGGCCATGATGATATACACGTCCGGCACGACCGGCCCGCCAAAGGGCGCGCTGCACGGCCATCGGGTGCTGCTCGGCCATGTGCCGGGCTTCCAGATGCATCACGAATTCCTGCCGCAGCCGGGCGACCGCATCTGGACGCCGTCGGACTGGGCCTGGGCGGGCGGACTGCTCAATGTGCTGCTGCCGGCGCTGCTGCTCGGCGTGCCCGTCGTCTCCTCGCCCGGCCAGAAATTCGACCCCGACATGGCCTATCGCATCATGCAGGACATGGACGTGCGCAACGCCTTCATCCCGCCGACAGCCCTGCGGCTGATGAAGACGGTCGAGAAGCCGCGGGAAAAATACCGGCTGAACCTGCGCACCATCGGCTCGGCCGGCGAATCGCTCGGCCGGGAAACCTGGGAATGGGTGCGCGATACGCTCGGCATCACCATCAACGAATTCTACGGGCAGACCGAGTGCAACATCGTGCTCGGCTCCATCGGCAAGCTCGGCGTCTCGCGGCCGGGGCCGATCGGCAAGGCGGTGCCGGGCCATGTGATCGCGATCATCGATGCCGAGGGCCGGGAGCTGCCGCGCGGCACCGTTGGGCAGGTCGCGGTGAAGCGTCCCGACCCCGTCATGTTTCTCGGCTACTGGCTGAACGAGAAGGCGACGGCGGAGAAATTCATCGGCGACTGGATGACGACGGGCGATCTCGGCCGCATGGACGAGGAGGGCTACGTCACCTTCTTCGGCCGCGACGATGACGTGATCACCTCGTCCGGCTACCGGATCGGCCCCAGCGAGATCGAGGACTGCCTTGCCGGGCATCCCGCCGTGCAGCTCGCCGCCGCCGTCGGCAAGCCGGATCCGGTGCGCACGGAAATCGTCAAGGCCTATGTGATGCTGCGCCCGGGCCATGCGCCCTCTCCGGCGCTGGCGCGCGACATTCGCGACTGGGTGAAGTCCCGGCTCTCCATGCACGAATATCCGCGCGAGGTGGATTTCGTCGATTCCCTGCCGCTGACGACCTCCGGCAAGGTCATCCGCCACCTGCTGCGCAAGCGGGCGGCGGAAGAGGCCTCCTTCGCGGCATAGGGCATTTCGTTCCAACAGCATGATCCAGCGCCGAAGCGATCCCGCTTCGGCTGGAAATGCTCTTGGCTAGAGTTTGTCAGGGATTGGCTAGAGTTTGTCAGGGAAAAGTGGAGCCCGGTTTTCCCGATAAGACAAACGGAAACAAGGGAATCTAGAGTTTGTCAGGTTCAGAATGAACCTGACAAACTCTAGCGCCGCGCCAGTGAGCGGATTTTTTCGCGCAGCAGCCGCGCCACATTGCGGGTGTTGCGATAGAGATGGAGCTGCGTCGCCACCTGCCGCACGTCGCGGTCGCGGTTCTGCTGCAGGCCGATGACCAGCGTGCCCATGTCCTCGCGCTCTTCCCAGAAGCGGCTCATCACCGGATGGTCCGGCACGGCGCAGGAATCGGACCGGACGATATTGGCGTCGTCGAGATGCCATTCGGTCAGCTCCGCCAGGAGCAGCTTGCCCGGCGAATATTTCGCGAACTCCTCGTCGAAGGCCGTCTTCCACGTATAGGCCTCGCCGCCCGTCAGGAAGACGACCATGGAGGCGATGGCGCGGCCGTCGAGATCGAGCGTGTGGATGCGCACGCCGTCGGTCTCGGCCAGATTGGTGATCGCCTCGCGGGCGAAGGCGGCGCGGTAGCGGTCGTTGATCATCGCCGTGCGGCCGCGGCCCTTCCAGCCGGAGGCCTCCAGCAGCAGGAACTCCTCCATGCGCAAGCGGATATCGGCCGGCTGGCGGGCGACGTTGTAGCTGAGCATGCCGAGCTGATCGAGCTTTCGCCACTGGCGGCGCAGCTCTCGGAAATGCTCCGGCGATATGGCGTGCTGGAGATAGGTCTGGCCGTCGAGCAGGCTTTCCAGCATCGGCCGGCGATAGGTGTCGGTGACCGTGACGGGAAGGTTGCGGCCGATCGCGACGGCGCGGATCAACTGCGCGAAGGGACCGTCGAGGCGAAGATCGGGCAGGACGAGGATCGGCGGCAGGCCGGCGCTCCCGCCACCCAGCACATCCAGCAGGTTGTCGAGCGTTTCGGCGGCGTCCTCGGCGTCGACGAGCGGCGTGCCGAGCGGGCCGAAGGGATTCGACCAGACGCGCAGGATGCTGGAGCCGATGGAAAAACCCGGCTTTTCAATGGAGAACGGCATCAGGAAGCGAAGGCGGCTGCGCCCCGCTGCCTCGTCGCGGATGACGGCAAGGCGCACTGTGCGGTCCTCGAGCCGCGGCATGGCGGGCGCAAGGAACCGGCCGGTGAAGAACACGTTCGGCTCCATGACGCGGTTCGACAGGAAGTCCAGCTCCTGCTGCAGCTCGTAGCCGGCCGTCGCCGGATAGAGGGCGAGCGAGCGGCCCGGCTTGCCGGTGGCGATGCGCTGGTCGGCCGGCGGCTGCGCCAGCGGGGCTGCCGGCGGGATAGCGGCCTGGGCGCGCCCGCCCGCAAGCGCATGGTCGAAGCCGTGGCTATCGGTCATGGTGGTCCATCCCGTTGGTAAGGCTTGCCGTCACCGGATTGGCGAAGGCGAAGAGAATGATAGAGAGCTTGCCGCGCACCGCGATATGCAGGAGCACCGCCTCCACGACCATGGCGCTGGCCGTGGCGATGGCGGCGCCCGTCAAGCCGAAGAGCGGAATGAGCGTGACGTTGAAGAGGATGTTGGCGGCGAGCGCCACGGCATAGACGGCGACGCAGAACCGCTGTTCCCCGGCCATGGTGAGCAGCACCTCGCCGGGGCCGACCAGCGCCTTGGCGAGAATGCCGGCCAGAAGGATCGCCATCAGGCTGTGGCCGGCCGTGAAGGCCGGGCCGAACAGCGACAGGAGGACATGGCCGAGCGCCAGCACGGCAAGCCCGACGGCAAGCGACGGCCAGAAGCTCCAGCGCACCGTCTCGCCGGCAAAGCGCGCCAGCGCCGCCCGGTCGCCGGAGGCGAACAGGGCCGAAAAGCGCGGAGCAGCCGCCGCCTTCACCGAGAAGAAGACGAAATGCACCAGCGCCATGGTCTTGGCCGCCGCGAAATAGATCGCGACGCTCTCCGGATCGAGGAAGATGCCGACGACCAGCACATCCGAATTGGTCAGCAGGAAGCTGAACCCCTCGATGAGGAAGATCGGCAGCGCCGCCTTGATCCAGAGGGAGATTTCAACCTTTCGAGGCCCCGGAACATAGCGCGTGCCGAGCCGTCGCACGATATTGATGAACTGCACGACGGTGGTCAGATAGGTGGCGGCCAGCGCCGCGACCATCGCGGTCTGCGCCGTATGCGGCTCATCCAGCCACATCGCCAGAACCATGAAGACGAGGATCAGCAGAGGGCGGATGATATAGGTGGGGCTGAGCGCCACGAGCGCCCAGCTATGGGCGCGGGCGGTGCTGTCCAGCACGTCGCCGAGCGCGATCATCGGCATGCAGAAGAGGCCGATGAACAGCGGTATGACATAGTAGTCGGAGAAGGCCCCATGGAAAAGCCAGAGGCAGAGGAAGCCGGCCGCCGCCAGCACCGTGGAGGACAGCATGGCGAAGACGCGCGCCGTGGAAATGAGGCCGCGGATTTCCGCATGGGCGTTTCGCCCGGCATAATCCGGCAGGAAGCGAACGACGGTGGTGTGAAAGCCGAGGCAGGACAGGTCGCCGCAGATGACGACGAGCGCCCAGGCGAAGACGAAGACGCCATACTCGAACTCCCCCATCATGCGGGCGAGAACGATCTGCGAAAGGAAGGCGATGGCCGCGCTGACGACGCGGATGGCGAAGGTGACGAGCGCCATGCGCTGCGCGCGATTGCGCGGATCGTCGCTGGCGAGCGCGCGCAGGAACGGTTCCGCCTTGCCGCGCAGGCCCGCGGGCAGCAACCTCTCCGCCGACTGTATGACCGCCATGAACACAGGAACCCGAACGCTACGCAGGACTGAACGAGCGCCAGTCTTGTCAGATCAGGGTTAACAAACGGTTGGATGGACTGCCGCGCGGGGCCTCGCCCGTAAAGAAAATGCCGCCCGGAGGCGGCATTTCAGAGTGCGCGTCACGCCTGCTCGAAGGCGCCGTGGCAATGCTTATATTTCTTGCCGGAACCGCAGGGGCAAGGCTCGTTGCGCGCGATGCGGCCCCAGGTCGCGGGGTCGTTCGGGTCGCGGTCCTCGACGGCGACGGCCATGAAGCCGCTGCCTTCGCCGAAATCGTCCTCGCCGGTCGTGCCGTCGATGTGATGGCCTTCCATTTCCGGCGGCACCGGCGCGGGCGCATCGGCGGCCTGGCGCACCAGCTCGACGCGCATCAGCTGCGCGGTCACGGTCTGGCGCAGGTTCGCCAGCAGCGCCTGGAACAGTTCGAAGGCCTCGGCCTTGTATTCCTGCAGCGGATCGCGCTGGGCATAGCCGCGGAAGCCGATGACGGAGCGCAGGTGATCGAGATTGACGATATGCTCGCGCCACAGGTGGTCCAGCGTCTGGAGCAGCACCGAGCGCTCGACATAGGTCATGATCTCGGGGCCGAAGCGTTCCGCGCGATCCTGCGCCGCCGCATCGGCAGCCGTCCGCAGGCGCTCCAGGATATCCTTCTCGTCGATGCCCTCTTCCGCCGCCCAGGCGTCGATCGGCAGGTCGAGATTGAGCTGTTCGAGAACGCCATGCTTCAGGCCGGCGACGTCCCACTGCTCCGCATAGGCGTTTTCCGGAATGTTCAGGCGCACGAGGTTTTCGACCACCTCATGGCGCATGTCGCCGACGATTTCCGACAGATTCTCGCCGTCCATCAGCTCGATGCGCTGCTCGAAGATGACCTTGCGCTGGTCGTTGAGAACGTCGTCGTATTTCAGGAGGTTCTTGCGGATATCGAAGTTGCGCGCCTCGACCTTCTTCTGCGCGCGTTCCAGCGCCTTGTTGATCCAGGGATGGACGATGGCCTCGCCTTCCTTGAGACCCAGCTTCTGCAGCATGGAATCCATGCGCTCGGAGCCGAAGATGCGCATCAGGTCGTCCTGCAGCGACAGGAAGAACTTCGAGCGGCCCGGGTCGCCCTGACGGCCGGAGCGGCCGCGAAGCTGGTTGTCGATACGGCGGCTTTCGTGGCGCTCGGTGGCAAGGACGTAGAGGCCGCCAGCGGCGAGCGCCTGTTCCTTCAGCTTCTTCACCTCGGCGATGATGGCGTCGCGCTTGGCGTCGCGCGCGGCACCCGGCTCCATCTCGGCAAGCTCGCGCTCAAGCCGCATCTCGACGTTGCCGCCGAGCTGGATGTCCGTGCCGCGGCCGGCCATGTTGGTGGCGATGGTGACGGCGCCGGGAACACCGGCCTGCGCCACGATATAGGCTTCCTGCTCGTGGTAGCGGGCGTTCAGCACCTGGAAGTCCTTGAAGCCGGACTTCTTGAGCAGTTCGGCCAGAAGCTCGGACTTCTCGATGGACGTCGTGCCGACGAGGATCGGCTGGCCCTTCTCGCGCGCCGCCTTGATCTCCTCGATGATCGCCTTGTACTTCTCTTCCGCCGTCCGGTAGACCTCATCGTCCTCGTCGATACGCTGGATCGGCAGGTTGGTCGGCACTTCCACGACCTCGAGGCCGTAGATGTTGCCGAATTCCTCGGCTTCCGTCGAGGCCGTGCCGGTCATGCCGCCGAGCTTGGAATACATGCGGAAATAGTTCTGGAAGGTGATCGAGGCCAGCGTCTGGTTTTCCGGCTGGATCGTGACCTTTTCCTTGGCTTCCAGCGCCTGGTGCTGGCCTTCCGAATAACGGCGACCCGGCATCATGCGGCCGGTGAATTCGTCAATGATGACGATTTCGTCGTTGCGGACGATGTAGTCCTTGTCGCGGGTGAAGAGCTTGTGGGCCTTCAGCGCGTTGTTGATGTGGTGAACGATGGCGACGTTCTCCACGTCGTAGAGCGACTCGCCCTTGAGAAGACCTGCCTGGCGCAGCAGGTTTTCGAGCTTCTCCGTGCCGATTTCGGAGAAGTTGGCGGAGCGCTGCTTCTCGTCGATCTCGTAGTCGGCCTCGTCCAGCAGCGGAATGTAGGCGTCGATGGTGGTGTAGAGGTCCGAGCGGTCGTCGAGCGGGCCGGAGATGATCAGCGGCGTGCGCGCCTCGTCGACGAGGATCGAGTCCACTTCGTCGACGATGGCGAAGAAGTGGCCGCGCTGGACCATCTGGCTGCGCTCGTACTTCATGTTGTCGCGCAGATAGTCAAAGCCGAGTTCGTTGTTCGTCGCGTAGGTGATGTCCGAGGCGTAGGCCGCGCGGCGCTGGTCGTCGTCGAGGCCATGCACGATGACGCCGGTCGAAAGGCCGAGAAAGCCGTAGATCTTGCCCATCAGGCCGCTGTCGCGGGAGGCGAGGTAATCGTTGACCGTCACGACATGCGTGCCCTTGCCGGCCAGCGCGTTGAGATAGACGGGCAGCGTCGCGACGAGCGTCTTGCCTTCGCCGGTCTTCATTTCGGCGATCGACTTCTCGTGAAGGATCATGCCGCCGATGAGCTGGACGTCGAAGGGACGAAGGCCGAGAACGCGGAAGGCCGCCTCGCGGGCGACGGCGAAGGCCGGCACCAGGAGGTCGTCCAGCGTCTTGCCGGCTGCGAGCTGTTCGCGGAATTCGACGGTCTTGGCGCGCAGCGCCTCGTCGGAGAGCGCCTTGATCTCGGGTTCCAGCGCGTTGATCGCATCGACGCGGGATTTATAGGAACGGACGCGGCGATCGTTGGAGGAGCCGAACAACTTGCGGGCAATGCCGCCGAGGCTGACCATCAGAATGGTCCTTTCTTTATGGGCGCCCGGCGCGTGACGGGCCGCACGATAATTGCGCGCAAAGCCGTGAAACGCCCGGAAACTGTTCTGGACGCGGGATTGCGTGACAGATAAGAGGGGGGTCGAATGATGTCAACGGCTCTGACGGTTGCACAACTGCCACATTCTGGTGGTGTTGAACCGTCCGGCACCGGATATCGACCCGATTCCGGCGAGGATGTGAAAGGTCTTTTCGTAATGTTCAAGTACAGCAAGCTCGCGGCAGTCGCCCTGATCGCGATCGCCGCAGCCAGCAGCAATGTTCGCGCAGAAGATGCTCCGGCCGATCCGGTCATCGCCAAGGTCGGCGCCGTCGAGATCCACGAATCGGAGCTGAAGCTCGCGATCGCCGGCCTCGACCCGCAGCTCGCCAACCTGCCGGACGACCAGAAGCGCGTCGCCGCCCTCTCCTCCATCATCGACGTCAAGCTGCTCGCGGCCGACGCCGACAAGGAAGGCCTGAAGGACAGCGCCGACTTCAAGCAGCGCCTCGCCTTCCTCACGGACCGCGAGTTGCACAACGCCTACTTCAAGAAGCACGTCGTCGATGCCGTTACCCCGGAAGAGGTGAAGGCGCGCTACGAGAAGGAAATCGCCGCGATCACGCCGGAAGACGAAATCCGCGCCCGCCACATCCTCGTCAAGACCGAGGAAGAGGCCAAGGCCATCATCAAGGATCTCGACGCCGGCAAGGACTTCGTTGAAATCGCCAAGGAAAAGTCGACCGACCCGAACAAGTCGGAAGGCGGCGACCTCGGCTATTTCTCCAAGGGCCGCATGGTTCCGGAGTTCGAAGCAGCCGCTTTCGCGCTTGAAAAGGGCGCCTATTCCAAGGAGCCGGTGAAGACGCAGTTCGGCTTCCACGTCATCAAGGTCGAGGACAAGCGCAAGCAGCAGCCCCCGGCGCTGGACCAGGTCGAACCGCAGGTTCGCCAGCTTGTCATGCGCGACAAGTATCTGGAGCTTCTGGAGAAGGCCAAGGCCGCCGCTCCGATCGACATCCAGGACGCCACGCTGAAGACCGCCTATGACGCCGTGAACAAGCCGGTCGCCGAAGGTGAAGGCGAAGCCGCCCCGGCAGCGGAAGGCCAGCAGTAAAACGACTTTGGCCCGGCGCTTCCCGCCGGGCCTTTCTTCACGCAGGAAACAAACGATGTCCGGTTCGATCTCCCCGCTCGCTCCCAAAACCTATGCCGACATGCCGCCGCTGCGCGGCGTGCGCATGGCGACCGCCGCCGCCGGGATCAAGTACAAGAACCGGACCGACGTGCTGATGATGGTCTTCGACCGCCCCGCGACGGTGGCGGGCGTCCTCACGCGCTCCAAATGCCCCTCCGCCCCGGTCGATTTCTGCCGCGCCAACCTTCCGGGCGGCGTCGCGCGCGCCGTCGTGGTCAATTCCGGCAATGCGAATGCCTTTACCGGCCGCAAGGGCCGCGAATCGACGAAGATGACCGCGGAAGCTGCCGCAAAGGCCATCGGCTGCAGCGAGGGTGAAGTCTTCCTCGCATCCACCGGCGTCATCGGCGAACCGCTCGACGCCACGAAATTCTCCGGCGTGCTCGACAGCCTCGCCGCCTCCGGCACCGAGGACTTCTGGTTCGAAGCCGCCAAGGCGATCATGACGACGGACACCTATCCGAAGGTCGCCACGCGCACCGCCGCGCTTGGCGGCGTCACCGTCACCATCAACGGCATCGCCAAGGGCGCCGGCATGATCGCGCCCGACATGGCGACCATGCTCTCCTTCGTCGTCACCGATGCCGACATTCCCGCCGCCGTGCTGCAATCCCTGCTTTCGGCCGGCGTCGGCCCGACCTTCAATTCCGTGACCGTCGACAGCGACACCTCGACCTCCGACACGCTGATGCTGTTCGCCACCGGCGCCGCCGCGACCGACGGCCAGAAGCCCGTGACGGCCGACGATGCCACGCTCGACGGCTTCCGCGCCGCCCTGAACGACCTTCTGCGCGATCTCGCCCTTCAGGTCGTTCGCGACGGCGAAGGCGCGCGCAAGATGGTGGAGATCACCGTGGAAGGCGCAGAGAACGACGAAGCGGCCAAGCGCATCGCGCTTTCCATCGCCAATTCGCCGCTGGTCAAGACCGCCGTCGCCGGCGAGGACGCCAACTGGGGCCGCATCGTCATGGCTGTCGGCAAGTCCGGCGAGATGGCCGACCGCGACCGCCTCGCCATCTGGTTCGGCGACGTGCGCGTCGCCGTCGACGGCGAGCGTGATCCGGCCTATTCCGAGGCCGCCGCCACCGCCGTCATGAAGCGCGAGGACATTCCGGTGCGTGTCGAGATCGGCCTTGGCAAGGGCCGCGCGACGGTGTGGACCTGCGACCTCACCAAGGAATATGTCGAGATCAACGGCGACTACCGCAGCTAAAAGACCGGCGAATCCGTGACCCTTTCCGGACAGAAGACGACGATGAGCGATCTCCCCAAAGTCCGGCGGCTCGAGGCCGTCGGTTTTCGTGCCTGGCCGGCGGCCACGGTTCAGTATGACGGAAGCTGGCTCTGCCGGCTGACCGCGGGCCACCCCTCGCGCCGGCTGAACTCGGTCAACCCGCTCGACCCGTCCGATACCCGCGACATCGCGATCCGCCTTGAAAAGGCGGCAAAGCGCTTCGCCGATTACGGCCGGCCGCTGCTCGTGCGCCAGACGCCGCTTGCGCCGCCGGAGCTGATCGCCTTCATGGACGAGGCCGGCTGGGCGAATGCCGGCCGGACCGCCGTCATGATGGCCGACCTCGCCAGCCTCCCGCGCGACGAGGGCCTCGATCACCTGCCGAGCCGCGATGTCGGCCGCTTCGTCGATGCGCGCATCCGCGTGGCCGGCGACGACCCGGCGCTGAAGCCCGGCCTTACCGAGATCATCAACGCCATCAAGGCGGAAGCCGGCCTCTTCATCTTCGAGGAACCCGACTTCGGCCCGACCGCCGTGACGATCGCCGTGCAGGACAACGACCTTGCCGGCATCCTCCAGCTCGGCGTCGCCGAAGAACGGCGCGGACAGGGCCTCGGCACCGCCATCCTGCATGCCAGCCTGCGCTGGGCCAAGCTCAAGGGCGCACGCAAGGCCTGGGTGCAGGTCGAGGCGGATAACGCCGCCGCCCGCGCGCTCTACAGCCGCGCCGGCTTTAAGGACGCCTACGAATACAGCTACCGGGGACCGAACGCGGCATGACCGAGACCGTTGCCAAACAGCGCCGCATCCTTCTCGTCGCCGCCTGCGCGCTGGTCGATGCCGATGGCCGCATCCTTCTGGCGCAGCGCCCCGAAGGCAAGCAGCTCGCCGGCCTGTGGGAATTCCCCGGCGGCAAGGTGGAGCCGGGCGAGACGCCCGAGGAAACCCTGATCCGCGAGCTGGACGAGGAACTCGGCATCACCACGAAGATCCCCTGCCTTGCGCCGCTGACCTTCGCCAGCCACACCTATGACGACTTCCACCTGCTGATGCCGCTCTATGTCTGCCGGCGCTTCGAGGGCACCGCACAGGGCCGCGAGGGGCAGGCGATCAAGTGGGTGCGCCCGAAGGCGCTGCGCGACTATCCCATGCCGCCGGCCGACGAACCGCTCATCCCCTTCCTCATGGACCTTCTCTGAGCGGGATAGCGAGGGATTTACCCTCAATTTTTCAGTCTCCGTTAAGCAAACGTTTAGCACCCTCGTTCAAAGATTGGGTCTAACGTTGCAATGAATGCTTACGAGATCCTGTGATGCGTGACGAAGACTTCTGGAAAGCCGTTCAGGAGAAGGATTTCACGCCGGCCGGCGACACCCGGACCGGTGCCCTCAATCTTGCCCTCCTTTTCGGTACAGCCGTGATCGCCCTGGCGCTGGTCCTGACCCCGGTCCTCTCCGCGAAGACCGACAAGCGCATGATCGCCAATGTGCCGGACGACTTCGACATGATCTCGACGGGTTCGATCCCGGCGGAAAGCGGCACCAAGCGCTATACCGTGCGCCGCAGCGTCCTGCAGGAAATGCCGGGCGCCGTCTGCATCGTCAACGGCAGTGAAACGGGCGGCGGCTGCTGAACGAGACCCTTGGGAGAGCGGGAATGATGCGATTTCTGAAGTCATTCCTCGCCGACGCCAAGGGCGCGACGGCCATCGAATACGGCCTGATGGCCGCCCTCGTCGCCGTCGGCCTGATCGTCGGCCTTTCCGCCCTGGGCGACAGCCTCGACAACACGTTCCAGATGTTGAGCGAAAGCCTCACACTGGAGGACTGATCACTCTTGCCCACCTGTCTGCTTGAGCGCATCGGCAAGCCGCATCGCCGCCGAACCGGGCTTCAGCGGCTTCTGCTGGCTTTCGTGCGGCGCCCAGCCCGATACATAGATGATCGAAAAGGTCGCCCGGATGCGCCCGTCCGGATCGCAGAAGCGTTCGGCATAAAGCTCCGCCGCCCTGAGCAGGATCGCGCGCGCCAGCGGCCGGCGGCTGCGGCCGGCAAGCGGATTGGCCATGCCCATGGCGCGCAGGTCCTTCATCAGCGGGAAGATCGAATCGTAGCGGACCGTATAGGTCTCCTTGTCCGTCACCGGCAGCGCGAAGCCGCCGCGCTGGAGCAGCGCACCCACGTCGCGCACATCCGGGAAGGGGATCACCCGGGGGCTGGCCCCGCCCGTCAATTCGCTTTCCGCCGCCAGCAGGACCTCGCGCAATTCCTGCAGCGTGCCGCTGCCGGGAATGGCCGCCATGAACAGCCCGTCCGGCTTCAGCGCACGGCGGATCTGCACGAAGACCCCCGGCGTATCGTTGGTGAGATGCAGGGCGAGCGGCGAGACGATCAGGTTGACCGATTGCGGCTCCAGCGGCACGGTCTCGAGCGGCGAGACGATCACCGCCTCGCCGGGCGCTGCAAAGCGCGCGTCGCTCTCCACGCGCAGGATGGCGTCCACCTTGCCGGTTTCGGCAAGGGCGCGCGCCACCGCGCCGGTATGGCCGTGCAGCTCGACCGCGTGCTCGAAGCGGCGCTCGATGACGCCGAGCCGTTCGGCAAGCTCGCGCGCCACCAGGTCGAGCAGGAAATCGGCCGGCTCGCCGCGCAGCGCCCGCAGGCGGTTCGTGTCGATCAGGGCGTGGTCGAAAAGCGTTTCCATGGGAAAGGTCCAGTTCGGATTCCCTGTCGCTTTGGCCGTGAACCGCGGCTATTGTCAACCATATGAGCGAAAACGGGGCCGATGAAGCGCCGGCAGTCCCGCTCCGGCAGGCCCTCGCCCGCCGGCTGCGCGGCCTTGCGGGCCTTGCGCTCGACACCGTCTACCCACCCGTCTGCGCCGGTTGCGGCGTGCTTCTCGGCAGCAAGGCAAGCCTTTGCCCGGCTTGCTGGGCCGGGCTCGCCTTCATCGAACGGCCCTATTGCGAGGTGCTCGGCACGCCTTTCTCGCACGATCTCGGCCCCGGCATCCTCAGCGCCGACGCCATAGCCAGCCCGCCGCCCTTCGACCGGCTGCGCTCCGTCGCGCTCTATGACGACCTCGCCCGCAGTCTGGTCCATGCGCTGAAATATCGCGACCGTACCGAACTTGCGCCGATGATGGCGGCCTGGATGCTGCGCGCCGGCGACGGCAGCGTTCAGGCGGCCGATGTCGTGGTGCCCGTGCCCCTGCACCGCCTGCGCCTCCTCTGGCGCAAGTTCAATCAGGCCGCCGAACTGGCGCGGGCCCTCGGCGCGCTTTCCGGCACGCCCGTCCTGATCGACGCCGTGCGCCGCACGAAGCGCACCCGCCGCCAGATCGGCCTTGGCCCGCGCGCCCGCGAGGACAATGTGCGCGGCGCCTTCACGATTACCCCCGCAGGTCGCGAGGCTCTTTTCGGCCGCCGCGTCGTGCTTGTCGACGATGTCTACACGACCGGCGCGACGGTTGCCGCCGTCACCCGCATCCTCAAACGGGCCGGCGTTGCGGACGTCACCGTTTTGACCTTTGCAAGGGCGCTGCCCGGACCTATATAAAAGATAAGGTTTTTCAAGCTTTGGAGCGAAAACGCATGGCTTCGGTCGTCATCTACACGCGTCAGTTCTGCGGCTATTGCAGCGCCGCCAAGAAACTCCTCGAAACGAAGGGCGTCGCCTATCAGGAGCACGACGCCACCCACGCGCCCGAACTGCGGCAGGAGATGATCGAGCGCGCCGGCCGCAACACCTTCCCGCAGATCTTCATCGATGGCCGCCATGTCGGCGGCTGCGACGACCTGCATGCGCTGGACCGCGCCGGCGAACTCGACGCGCTTCTGGCCGCCTGAGGAGACCCCGATGCCCGTCACGATCGCCGCCATCCAGATGTGCTCCGGGACGGACCCCGTCCGCAACGTGGAGACGATGCGCCGGCTCGTGCGCGAGGCGGCCGCTAGGGGCGCGGTCTATGTCCAGACACCGGAAATGACCGGGGCCCTCCAGCGCGACCGCACGGGCCTGCGCGCCATCCTGCGGCAAGAGGAGGACGACCTCGTGGTGGCGGCGGCCGCGCAGCTTGCCGCCGAGCTTGGCATCCATGTCCATGTCGGCTC
This sequence comes from Shinella zoogloeoides, assembly GCF_022682305.1. Taxonomy (NCBI): domain Bacteria; kingdom Pseudomonadati; phylum Pseudomonadota; class Alphaproteobacteria; order Hyphomicrobiales; family Rhizobiaceae; genus Shinella; species Shinella zoogloeoides. The sequence continues at coordinate 3,675,974 of NZ_CP093528.1, forward strand.
CACGGCCATCGCGCTTGCCGACGGCAAGGTCGCCAACCGCGGCCTCCTCTTCGGCCCGGACGGTGCACGCATCTGCGCCTACGACAAGATTCACATGTTCGACGTCGACCTCGACAATGGCGAGAGCTGGCGCGAAAGCGCGGTCTATTCGCCGGGCGCGGTGGCGCGCATGGCGGACCTGCCCTTCGCACGGCTCGGCTTTGCCATCTGCTACGACGTGCGCTTCCCGGAACTCTTCAAGACGCAAGCTCAGGCGGGCGCGCAGATCATCTCCGTGCCCGCCGCCTTCACCCGCCAGACGGGCGAAGCCCATTGGGAAATCCTGCTGCGCGCCCGCGCCATCGAGAACGGCGTCTATATCGTCGCCGCCGCGCAAGGGGGCGTGCATGAGGACGGCCGCGAGACCTTCGGCCATTCCATGATCGTCGACCCCTGGGGCCGCGTGCTCGCCTCTGCGGGCGGAACGGGCGAGGCGGTCGTGCTTGCGGAAATCGACATCGCCGCCGTCAAGGCGGCGCATGACAAGATCCCGAACCTGCGCAACGGACGCGCCTTCACGCTCGAAGCCCCGGGCGATCATCCCGTCAAGGGAGGCGTTGCCGCTTGATCCGCTATGAACTTACCTGCGACAACGGGCACGCTTTCGAGGGCTGGTTCGGCTCGGCGGACGATTTCGACCGCCAGCAGAAGATGGCCCTCGTCTCCTGCCCCACCTGCGGCTCGGCCCATGTCGCCAAGCGCCTGATGGCCCCTTCCGTCTCCACCGCGCGCAAGAAGCAGCAGCGGCAGGATCTCGCCGTGCAGACCGGCCAGCGCGAGATGATGACGAAGCTTCGCGAGATCGTCTCGACCATCCGCGCCAATTCCGAGGATGTCGGCGAGCGCTTTCCCGAGGAAGCCCGCAAGATCCACTACGGCGAAACCGAGCAGCGCGGCCTCATCGGCCGGGCGACGGCGGAAGAAGTGCGCGATCTCCTGGAAGAAGGCGTCGAGGTCGCCGCCCTGCCCGTGCTACCCGACGATACGAACTGATCACGCGGAGGCGCGCCGCGCCACCAGCATGTAGTTCACGTCCATGTCCTTCGACAGGTTCCACTGATTGAGCAGCGGATTGAAGAAGACGCCCGTGCGATCCGTCATCGTCAGGCCCGAGGCCGTGAGCGGCTTTTCGATCTCTTCCGGCCGCACCAGCTTTTCATATTGATGCGTGCCGCGCGGCAGCCAGCGCAGCACGTTCTCGGCCGCGAAAATGGCGAGCGCCGCCGCCTTGAGCGTGCGGTTGATCGTGGCGACGAACATCATGCCGCCGGGGCGCACCATGGAGGCGCAGGTGGTCAGGAAGAAATCGACGTCGGAGACATGCTCGACCACTTCCATATTGAGCACGACGTCGAAGGTCTCGCCGCCTTCCGCAAGAGCCTCGGCCGTCACGGCGCGGTAGTCGACCGGCACGCCGCTGCCCGCCGCATGGGCTTTCGCGATGCCGATATTCTTTTCAGAGGCGTCCGCGCCGAGCACTTCCGCCCCCATGCGCGCCATCGGCTCGGACAGAAGCCCCCCGCCGCAGCCGATATCGAGGATGCGCAGGCCCTCCAGCGGGCGATGGGACTGCGGGTCGCGGCCGAACTGGGCGGAAACGAGGTCGCGGATATAGGTGAGACGAACGGGGTTGAACTTGTGCAGCGGGCGGAATTTTCCCGTCGGATCCCACCACTCGGCCGCCATCGCCGAAAAGCGGTCGACCTCGGCCTGGTCGATCGTCGTGCGGGCTGCTTCGCTCATGGCTCGTCTCCTTCGCGTCGGGATGCCGAAGTGAAGTCGGCCTCCGGGGGCCGGATGTCAAGGGGGCGAAGTGAAGCGGGGCGTGGCTCTCGCCACGCCCCGCCCGTTTCAGCGCAATTTTGAAAGGCGAGGTCAGCCGCGGCCGAACTCGTCCTCGATGCGAATGATGTCGTCTTCGCCGAGATAGGAGCCGGTCTGCACCTCGATCAGCTCGAGCAGGATCTTGCCCGGATTGGAGAGCCGGTGAACCTCGCCCTGCGGAATATAGACGGATTCGTTCTCGCGCAGCGGGATCGTGCGGTCGCCGATGGTCACCTCCGCCGTGCCGCGCACGACGATCCAGTGCTCCGAACGGTGGTGGTGCTTTTGCAGCGACAGCCGCTTGCCGGGCGTCACGAACAGCCGCTTGACCTGGAAGCGCTCGCCGTTCAGCACCGAGGTATAACCGCCCCAGGGGCGATAGGACGTCGGATGCGTCTCGGTCAGCTTCGCCGTCTTCGGCAGGCCCGCAAGATGCTTCACCAGCTTGCCGACATTCTGGCTGTCCTCCAGCCGCCCGACATAGACCGCATCCTCGCTGGCGATGACCGCAATATTCTCCAGCCCCTGCACGGCGACATGGATATCGCGCGAGATGACCAGCGAGTTACGCGTGTCGAGCACCGTCGTGCTGCCGTCGGCGACGTTGCCGGCCTCGTCCTGCCGGCCCGTTTTCCAGACCGAATCCCAGCTACCGAGGTCCGACCAGGAAATCGGCGAGAGCACGACGGCGGCGATCGGCGTCTTCTCGAAGATCGCATAGTCGACGGAGATATCCGGCGCGCGGGCAAAGGCCGTCTCGTCGAGGCGTTCGAAATCGAGGTCGTGATGCGCCTTGGAAACCGCTTCGCTCGCCGCGGCCAGCACCTCCGGCGCATATTGCTGAAGCTCGCGCAGGAAAAGGCCGACCGGCAGCATGAACATGCCGGAATTCCAGAGATAGCCGCCGGCCGCAAGCATGGCCGTCGCACGGTCTGCATCCGGCTTCTCGACGAAGCGGCGCACGGCATGGGCGCCGTTGCCGAGGTCCTCGCCGGTTTCGATATAGCCGTAGCCCGTGGCCGGCTCGCTGGGCGTGATGCCGAAGGTGACGAGGCGGCCGGCGCGGGCGGCAGCGGCAGCCTTGGCGATGCAGTCGAAATAGACGGCATTGGCGTCGATCTCGTGGTCGGAGGCCAGCACCTGCATGATCGCCTCCTCGCCGTGCTTGGCCGCGATCACGGCGGCAGCGGCGGCAAGGGCGGGTGCGGTGTTACGCGCGACCGGCTCCAGCAGGATCGAGGTGAGCGGCACGCCGGCCGCCCGCGCCTGCTCGGCGACGAGGAAGCGGAAATCGGCATTGGTGACGATGACGGGCGGCTCGTACAGCGCCGCGTCGGAAACGCGCGACAGCGTCTTCTGGAAGAGCGTCGTCTCGCCGAGGAACTCGAGGAACTGCTTGGGGGCGGAAGCGCGCGACAGCGGCCAGAGGCGCGTGCCCTTACCGCCGGCCATGATGACGGGTACGATCTTGGTGCTCATTCATTCCATCCTGATGCTGGACCTCGCCTTCATGGCGATGGGCGTTTGACCGCAATCTTGCGCAGGGCCGTAAAGAAAGAGGAAATCGCCTGCAAGTTGCCGACGAAAGAAGCGGCTTTCCCTTCGGTAAGGTAAAGAGGACCTTGTCAGCGCATGCAGGGCAACAAAAAACCCGCCGGAGGCGGGTTCGATGTCTACGCGATGATGCCTGCCATCAGACCGGCATGACGATGCCCTGCAGCGTCGTCAGTTCGGCGAGATAGGTCTCGATGCCGAACTTCTGGTCGTCGGACTTCACATGCTCGAGTTCCTTGCGGGCAACATCGATGCGGCGCGTGATGTCGTCGCTGTTGAATTCGTCGACATGGACGGCCGATTCGGCCAGCAGCGTGCAGCCGGTCGGGATGATGTCGGCAAAGCCGCCGAAGACCACATAGCGGTCCTTCTTGCCGTCGGCCGTCTTCACGGTGACAATGCCCGGCTTGATCGTCGTCATGGTCGGCGCATGGTTGGCCATGACGGTCATCTCACCCTCGGTCGCCGGGATGACGACTTCGCTGACGCTACCGGAAACCAGCAGGCGCTCGGGGGAAACGAGTTCAAAGTTGAAACTGTCGGCCATGACCATTCACTTCTTTTGACTAATCCGGTCAGGAAAGGGCGCCCTGACGGGCGCCCCGATTTCATCAAGCGGCTTCGGCAGCCAGCTTCTTGGCCTTCTCGATGGCTTCTTCCATGGAACCGACCATGTAGAAGGCGGCTTCCGGAAGGTGGTCGTACTCGCCGTTGACGAGGCCCTTGAAGCCCTTGATCGTGTCTTCGAGAGCGACGAGCTTGCCCGGCGAACCGGTGAAGACTTCAGCCACGAAGAACGGCTGGGACAGGAAGCGCTCGATCTTGCGGGCGCGGGCAACGGCCAGCTTGTCGTCTTCCGACAGTTCGTCCATGCCCAGGATCGCGATGATGTCCTGGAGAGCCTTGTAGCGCTGCAGGGTCGTCTGGACTTTACGGGCGACTTCGTAGTGCTCTTCGCCGACAACCATCGGGTCGAGCATGCGCGACGTGGAGTCGAGCGGGTCAACGGCCGGGTAGATACCCTTTTCGGCGATCGAGCGCGACAGAACGGTCGTGGCGTCGAGGTGGGCGAACGAGGTGGCCGGCGCGGGGTCGGTCAAGTCGTCGGCGGGAACGTAGATGGCCTGAACCGAGGTGATCGAGCCCTTGGTCGTGGTCGTGATGCGTTCCTGCATCTGGCCCATGTCCGTGGCGAGCGTCGGCTGATAGCCCACGGCCGACGGGATACGGCCGAGCAGAGCCGACACTTCGGAACCGGCCTGCGTGAAGCGGAAGATGTTATCGACGAAGAACAGAACGTCCTGGCCCTTGTCGCGGAAGTCTTCAGCGATCGTCAGACCCGTCAGGGCGACGCGAGCGCGGGCGCCCGGCGGTTCGTTCATCTGGCCGTAAACGAGAGCAGCCTTGGAGCCTTCGCCGCCACCGTGCTTGTTCACGCCCGATTCGATCATTTCGTGGTAAAGGTCGTTGCCTTCGCGGGTACGTTCACCCACGCCTGCGAACACCGAGTAACCACCGTGCGCCTTGGCGACGTTGTTGATCAGTTCCATGATGAGAACGGTCTTGCCGACGCCTGCACCGCCGAAGAGGCCGATCTTGCCGCCCTTTGCGTAAGGCGCGAGAAGGTCGACGACCTTGATGCCGGTGACGAGGATCTGCGCTTCCGTGGACTGCTCGACATAGGCCGGAGCGTCCTGGTGGATGGCGCGCTTGGCGGAGGTGACGAGCGGGCCTGCTTCGTCGACCGGCTCGCCGATGACGTTCATGATGCGGCCGAGCGTTTCATCGCCGACCGGAACCGAGATCGGAGCGCCCGTGTCGGCGACCGGCTGACCGCGGACGAGACCTTCGGTCGAGTCCATGGCGATCGTGCGAACGGTGTTTTCGCCGAGGTGCTGGGCGACTTCGAGAACGAGGCGGTTGCCGTTGTTGTCGGTTTCCAGCGCGTTCAGGATGAGCGGCAGGGCGCCGTCAAAGGCGACGTCGACGACGGCGCCGATAACCTGGGTGACGCGGCCGGTCGCAGCAGCGGAAGCTACCGGATCGGCAGCCTTCGTTGCCGTCTTGCGCGCAGCAGCCGGCTTCTTTTCGACTGCGGTTTCTTTCGGGGTAGCTGCCTTAGCCATGTATCTTACCCTCTTTGTCCTGGTCCTTAGAGCGCTTCAGCGCCCGAGATGATTTCGATGAGTTCCTTGGTGATCTGAGCCTGGCGCTGACGGTTATAGTTGAGCGTCAGCTTGTTGATCATCTCACCGGCATTGCGGGTCGCGTTGTCCATGGCGCTCATCTTGGCGCCCATTTCGCCGGCGACGTTCTCGAGCAGGGCCCGGAAGATCTGCACGGAAATGTTGCGCGGAATGAGATCGCCGAGGATCGCGCTGGCGTCCGGCTCGTAGTCGTAGATCGCCGTTGCACCGGTCGTTTCGGCAGCGGCCGCGGGAGCGGAAGCCGGAACGAGCTGGAGCGCGGTCGGGATCTGCGCGATGACCGACTTGAACTCGGAATAGAACAGCGTGCAGACGTCGAATTCACCCTGCTCGAAGAGACCGATGACCTTGCGGCCGATCTCGTCTGCATTGGTGAAGCCGATGCGCTTGACTTCGCGCAGGTCGACGCGGTCGACGATCAGCGAAGCGAATTCGCGGCGCAGGATATCGAAGCCCTTCTTGCCCACGCAGATGATCTTGACCGTCTTGCCGCTTGCCAGAAGCTTGCGGGTATGGTCACGCGCCAGACGCGCGATCTGCGAGTTGAAGCCGCCGCACAGGCCGCGTTCGGCCGTGCAGACGACGAGCAGGTGGACATCGTCCTTGCCCGTGCCGGTCATCAGACGCGGCGCGCTGTCGTCCTGGCCGATGTTCGCGAGAACGGCGCTCATGCGCTGCGAATAGGGCCGGGCGGCCTCGGCCGCTTCCTGGGCGCGTCGAAGCTTCGCCGCGGCGACCATTTTCATCGCCTTGGTGATCTTCTGCGTCGCCTTGACGGAGGCGATCCGGTTTTTCAGATCCTTAAGTGAAGGCATCCGTTTTCCGTCCTGTAACACGATCCGGAAGGATCATGCGTCAAATCCAAAGTTCGGGAGCGCCCGCGCGCCTGTCGGCGCGCAGGGCTGGAACCGTCAGCTCAGCCGAAGGTCTTGGCGAAGGCGTCGAGAGCAGCCTTGAGCTTGCCCTTCGTGTCGTCGCTGATCGCCTTTTCGGTGCGGATCGCGTCGAGGATCGACTTGCCTTCCGAGCGCAGGTAGCCAAGCAGGCCCTGTTCGAACTTGCCGACCTGAGCGACCGGAAGCTTGTCGAGGTAGCCGTTGACGCCGGCGAAGATCACCGCGACCTGCTCTTCCGTCTTCAGCGGCGAGAACTGCGGCTGCTTCAGGAGTTCGGTCAGGCGGGCACCGCGGTTCAGCAGGCGCTGCGTTGCGGCGTCGAGGTCCGAGCCGAACTGGGCGAAGGCTGCCATTTCGCGATACTGGGCGAGTTCACCCTTGATCGAGCCTGCGACCTGCTTCATCGCCTTGATCTGCGCGGACGAGCCGACGCGGGAAACCGACAGACCGACGTTAACGGCCGGGCGGATACCCTGGTAGAACAGGTCCGTTTCAAGGAAGATCTGGCCGTCGGTGATCGAGATCACGTTGGTCGGGATGAACGCCGAAACGTCGTTACCCTGGGTTTCGATGACCGGCAGAGCCGTCAGCGAGCCAGCGCCCATGTCGTCGTTGAGCTTTGCAGCGCGCTCGAGGAGACGCGAATGCAGGTAGAAGACGTCGCCCGGGTAAGCTTCGCGGCCCGGCGGGCGGCGCAACAGCAGCGACATCTGGCGGTAGGAAACGGCCTGCTTGGAAAGGTCGTCGTAGCCGATGAGGGCGTGCTTGCCGTTGTCACGGAAGTATTCGCCCATCGCGCAGCCGGCGAACGGTGCGAGATACTGCATCGGCGCCGGGTCGGAAGCCGTTGCGGCAACGATGATCGAGTACTGGAGAGCGCCGCGCTCTTCGAGAACCTTCACGAACTGGGCGACGGTCGAACGCTTCTGGCCGATAGCGACGTAGACGCAGTACAGCTTGTCGCCGTCCGGGCCGTTGTCGTGGATGGCCTTCTGGTTCAGGATCGTGTCCAGAATGATGGCGGTCTTGCCGGTCTGGCGGTCGCCGATGACGAGCTCGCGCTGACCGCGACCGACCGGGATGAGGGCGTCGATGGCCTTGAGGCCGGTCGACATCGGCTCATGAACCGACTTGCGCGGGATGATGCCCGGAGCCTTGACGTCAACGCGGGCGCGCTGCTTGGCATTGATCGGGCCCTTGCCGTCGATCGGGTTGCCGAGCGCGTCGACGACGCGGCCGAGCAGTTCCGGACCGACCGGAACGTCAACGATGGCGCCCGTACGCTTGACGGTGTCGCCTTCCTTGATGTCACGGTCCGAACCGAAGATAACGACACCGACGTTGTCGCTTTCCAGGTTCAGCGCCATGCCGCGGATGCCGCCGGGGAACTCCACCATTTCACCGGCCTGGACATTGTCGAGGCCGTAAACGCGGGCGATACCGTCACCGACGGAAAGCACCTGACCGACTTCCGAGACTTCCGCCTCTTTGCCGAAGTTTTTGATCTGATCTTTGAGAATTGCGGAAATTTCCGCGGCGCGGATATCCATCAGCCGACCTCTTTCAGTGCAAGCTTAAGAGTAGAGAGTTTGGTGCGAAGGGACGTGTCGATCTGGCGCGATCCCACCTTGACGATCAGACCACCGAGAATGGACGGATCCACGGTGACGGCAACCGCCACGTCTTTGCCGGTGACGCCTTTCAGCGCCGCCTTCAATTCGTTTTCCTGCGCTGCGGTCAGCGCATGGGCCGAGGTGACATCGGCCGTGATTTCGCCGCGGGCGCGGGCCGCGATGACGCGGTATGCCTGGATCATGCCGGGAACGGCGAAGAGGCGACGATTCGACGCAACCACCTTGAGGAAGTTTGCCACGAGGCCCGTGATGCCGGCCTTGGCGGCGACGGCGGCAATGGCCTTGGTCTGATCTTCGGCGGAGAAGACAGGGCTGGCGATCAGCCGCTTCAGGTCGTCGCTTTCGTTGATCAGAGCCTGGAAACGGGCAAGATCGGCACCGACACTGTCAGCCGAACCGGCTTCCTGAGCGAGGTCGAAAAGCGAAGACGCGTATCTTTCTGCAACACCGGAAACAAGCTGGGATGTGTCTGCCACGGGCACAAGCTTCTCTTCTTATCATTCAAGACGCAGGGCAGTAGCGAAGCTACGGTCCTAACCACCTGAAATCGTTGCGGTAATCTTCAGTTCCCACAGGCCTTGGCGCCCGCTTTTTCTGAATTTCGCGGTTCGTCTAGCATAGGAAACCCGGACTCGCAACACGCCGGACGCAGGAATGCGCCATAAGTCGGCCACAGTCGGGGCAAAAGTTGACTGCGCGCACTCTGTTCGGCCGCCGGAAAGCGTCAATCGCCTGATTTTCGGGTCAGATGAAGCCGAAGGCGTAGCCCAGCGGCAGGCCGGCAAGCACCGCCTGCACGGCGAGCACGAGAAGGTTCTTCAGCGAGAAGGATCCATCCGACATCAGCGAGAGGATGCGGCCGAAAGCGGCAAGGGTGAACCCGCCGCCGATCGCCATATAGATCCAGCTCTGCGCCATCATCAGCGCCACGATGGCGAGGCCGGCATAAAAGCCGCCGGAGGAGCGGACGAAGGCGAGCCCTTCGCGGCTGGTTTCCTTCGTCTGGAGACCGGCGAGTTTCAGCACCGTGCCGGGAGCGAAGAGCGCGATCAGGCCGAGCAGGCTCGTCACGATGGCCGCGCAGAACGCCAGGAACTCGCCCGTCTCGGTGGGGATGTAGAATTCCATCTCGGCGCCTCTCCCGTCGGTTGCTGCGATTCTCTATCGCACAAGCGCCCGGCGCACTGAAGCGCACGCGCCGACTTCGCACAACTCTTTGTTAACCATGCACTTCACAGGAAACTCTGCGGATCGACATCGAGCTGCACCTGCAGCGAGGCCCGCTCCTTCGGCCCGTTGGCCAGCATGGCGCGCAGGAAGGCCTGCATGTCGCTGCCCCGCCGGCCATGCACCAGAAGGCGAAAACGGTGGCGGCCGCGCACCAGCGCCAGCGGCGCTTCCGCCGGGCCGAGGATGGAAATTCCGTCCGCATGGGGTGCCGCCTGCCGCAATCCGCGCGCATGCGCTTCCGCCTCGCCGCGCGTATCGGCCGAGACGATGACCGAGGCGAGCCGGCCGAAGGGCGGCAGCAGCGCCTTTTCCCGCTCGCCGATCTCGCGGTCGTAGAAGGCCTGCGCATCGCCCGAGACGATGGCCTGCATGACGGGATGGGCCGGCTGGTAAGTCTGGATGAGGCCGTGGCTCTTGAGGCCCGAGCGCCCGGCGCGGCCCGTGACCTGCGAAAGAAGCTGGAAGGTGCGTTCAGCCGCGCGCGGATCGCCGTTGGAGAGGCCGAGATCGGCATCCACCACCCCGACCAGTGACATGAGCGGGAAATTGTGCCCCTTGGCAACGAGCTGCGTGCCGATGACGATATCCGCCTCGCCCCGCGCGATGGCTTCCAGTTCCAGCCGCAGGCGCTTGACGCCCATCAGATCGGAGGAAAGCACGATGGTCCGCGCCTCGGGGAAATGGCGCTCGACCTCCTCCGCGATGCGCTCCACCCCCGGCCCGCAGGCCGCCAGATGATCGAAGGTGCCGCATTCCGGGCAGGCTTCGGGCGTCCGCTCCGCATAGCCGCAATGATGGCACTGGATCTGCCCGCGAAAACGGTGCTCCACCAGCCAGCTCGAACATTGCGGGCACTGGAAGCGATGGCCGCAGACCCGGCAGAGCGTCAACGGCGCATAACCGCGCCGGTTGAGGAAGAGCAGCGCCTGCTCCTCCTTCTCGATGGTGCGGGCGATGCCGCGCAGCAGAACCGGCGAGAGGAAACCGCCTTTTGCCGGCGGATGCCGCCGCATGTCGACGAGATGCAGGTCCGGCAGGGCCGCATCGCCGTAGCGCGTCGGCAAATGGAGCTTGCGGTAGCGCCCGGTCTCGCTGTTGACCCGGCTTTCCACCGAAGGCGTCGCCGAGACCAGCACGGCCGGGAAATCGCCGATGCGCGCGCGCACCACCGCCATGTCGCGGGCATTGTAGAAGACACGGTCTTCCTGCTTGTAGGCCGGGTCGTGCTCTTCATCGACGATGACGAGGCCAAGATTCTCGAAGGGCAGGAACAGCGCCGAGCGCGCGCCGGCCACCACCCGCACATCCCCCGTCGTCACCTGCCGCCACACGCGCTCGCGCATCCGCGGGGCGAGGTCCGAGTGCCATTCGGCGGGCTTGGCGCCGAAACGGTCCTGGAAGCGTTCAAGGAAACTTGCCGTCAGCGCGATTTCCGGCAGCAGGATCAGCACCTGCCGGCCGCGCCGCAACGTCTCGGCGATGGCCTCGAAATAGACCTCCGTCTTGCCCGAGCCGGTAATGCCGTCGATCAGCGAGACGGAGAAGACGCCCTTCTGCACGCTCTCGACCAGTTCCGCCGCACTTTCCGTCTGCGGCCCTTCGAGCCGGGGGGCGACATAATCGGGATCGGGCGCGGCCACCACCGGCGGCGGCGGCAGGAAAACAGTCTCGAAACTGCCCTGCTTGACCAGCCCGTCGATAACGCTCGTCGAGGTGCCGGAGGCATGGGCAAGGCCCGAGCGGGTCCACGCAATGCCGTCCTCGACCAGTTCCAGCACGCGCTCGCGGGCGCTCGTCAACCGTTCCGGCCGGTGGCCGGTGAAGCGCAGCCCCTCGATCATCGGCTCGGGATCGAAGGCCGTCGGCGCGCGTAGCGCCATGCGGGCGACGAGGCCCGGCGGCGTCACCGTATAGGCGGAGACCCAGTCGAGGAAATCGCGCATCTCCCTGGAAAGCGGCGGGCAGTCGAAGACCTTCTCGATGGGCCGCAGCTTTTTCGGATCGACCCTGCCGTCATCGCCGCCGTCCCAGACGACGCCCGGCACCAGCCGCGGTCCGAGCGGCACCTGCACGATGGAGCCCGGCTCGACCGCCATGCCCTCGGGCACGGCATAGGAATAGGGCGCAGGCGTCGGCACCGGCACCATCACGGGCACCGTGCGCGGAAAAAGCCTTTCCCCGAAAAGATTGGTCGAATCGCTGCTCATCGCCCGCGAAGATGCCCCCGCGGCCGTGCGAAGAAAACCGCAAAGATCGCCGCCCCGCTCATTCGTCGTCGTCCATCTCGCCGGTCAGCCGCATCCCGTCGATCCAGGTTGCCCCGTCCTTACGCACGACGCGCCTGGCCCGCACCCCGCAGCGGCTTTCCACCTCCCGCGCCAGCCGCTCCGAATGGGTGACGATCCAGAGCTGGCTCGTGCGGGCGGCGCGCGCGATCATTTCGGCAAGCGCCGGCAGCATGTCGGGATGAAGGCTGGCCTCCGGCTCGTTGAGCGCGATCAATGGCGGCGTGCGGTAGGAGAGCAGCGCGGCGGCGAGCGAGAGGAAGCGAATCTGCCCGTCGGAAAGCTCGCGCGGCTGGAAGACGCGCTGCGGGAAATGCGGAAAGACCAGCCCGTAGGAGGCGAATTCCTCCGGCTCCGGCACGGAAAGCTTCGCCCCGCCGAAGGCATCCGCGACGGCCCGGTCGAGATCGACCGTATCCTGCCGCGTCCAGGCGAGCGTGGCGAAGACCGCCGCCATATTGGCCCCGTCCTCGTCGAGCAGCGGCGCGGTGACGGCAAGGCAGGGCTGGCGCAGCGCCGAATCGCGATCCGTGCGGAAGCCGTGAAAGAACCGCCATTGCGAAACGGCGCGGCGAAAGGTGCCGATCTCTGGATAATGCCCGGCATCGCCGAGCAGCGCGATGGCCGTCTCCGACGTCAGCGCCTGCTCGGGATATTCGGCCATGCGCCCCGTCTCGTTGCGCACCATGATGCCCGGCCCGGACCGCTTCATCACCGTCACCGGCCGGCGGCCCGTCTCGATGGAAAGTTCCTCCGCCTTCACCTGCGGCTCGAAGGCGAAGCCGGCGGAGGCCGGCGGCCTGAGGCCCGCCTCGATGCGGTAGCGGAAGGTGATCGCCCGCTCCTCGTCCATCAGCTCGGCCTCGAGCCTGATGCGCACCGGCTCGTTCGGCCGGCGCTTGCCGGTCCACAGCGCCGATCCCATGCCGCCTTCCGCCGCGATCTCGTTGGCGAAGGTGCCACGCACCGCCGCCTGCACCAGTTGCAGCGAGCGATAGAGGTTGGACTTGCCGGCCCCGTTTTCCCCAACGAAGAGGTTCACCCGGCCGAGATCCATGCGGATCGAACGGAGCGAGCGGTAGTTTTCGGCGGACATGGAGCGCAGCAGCATGAATTGACCCGGATTCGAAAAGAGAGCCGTCTCTATACAGCCCACCGTGTCTAGAGGAAGGCGATACTCCTTGCCCAGCCCGGAGGAAGAACGTTAGCAAATCCTTAAGCGGAAACCGCCATCCTGCCCCGAACATCAGAGACAGGACATGACGGAACTTCTCATCATCGCCGACCAGACGCTCATGGACGAGCGGCAGGGCTGGCTCAGCGCCCTTGCCGAGGAACGCCGGCTTTCCGACAACACGCTGGACGCCTATGAGCGCGACACGCGCCAGTTCCTCGCCTTCCTGACGCAGCATATCGCCGCCCCCGCCCGGCTGAAGGACATCGGCGCCCTGCGCCCGGCGGACCTGCGCGGTTTCCTCGCCGCCCGCCGCCGTGACGGCGCGGGTTCGCGCACGCTCGGCCGCGGCCTTGCGGGCCTGCGTTCCTTCCTGCGCCATCTGGAGCGCAAGGGCCTCGCCAATGCCGCCGGGGCGACCGCCGTTCGCTCGCCGAAACAGCCGAAATCGCTGCCGAAGCCGCTTTCCGACAAGCAGGCCATCGCCGTCGTCGATGCGCAGGAACAGCTTGCCGAAGAACCCTGGATCCGCACGCGCAACGCCGCCGTGCTGACCCTTCTCTATGGCTGCGGCCTGCGTATTTCCGAGGCCCTGTCGCTGACCCCGGCGGACTTTGCCGGCAGCCCCACCTCCCTGCGCATCACCGGCAAGGGCGACAAGACGCGCATCGTGCCGCTGATCGCCCAGGCGCGAACGGGTGTCGAAGACTGTATCAGGCTCTGCCCCTTCCAGCTTGCGGAAGACAAGCCGCTCTTCCGCGGCGCGCGGGGCGGCCCCCTGCAGCCGGCCATCGTCCAGCGCGAGATGCAGAAGCTGCGCGGCGCGCTCGGCCTGCCGGACAGCGCCACGCCCCATGCGCTGCGCCATTCCTTCGCCACGCATCTTCTGGCCGGCGGCGGGGACCTGCGCACCATCCAGGAACTGCTCGGCCATGCCAGCCTTTCCACCACGCAGGTCTATACCGGCGTCGATTCGGCGCGCCTGCTCGAAATCTACGACCGCGCCCATCCCCGCGCCTGATCCCGTTAAGGGATTATGAGGAAGAGGACGCTAGGGTCCGCCCGAAAATGCAGGGAGTTCGACCATGATAGTCCTTCTTCACAAAAGCCGTGAAGCGCTCGCCGACCGGCTGGCCGATACCGGGCTGTGGCTTCTCGCCGCGATCAACGTGCTCCTCGCACTCTCCTTCCTCGTCGTGCTGGCGGCCCTTTCGCCGGCCAACGCCCAGGAAACGCCCGCCTGCGGCGGCGAGAACCTGCTTACGCAGCTTGAGAAGGACGATCCCGCCGCTTTCGCGAAGCTGCGCGCCGAAGCCGACGCCGTACCGAACGGCCGGGCCATCCTCTGGAAGATCGAAAAGGACGGCAGGCCCCCCTCCTGGCTGCTCGGCACCATGCATGTGACCGATCCGCGCGTGCTCGCCATGCCCGAGACCGCGCGCACCGCCTATGCCGCCGCCGGCACGGTCATCGTCGAATCGGACGAGATCGCCGACGAGAAGAAGGCCAGCGTCGCGATCATGGCGCACCCCGACCTCACCATGTTCACCGACGGCAAGTCCATCACCGATTTCCTCGACAAGGACGACGCCGCAAAGCTGACGGAAGGCCTGAAGAGTCGCGGCCTTTCGCTCGCGGCCGTCGCCCGCATGAAGCCGTGGATGATCGCCAGCTTCGTCGCGCTGCCGGCCTGCGAGATCGCCCGCAAGACCGCCGGCGCCGCCTTCCTCGACCAGCGCCTCGCCAAGGACGCGCTTGCCGAGGGCAAGACCCTGAAGGGCCTCGAAACCCTGATCGAACAGATTTCCGCCCTCGATTCCCTGCCGCTCGAACCCCAGATCCAGGGCCTCGTGCAGACGGTGGAGCTGGGCGACAAGCTGGAAGACGTCATCGAGACGATGAGCCAGCTCTATCTTGCCGGCGATACCGGCATGATCATGCCCATGATGCGCGCGGCCGGCCCCGAGACAGGCGACGATGCCTATGCCGATTTCGAGCAGCGCATCATCGTCGACCGCAACCACATCATGGCGGACCGCGCCGCGCCGATCCTCGCGGAGGGCAATGTCTTCATGGCCGTCGGCGCACTGCACCTGCCGGGGCCGGAGGGCGTTGTCGAGCTGCTGCGCAGGAAGGGCTTCACGGTCACCGCCGTGAAGTGAGCACCCGCTCGCCGATGCCGGACAGCATCCGGCGCACGATCAGCTTGTGGAACGGCATGACGGCGGCAAGATAAAGCCGCCCGAACAGGTTGTTGCGCTGGACGAGCGTCATGACGGAAAGGGTCTGCCCGCTCGGCCGGTCCTGCCGCACGTCGATGACAATGCGGAAATCGAGGTGCCGGTCATCGAAGCCGAGCACCACCCGGTCGTCGCTGACACTGACGACGGGAAATCCGCCGATCTCCGCATCCGAGGTCTTCACCTCCGCCGCCGCCCCTTTGAGGCCGAAAGGCGCGACAAGAGCGTTGCGCAGCACCATCAGCTTGCGCACCCAGCCCGGCGGATGCTCCAGCGCCAGCCGCGCCGCCTCCCGCGCCGTCAGATTGCCGACCGGCAGCCCGAGCGTGAAGCGATCCGCCCAGTCGGCGGCGGGAAGGAGGGGATGGGGGAGCGAGACGGGCCGCGAGACGGGAGACATGAAGACCTTCCTTTAAGGCCTTCATGGTGCCCCCGTTCGGGCGGGGAAGACAGGCGGCCGGTTGTCGCAGTCGCTATCCGTCCGGGAAAAGGATCGCCTCGACATCCTGCGCGCCGTTCAGGATATGCAGCACCTGCACCTGCCCATCCGCAACGCGGTAGAAGATCAGATAACGCCCATGCACGAGGCGGCGGACACCATGACGCTCGTAACGCGGCACAAGCGGAAAGGCGTCAGGCGTTATGGCAAGCGCTCCACATCGGACAAGCAGCTCCTGCACGAAGCTGAGCGCCCGCGCCGGATTATCGCGGGCGATGTAATCGCCGATCGTTTCGAGGTCCCTCTCCGCTTCCCGTGAGAGGACAACGATCATGAGGCGCTGCGCCCCGTCATCCGGCCATATTTCGCAGCCAGCCGTGCCGCCACATCTTCCGCGGAAGACAAACGCCCGGCCTCTGCGTCCTCCAGCCCCCTGGCAATGGCAGCATCCAGCGCGACCAACCGCTTCTCGCGCTCCTCGACGAGCCGCACGCCCTCGCGGAGCACTTCGCTGCGCGAATTGTAGCGACCCGTTCGCACCAGGTCGGCGACATAGTCTTCAAGATGCTTGCCGAGATTTGCGCTGCTGGCCATGGCGACCTCCATCACCCGATTATAGATCGGCTGATAATAGTTAGCAATCAGAGGTCGCCACGACCGAGCCGCTCACATATGGATCGGCTTGGCGAAGGTTGCGAGCGCGGCTTCCTTGACGGCTTCCGACATGGTCGGGTGCGCGTGGCAGGTGCGGCCGAGGTCTTCGGAGGAGCCGCCGAATTCCATCAGCACGGCCGCCTCGTGGATCATCTCGCCGGCGCCGAAGCCGACGATGTGGACGCCGAGAACGCGGTCCGTTTCCTTGTCCGCCAGAACCTTCACGAAGCCGTCCGTCGCCAGCATGGCGCGGGCGCGGCCGTTGGCGGTGAAGGGGAATTTGCCGGCCTTGTAGGCGATGCCCGCGGCCTTCAGCTCCTCTTCCGTCTTGCCGACGGAGGCGACTTCCGGCTGGGTGTAGACGACGCCGGGGATGACGTCGTAATTCACATGGCCGGCCTGACCGGCGAGGATTTCGGCGACGGCAACGCCCTCGTCCTCGGCCTTGTGGGCCAGCATCGGGCCGCGCACCACGTCGCCGATGGCGTAGATGCCCGGAACGTTGGTCTGGAAGTGCTTGTCGATCTCGACGCGGCCACGGCTGTCGAGCGCGACGCCGGCTTCCTTGAGGCCGAGGCCTTCGGTGTAGGGCTTGCGGCCGGTGGCGATCAGCACGACGTCGGCGTCGATGGTGGTGGCATCGCCGCCCTTGACCGGCTCGAAGGTCACCTTCGCGCCGGAGCCGGACTTCGTAACGCCCGTCACCTTCGCGCCGAGCTTGAAGTCCATGCCCTGCTTGGCCAGCATGCGCTGGAACTGCTTGGAGACCTCGCCGTCCATGCCGCCGAGAATGGCGTCGAGATATTCGACGACCGTGACCTTGGCACCGAGGCGCGCCCAGACCGAGCCGAGCTCGAGGCCGATAACGCCGCCGCCGACGACGACCAGATGGCCCGGCACCTTGTCGAACGCGATGCCGCCCGTCGAGGAGACGATGACCTTCTCGTCGATCTCGACCGGAACGCCCGGAATGCCGGCAACATCCGAACCCGTGGCGATGACGATGTTCTTCGTTTCGAGAACCTGTTCCTCGCCCTTGTCGTTGGTGACGGAGACCTTGCCCGCGCCCAGCACCTTGCCGGTGCCCTGAATGCCGTCGATCTTGTTCTTCTTGAAGAGGAAGGCGACGCCGTCGACATTCGACTTCACGGTGGCATCCTTGTGCGCCATCATGTTGGGCAGGTTGAGGGTCGGCTTCACGCCGTCGATGCCGAGGGCTTCCATGCCGTGGGCGGCGTGGCTGTAGGTCTCGGAGGCGTGCAGCAGCGCCTTGGAGGGAATGCAGCCGACATTGAGGCAGGTGCCGCCATAGGTCGCGCGCTTTTCGACGACCGCGACCTTGAGGCCGAGCTGGGCCGCCTTGATGGCCGAGACGTAGCCGCCGGGGCCGGAACCGATAACGATGAGATCATATGCCATGACAAGTCCTTCCTGCGCGGGGCCTAGCGGCCGCCGCTGACGTTGAGGGCGGCACCCGTCACATAGGATGCCGCGTCGGAGAGAAGATAGAGAATGGAATGGGCGACGTCATCGGCCGTGCCCGGCCGCTGCATCGGGATGAGCGATGCCATGTCGCGCGCCCGGTCCGGCAGGCCGCCGGAGGCGTGGATTTCCGTATCGATGATGCCGGGGCGCACGAGATTGACGCGCACGCCTTCCGCCGCGACCTCGCGGGCAAGACCGATGGTGAAGCTCTCGATGGCGCCCTTGCTGGCGGCATAGTCGACATATTGCCCGGCCGAGCCAAGCTGCGCGGCGACGGACGACAGGTTGACGATGGAACCGCCCTGCCCGCCATGGCGCGTCGACATGCGGCGCACGGCCTCCTGCGCGCAGCGGATCGACCCCATGACATTGACGGCGAACATGCGCTCCAGCCGCTCGGCAGACATTTCGTCGACGCGCTGCGGCATGGCGACGATGCCGGCATTGTTCACGAGACCGTCGAGCCGGCCGAAGGTGCCGTCGATGGTGGAGAAGATATTGGCAAGGCCGAGCTCGCTGCCGACATCGCCCTGAATGGGAATCGCCGAGCCGCCGGCATTGCGGATTTCGGCCACCACGGCCTCGGCGGCTGCAAGATTGGAAACGTAGTTCACCGCGACCTGCCAGCCGGCCGCGCCCGCAAGGCGGCACACGCTGGCGCCGATGCCGCGGCTGCCGCCGGTGACGAGAAGGACGGGGGCCTCGCTCATGCCGCGCATCCCTTCCGCTTCAGCACGTCCCAGGGCATGACACTCGCCTTGCCCTCTTCCCAGAGGGTCGAATAGCGCAGCGACGCCCCGAAGCCGGAGAGAAGCAGGCTCTCGGCCGCCTTGCCGCCTTCATCGGGCAGGAGCGCGGCATCGCCGCTGTCGAGCGCATAGATCACGCCTTCCCAGACGGTGCAGGTGGCGATCTCCTCGCCGGTCGCATCCCCTTCCGGGCAATTGTGCATGACCATACCGTTGGAACGGGGAGGGTCGCCCGGCAGGACCACACCGTCCAGCACCACGCCGCTGGCAAGCACCTTCAGCTTGAAGTGATGGCTCGTCGCGGCGGCATCGGAGCCGACAGGCTCGAAGGTCAGCTCATAGCCCCCGTCGCGATCCGCATAGATCGCGCGGTCCTGCCGGCACTCCGCCGCAGATGCAGCGGAAGCGGCGAGGAAAGCGGTGAGGACGAGGGCAGCGCGCATGTTTCAGTGGGCCTTTTCCGTGGCGAGCTTGATGCCAAGCGCGATGAAGACGAGGCCGCTGGCGCGGTCGATCCACTGGCTGGCGCGGGCAAAGGCCGCGCGCATCTTCGGCGTCGTCATGAACAACGAAACGCCGACGAACCAGACGATGAGGCAGATCGCCATGACAAGGCCGTAGCCGAACTTGACGGCGATGGGCGTGTGGGCGCTGACGACCGTCGAGAAGATCGACAGGAAGAAGAAGACCGGCTTGGGGTTCAGCGCATTGGCAAGGAAGCCGAGGCCGAAGGCGCGCAGCGCCGACTGTTCGCTCTTGCCGTCCGCATCGCCCTTCACCGCCTCGACGGAAAGGTCCGCCTTGCCGGCGCGAAGCGCCTTGATGCCGATATAGACGAGATAGGCGACACCGCACCACTTCACGATGTTGAAGAGGTAGATCGACTGGGAAATGATGAGGCCGAGGCCGAGGATCGTATAGGTGACGTGGAACATCAGCGACGTGCCGATGCCGAAGGACGTGACGATGGCCGCGCGGCGTCCATGCACGAGCGACTGGCGCATGACCATGGCGAGGTCCGCGCCGGGGGAGACGATGGCGAAGGCGAAGATAGCCATCAGGGAGGCAAGTTCGAGAAGATACTGGCTCATGGACGTGCGACCGGTGCGTTGTGGAGGCCGTGAAGGCCACGGGATTGCTCTGCGCACGCCTCGCGTGCCCGACGGAAGGTATCCTGCGGTTCGGTTGCTGTCACGATGCCGGGAGGAGCGAAGGCCACGGTTTCGTCTCGGCTCGGGCTTCGGTCAGGTCATCAGCCGCACGACCATCAGGACAAGCCCGAAGATCGATACGAACCAGGCGAGCGTGCGCAGCACCGGAACGCCGGCCACGTAGAACAGCGTGAAAACCATGCGGGCGGCAATCCAGACCAGCGCGCCCGTCGCGCCAAGCCCGCCCGTCTTGCCCGTCACGGCCAGCGCAAGCGCCAGCGCGACGAAGGCGGGATAGGTCTCCAGCATATTGTTGAGGGAACGCTGGAGACGCCCCGCCACCACGCTTCTGGACGTACGCTGCTCGTCCCGCGGGCCGAGCAGGTACTTGATGCCGAGATCGCCGGCGAGATCCAGCGACAAGGCCTGCACGAGAATATGCACGAGGAGAAACACGACGCTCCAGCCGAGCACCCAGATTTCCGTCGATGCGGCCGCTGCTTCCATCACCCTCGCACTCCAGGCGCAGACCCGATCATCGCCCCGACGCCGGCAAGCGGCGGGGCAGACGGGCGCTCTCGAAGGAGCGCCCGCCGCAGCGACCCTTAGAGATCGAGAACGAGGCGTTCGGGATCTTCCAGGCTGTCCTTGACGCGCACGAGGAAGGTCACGGCTTCCTTGCCGTCGACGATGCGATGGTCGTAGGAGAGCGCGAGATACATCATCGGACGGATGACGATCTGGCCGCCGACGACGACCGGGCGTTCCTGGATCTTGTGCATGCCGAGGATGCCCGACTGCGGCGCATTGAGGATCGGCGAGGACATCAGCGAACCGTAGACGCCGCCGTTCGAGATGGTGAAGGTGCCGCCCTGCATGTCGGCCATGGAAAGCTCGCCGTCACGGGCGGCTTTGCCGAGGCGGCCGATTTCCTTCTCGATCTGGGCAATGCCCATCTGGTCGGCATCGCGCACGACCGGAACGACGAGGCCCTTGTCCGTGCCGACGGCAACGCCGACATGGCAGTAGTTCTTGTAGATGATGTCCGTGCCGTCGATCTCGGCGTTGACGGCCGGCAGTTCCTTCAGCGCATGCGTGACGGCCTTGGTGAAGAAGCCCATGAAGCCGAGCTTCACGCCATGCTTCTTCTCGAAGAGGTCCTTGTAGCGGTTGCGCAGGTCCATCACGGCCGACATGTCCACCTCGTTGTAGGTGGTCAGCATGGCGGCGGTGTTCTGCGCGTCCTTGAGGCGCTTGGCGATGGTCTGACGCAGGCGCGTCATCTTCACGCGCTCTTCGCGCGGCGCATCGGCTTCCGAGGAGGCCGGGCGGGCGGCAACCTTGACCGGCTCGGCAGAAGCAGAAGACGCCGTGATGCCCTTGGCGACGGCGGCCATGACATCGCCCTTCAGCACCTGGCCACGCTTGCCGGAACCGTCGACCTGATCGGCCGAGAGGTTGTTTTCGGCAAGCAGCTTGGCGGCGGCAGGAGCGGCCGGCATGGCAGCGGAAGCGGCGGGCTTGGCCTCAGCAGCCGGAGCGGCGGCGACAGCCTTTTCCGCGGCAGCGGGAGCCGCCGCACCGGCGACAGCGCCGGCGGAAATCTGGCCGAGCAGGCCGCCCGGCTCGACGGTGTCGCCGGCATTGGCGGTGATCTCGGCAAGGACGCCGGAGGCCGGGGCCGGCACTTCGATCGTCACCTTGTCGGTTTCCAGTTCACAGAGCGGCTCGTCGGCCTTGACGGTGTCGCCGACCTTCTTGAACCAGGTGCCGACGGTCGCTTCGCTGACGGATTCGCCCAAAGTCGGGACGCGGATTTCGGTAGCCATGATTTGAGTTCCGTTGTTCGTGTCTTTGTCGTGGGTGCGGGAACGTTGGGCGGCTTAGCCGCCCAGCGCGTCCTCGAGGAAGGCGGCAAGCTGCGCGAGGTGCTTGGACATCAGGCCCGTCGCCGGCGAGGCGGCGGCCGGACGGCCGGTGTAGCGCACGCGCTGGTACTTGGCGTCGATATGCGCCAGCACCCATTCCAGATAGGGGTCGATGAAGGCCCAGGCGCCCATGTTCTTCGGCTCTTCCTGGCACCAGACCATCTCGGCGTTGCGGAAGCGCGACAGCTCGTTGATCAGCGCCTTGGCCGGGAACGGATAGAGCTGTTCCAGACGCAGCAGGTAGACGTCGTCGATGCCGCGCTTCTCGCGCTCTTCCAGCAGGTCGTAATAGACCTTGCCCGAGCACATCACGACGCGGCGGATCTTGGCGTCCTTCTGGAGCTTGATCGGGCCGTCCTTGATGACCTCGGCGTCGTCCCACAGCAGGCGGTGGAACGAGCTTTCGCCCGCCATTTCCGATAGCGAGGACACGGCGCGCTTGTGGCGCAGCAGCGACTTCGGCGTCATCATGATCAGCGGCTTGCGGAAGTCGCGCTTCACCTGACGGCGCAGGATGTGGAAGTAGTTCGCCGGCGTCGTGACGTTGGCGACCTGCATGTTGTCTTCCGCGCAGAGCTGCAGGAAGCGTTCGAGGCGGGCGGAGGAGTGCTCCGGACCCTGACCCTCATAGCCGTGCGGCAAGAGGCAGACGAGGCCCGACATGCGCAGCCACTTGCGCTCGCCCGACGAGATGAACTGGTCGAAGACGACCTGCGCACCGTTGGCGAAGTCGCCGAACTGGGCTTCCCAGAGGGTAAGCGCGTTCGGGCGGGCCAGCGAGTAGCCGTATTCGAAGCCGAGCACCGCCTCTTCCGAGAGCATCGAGTTGATGACCTCGTAGCGCGCCTGCGTCGGGGAAAGGTTGGCGAGCGGGATGTAGCGGTCCTCGGTCTCCTGATCGTAGAGAACCGAATGGCGCTGCGAGAAGGTGCCGCGTTCGCAGTCCTGACCGGACAGGCGGATCTTGGTGCCCTCGACGCAGAGCGTGCCGTAGGCCAGCGCTTCGCCCATCGCCCAGTCGATGCCCTCGCCCGTCTCGACCATCTGCATGCGGTTGTCCATGAACCGCTGGATGGTCTTGTGGGCGTGGAAGCCTTCCGGGATCGTCGCGATCTTGCGGCCGATCTCCTTGAGCTGCTTCATCGGCACCGAGGTCTTGCCGCGGCGCTGTTCGTCCTGGTTGTCGGCCGAGCGCAGGCCCGACCACACGCCGTCCAGCCAGTCGGCCTTGTTCGGCTTGTAGGACTGGCCGATCTCGAATTCGGTTTCGAGATTAGCGCGCCAGTCGGCCTTCATCTTCTCGAACTCGCCCTCGCTGATCACGCCTTCTGCGACGAGGCGCGCGCCGTAGAGACTGACCACGGTCTTGTGGGCGCGGATCGCCTTGTACATCTTCGGCTGCGTGAACGCGGGCTCGTCGCCTTCGTTATGGCCGAAGCGACGGTAGCAGAACATGTCGATGACGACCGGCTTGTGGAACTTCATCCGGAACTCGGTCGCGATCTTCGCGGCATAGGTCACCGCTTCCGGATCGTCGCCGTTCACATGGAAGATCGGCGCCTCGATCATCTTGGCCACATCCGAGGGATAGGGCGAGGAGCGCGAGAAGGCCGGGTTCGTCGTGAAGCCGATCTGGTTGTTGATGATCACATGGACCGTGCCGGCGACGCGATGGCCGCGCAGGCCCGACAGGCCGAGGATTTCAGCCGTGACGCCCTGGCCGGCGAAGGCCGCATCGCCATGCAGCAGCAGCGGCATGACCTGAGCCCGCTCGGACAACGGAATGATGTCGCCCTCGAAGATCTTGGCCATCTGGTCCTGCTTGGCGCGGGCCTTGCCCATGACGACAGGATTGACGATTTCCAGATGCGAGGGGTTCGCGGTCAGCGACAGATGCACCTTGTTGCCGTCGAACTCACGGTCCGAGGAAGCGCCGAGGTGGTACTTCACGTCGCCCGAGCCTTCCACGTCGTCCGGCGCGTAGGAGCCGCCCTTGAACTCATGGAAGACGGCGCGGTGGGGCTTGGCCATCACGTTGGTCAGAACGTTGAGGCGGCCGCGATGCGCCATGCCGAGCACGATTTCCTTCAGGCCCATCTGGCCGCCGCGCTTGATGATCTGCTCCAGCGCCGGGATCAGCGATTCACCGCCGTCGAGGCCGAAGCGCTTGGTGCCCTTGTACTTGACGTCGATGAACTGCTCGAAGCCTTCCGCCTCGATCAGCTTCTGCAGGATCGCCTTCTTGCCTGCGACGGTGAAGTCGACGCCCTTGTCCGGGCCTTCGATGCGCTCCTGGATCCAGCCCTTCTCTTCCGGGTTGGAAATGTGCATGAACTCGACGCCGATGGTCGAGCAATAGGTGCGCTCAAGGATTTCGACCATCTCGCGCACGGTCGCGTATTCGAGGCCGAGCACGTTGTCGATGAAGATCTTGCGGTCGAGATCCTTGTCCTCGAAACCGTAGTTCGAGGGCGAAAGCTCATGATAGTCCTCGACCGGCGCGGCAATGCCGAGCGGGTCGAGCTTGGCGTGCAGGTGGCCGCGGGCGCGGTAGGCGCGGATCATCATGATGGCGCGCACCGAGTCGCGGGTCGCCTGATTGACGTCAGCCTGGTTGACGGGCGTGCCGGCCTGCGCGGCGGCGGCCTCGGCCTTTGCCTGCACCTTCTTCTCAAGCACCTTCTCGACGACGCCCCAGTTGCCGTCGAGCGCCGAGACGAGTTCGCCGTTTGCGGCGACGGGCCAGTTCGCGCGCTTCCACGAAGCGCCCTTGGCCGCCTTCACGATGTCGGAGGGCTGGTCTTCGAGGGCCTTGAAGAAGGCCTGCCATTCCTCGCCGACAGAGGCGGGATTGGCCTCATACTTGGCGTAGAGCTGTTCGATATAGGCTGCGTTCGCCCCGTCGAGGAAGGACGTGGCCAGGAATTGTTCGTTGGCGTCTTGCCGTGCCATGGTTCTCTGCGGGCGCCGCCCGCCTCCCGAACGATCGTGTTGTGACTGCCCGGCACATCCTGCCGGGAAGAGCCAGAGAGGCCGGCGTTTCAGCCGGCCTCCCCTCGTTTCGTTTCTCAGCCCTTGAGGACTTCGACCAGGGTCTTGCCGAGGCGTGCCGGCGAAGGCGAAACGCGGATGCCCGCAGCTTCCATCGCCGCGATCTTGGATTCCGCATCGCCCTTGCCGCCGGAAACGACAGCGCCGGCATGGCCCATGGTGCGGCCCTTCGGAGCGGTACGGCCCGCGATAAAGCCGGCCATCGGCTTCTTGCGGCCCTTCTTGGCTTCGTCGATGAGGAACTGCGCCGCATCTTCTTCGGCCGAACCGCCGATTTCGCCGATCATGATGATCGAGGTCGTGGCGTCGTCGGCCAGGAACATCTCCAAGACGTCGATGAATTCGGTGCCCTTGACCGGGTCGCCGCCGATGCCGACGGCCGTCGTCTGGCCGAGGCCTTCGTTGGAGGTCTGGAAGACGGCCTCATAGGTCAGCGTGCCGGAGCGCGAGACGATGCCGACCGAACCCTTGCGGAAGATCGAGCCCGGCATGATGCCGATCTTGCACTCTTCCGGCGTCAGGATGCCGGGGCAGTTCGGGCCGAGCAGGCGCGACTTGGAACGGTCGAGGCGGGCCTTGACGCGCACCATGTCGGCAACCGGGATGCCTTCGGTGATGCAGGTGATGAACGGGATTTCCGCATCGATCGCCTCGATGATCGCGTCCGCGGCACCTGCCGGCGGAACGTAGATCACGGATGCGTCCGCGCCGGTCTTCTCACGGCCTTCGGCGACGGAGGCGAAGATCGGCAGGCTTTCGCCCTTGGAGCCGGTCCAGGTTTCGCCGCCCTTCTTCGGGTGGATGCCGCCGACCATCTGCGTGCCGTAATAGGCGAGCGCCTGTTCGGTGTGGAAGGTGCCGGTCTTGCCGGTCAGGCCCTGAACGAGGACCTTGGTGTTCTTGTTGACGAGAATCGACATGAGGTCAGGTCCTTCAGTTAGCCGTTGATCGCGGCGACGATCTTCTTGGCGGCGTCGTCCAGATCGTCGGCGGCGGTGATCGCCAGGCCGGATTCGTTCAGGATCTTCTTGCCAAGCTCGACATTCGTGCCTTCGAGGCGAACGACCAGCGGAACCTTGAGGCCGACTTCCTGCACGGCCGCAACGACACCCTCGGCGATGACATCGCACTTCATGATACCGCCGAAGATGTTGACGAGGATGCCCTCGACCTTCGGGTCGGCCGTGATGATCTTGAAGGCAGCCGCAACCTTCTCCTTGCCGGCGCCGCCGCCGACGTCGCAGAAGTTCGCCGGTTCCTTGCCGTAAAGCTTGATGATGTCCATCGTCGCCATGGCAAGGCCTGCGCCGTTGACCATGCAGCCGATATTGCCGTCGAGCGCCACATAGGCGAGATCCCACTTGGAGGCCTCGATTTCCTTGGCGTCTTCCTCGGTCTCGTCGCGCAGCGCCTTGATGTCGTCGTGGCGGAACAGGGCGTTGCCGTCGAAGGAGACCTTGGCGTCGAGAACGCGCATGCGGCCGTTCTTCATGACGATCAGCGGGTTGATCTCGAGCAGGCTCATGTCCTTCTCGACGAAGGCCTTGTAGAGGATCGGGAAGAGCTTTTCGGCATCGGCCTTGGCTTCGCCGTCGAGCTTGAGAGCTGCCGTCAGCTTGGCAAGGTCGTCGGCGGTGACGCCGGCTTCCGGGTTGATCGCGACGTTGACGATCTTTTCCGGCGTGTCATGCGCAACGGCCTCGATGTCCATGCCGCCTTCCGTCGAGACGACGAAGGCGACTTGGCCGACCGAGCGGTCGACGAGCAGCGACAGGTAAAGTTCGCGGTCGATGTCCGCGCCGTCCTCGATATAGAGGCGGTTCACCTGCTTGCCGGCGGGGCCGGTCTGCGCGGTGACGAGCGTATGCCCAAGCATTTCCTTGGCGTGGGCCTTGGCCTCCTCAATGGAGAAGGCGAGGCGCACGCCGCCCTTGGCGTCGGGGCCGAGTTCCTTGAACTTGCCCTTGCCGCGGCCGCCGGCGTGGATCTGGCTCTTGACCACGTAGAGCGGGCCGGGCAGCGACTTGGCAGCCGCTTCCGCCTCGTCCGCGGAAAAGATCGCGACGCCTTCGGCGACCGGCGCGCCAAAGCTCTTGAGCAGAGCCTTGGCCTGATATTCATGAATGTTCATCGGGAAAATCCTGTCTGGCTACCGGATTACTTCAGGGCGGGCGCGATGTTGATGCAGGCTTCGCAGAGGCCGGCAACGGCAGCGACCGACTTGTCGAAGGCTTCCTGCTCGGCCTTGTTGAGGTCGATCTCGACGATGCGCTCGACGCCACCGGCGCCGATGACGGTCGGAACGCCGACATACATGTCCTTGACGCCGTACTGGCCCGAAAGGTGGGCAGCGACCGGCAGGACGCGCTTCTTGTCCTTGAGGAAGGATTCGGCCATCTCGATGGCGGAAGCGGCCGGAGCATAGTAGGCCGAGCCGGTCTTCAAGAGGCCGACGATCTCGGCGCCGCCGTCACGGGTGCGCTGGATGATTTCTTCGAGGCGTTCCTTGGTGACCCAGCCCATCTTGACGAGGTCGGTCAGCGGGATGCCGGCAACGGTCGAGTAGCGGGCGAGCGGCACCATCGTGTCGCCGTGGCCGCCGAGAACGAAGGCCGTGACGTCCTGGACGGAAACCTTGAATTCTTCGGAGAGGAAGAGGCGGAAGCGGGCCGAGTCCAGCACGCCGGCCATGCCGACGACCATGTTCTTCGGCAGGCCGGAGAACTTCTGCAGCGCCCAGACCATCGCGTCGAGCGGGTTGGTGATGCAGATGACGAAGGCGTTCGGGGCATATTTCTTGATGCCTGCGCCGACCTGTTCCATGACCTTGAGGTTGATGCCGAGAAGATCGTCGCGGCTCATGCCGGGCTTGCGGGCAACGCCGGCGGTGACGATGCAGACGTCCGCGCCTTCGATGGCGGCATAGTCGCTCGCGCCCGTCAGCGAGGCATTGAAGCCTTCGACCGGCGAGGACTGGGCGATATCGAGGCCCTTGCCCTGCGGAATACCGTCGGCGATGTCGAAGAGGACGATGTCGCCCAGCTCCTTCAGGCCGGCCAGATGCGCCAGCGTGCCACCGATCATGCCAGAACCAATAAGTGCGATCTTCTTGCGGGCCATGAAAGCTTCCTTTGCTCCGATCCTAGAGGCCCCCAATGCCGTCATTGCGGGACCCTTCGGCGCAAGGGCTTACGCTTCCTATGTTAAAAATTCAATACATACTTTTGGATCGAAGATTTTCAATCGGTTAGATGTAAAAATTCTTACGTAAACGTAAGAATTTCCGTCACGCTTCCGTCACTTTCCATCATATCGCGCCTTGTGGTCGGCAAGATATTCCGTGCTGCGGATCTCGATGAGGCGCGAGACCGTGCGATCGAACTCGAAGCCTTCCGTGCCCTTGCGGGTCACAAGCAGGCCTTCCGGCGCAGCCGCCGCAGACGCAAAGAGGCGTGCGCGGTGATCGTAGATCGTGTCGATAAGATTGATGAAACGCTTCGTCTCGTTGCGCCGCTCGGCTCCGAGCAAGGGGATGTGGTCGACGAACAGCGTATCGTAATGCGCGAGGATTTCGAGATAATCCGCCGCCCCGAGCGGCCGCTCGCAAAGGTCGGTAAATGAGAAGCGCGCGGCACGCCCCGCCGCCTGCGGCACGACGATGGTGCGACCACGGAAGGAGATCGTCGCAGGGGCCACGTCCCTGCCGGCCGTCTCACGCCGCCAGGCCGCATCCATCGCCCTGTCGGCCTCGTCGCCGAGCGGATGGCGGAACACCGGCAGGCCGCTGTCCTTCTCGAGGCGATAGTCCGTCAGGGAATCCAGCGGCACGATCTCGACATGGCGTTTCAGGAGATCGACGAAGGGCAGGAAAAGGCCGCGATTGAGGCCGTCCTTGTAGAGATTGTCCGGCTCCACATTGGAGGTCGCGACGAGGATGCAGCCACGCTGGAACAGTTCGCCGAACAACCGCGATAGGATCATCGCATCGGCGATGTCCGTCACCGAGAATTCGTCGAAGCAGAGAAGCCGCGCCTCCTCGATGAGGCTTGCAGCGACCGGCGGCACGGGATCGGCCTGCTTCGTCTCGCCGTTCTTCAGCTTCTGGCGATGCTTGTGGATGCGGTCGTGCACATCCGCCATGAATTCATGGAAATGCGCCCGGCGCTTGCGCTTGACCGGCGCCAGCTCGAAGAACATGTCCATGAGCATGGTCTTGCCGCGTCCGACACCGCCATGGATGTAGAGGCCCTTGGGGGCGCTCGCGCTTTCGGGCTTGCGGGAAGCGAAGAGCCAGCCGAGCGCGCTCGACTTGCGCGCTGGGCGCTGGGCGTGAACCTCGCCGAGCAGCCGGTCGAACCGCACCGCCATCGCCCTCTGCGCGGGGTCCGGCTTCAGCTCGCCGCTTGCAACGAGGGCTTCCAGCCTATCCGAAACGCCATGGTCCGGGTGTGTCGAAACCCTGTCCCAGTCCTTGCCCATGGGCGCAGATCATCCGTATCTGTTTCGGAAGAATGGCTCAGCGCGACAGGCTGACGGGCTGGCCGGAATTGGTCGAGCCGTCGAAGCGGGAATCGGCCGTCTTGTAGAGACGGGCGATGGCGTTGCCGTCGCGGTCCTTCAGGACGACCTGCTTGCCGGCCACTTCCCAGGAGCCCATCGCCGTCAGCTCGCCCGCGCAGCCGCGCGTGCCGCCGCGCGAACCGCTGCCGAGATTGGTGAGCGTCAGGAACATGTCGCAGGAGGACGGGCCGTTCGCCACGCGCCAGTTGCCGACCATGGATTCCTTCTTGACGTCGAGCGCCGTGGCGGCCGCCGCCGTATCGCCGGTGCCCGTCGCCATGGCCGTATCGGTCGTCGGCTTGTCCGGGAACTGGCTGGTCGTGCTGGTCGTCGGATCGGGAAGCTGGCTCGAGGCGACCGCGCCGACCGGCTGGGCCTGCAGCGGCGTGAGGTTCGGCTGCGTATTGACGCTGTCCATCGACGCGGTGCGCTGGCAGCCGGCAAGTGCAAGCGCCATCATCAGTCCGCCTGCAACATGGTGAATCCGCATCTCGTTACTCCCGATCATCTGCCCGATACTGCTGCCCTGCAGCAATTCCCGCCGAATTAACGTGAATCGCCCGCACGAATCAAGACGAAACGGCCCGATTGTCCGGGCCGCCTCCTCACGTTTCGTGAACGCTGCTTATGTAGGTCAGAGCCGGCGCTCGACCAGCATCTTCTTGATTTCGCCGATCGCCTTGGCCGGATTGAGACCCTTCGGGCAGGCCTGGGCGCAATTCATGATCGTGTGGCAGCGATAAAGGCGGAAGGGATCCTCGAGATTGTCGAGGCGCTCGCCCGTCGCTTCGTCGCGGCTGTCGATCAGCCAGCGATAGGCCTGCAGCAGTACGGCGGGGCCGAGATAACGGTCGCCGTTCCACCAGTAGCTCGGACAGGAGGTCGAGCAGCAGGCGCACAGGATGCACTCATAGAGGCCGTCGAGCTTGAGGCGGTCCTCATGGCTCTGCTTCCATTCCTTGGCCGGCGTCGGCGACACGGTCTTCAGCCACGGCTCGATGGAGCGGTGCTGGGCATAGAAGTTCGTAAGATCAGGAACGAGGTCCTTCACCACCGGCATATGCGGCAGCGGATAGACCTTCACGGTGCCCTTCACCTCGTCCATGCCCTTGGTGCAGGCGAGCGTGTTGGTGCCGTCGATATTCATGGCGCAGGAGCCGCAGATGCCTTCGCGGCAGGAGCGGCGCAGCGTCAGCGTCGGGTCGATCTTGTTCTTGATGTAGAGCAGCGCATCGAGAACCATCGGGCCGCAATCGTCGACGTCGATGTAGAACGTGTCGATCGACGGGTTCTTTCCGTCGTCCGGGTTCCAGCGGTAGATGCGGAATTCGCGGGTATTCGTGGCCCCGTCCGGCTTCGGCCAGACCTTGCCCTCGGTCATCTGCGAATTTTTCGGGAGAGCGAGTTCAACCATGTCCTGTTCTCCTCGATCTTAGTAGACGCGGGCCTTCGGCTCGATCTTCTTGGGATCGATGCCGTCGGCGATGAGGTCGGTATGCACCGGGCGGTAGTCGAGCGTGACGTCGCCCGCCTCGTTGACCCAGGACAGCGTGTGCTTGCGCCAGTTGACGTCGTCGCGGCCGCCGAGCGGGCCGGTCGCATAGTCCTCGCGGGCATGCGAGCCGCGGCTCTCCTTGCGGGCCTCGGCGCCGTAGACGGTCGTGATGGCGTTGGCCATCAGGTTTTCCAGCTCCAGCGTCTCGACGAGGTCGGAGTTCCAGATCATCGAGCGGTCGGTGACCTTGATGTCCGGCAGTTCCTTCCAGATTTCGCTCATGCGCTTGCAGCCGCTTTCCAGCGATTCCTGCGTGCGGAACACGGCGGCGTCTTCCTGCATGGTGCGCTGCATCTTGTCGCGCAGGATCGCCGTCGGCGTGCCGCCATTGGCGTTCCGCAGGCGATCGAAGCGGTCCATGATCTTGTCGCAGGCGGCAATGTCGAGCGCCGGGATCGGGGAAGCGCGGTCGATGACCTGGCCGGCGCGGATGGCGGCGGCGCGGCCGAAGACCACGAGGTCGATCAGCGAGTTGGAGCCGAGGCGGTTGGCGCCGTGCACCGAGGCGCAGCCCGCTTCGCCTACGGCCATCAGGCCGGGCGCGATGCGTTCCGGGTTCTGGGCATCGGCGTTCAGCACTTCGCCCCAGTAGTTCGTCGGAATGCCGCCCATGTTGTAGTGAACGGTCGGCAGGACCGGGATCGGCTCGCGCGTCACGTCGACGCCCGCAAAGATCTTGGCGCTCTCGGAGATGCCCGGCAGGCGCTCGTGCAGAACGGCCGGATCGAGATGGTCGAGATGCAGGAAGATGTGGTCCTTGTTCTTGCCGACGCCGCGGCCTTCGCGGATTTCCATCGTCATGCAGCGCGAGACGACGTCGCGCGAGGCAAGGTCCTTGGCCGACGGCGCATAGCGCTCCATGAAGCGCTCGCCCTCGGAATTGACGAGATAACCGCCCTCGCCACGCGCGCCCTCGGTGATCAGGCAGCCCGCGCCGTAAATGCCGGTCGGGTGGAACTGGACGAATTCCATGTCCTGCAACGGCAGGCCGGCGCGTGCGATCATGCCGCCGCCGTCGCCCGTGCAGGTATGCGCCGAGGTGGCGGAGAAATAGGCGCGGCCGTAGCCGCCGGTCGCCAGAACCACCATCTTGGCGGCGAAGCGGTGGATCGTGCCGTCATCGAGGTTCCAGGCGACGACGCCGGTGCAGCGGCCATCGGCCGACATGATCAGGTCGAGCGCGAAATACTCGATGAAGAATTCCGCATTGTTGCGCAGCGACTGGCCGTAGAGCGTGTGCAGGATGGCGTGGCCGGTGCGGTCGGCGGCGGCGCAGGTGCGCTGCACCGGCGGGCCTTCGCCGTAGTTCTGCATATGGCCGCCGAACGGGCGCTGGTAGATCTTGCCTTCCGCATTGCGCGAGAAGGGTACGCCGTAATGCTCCAGCTCATAGACAGCCTTGGGCGCTTCCATGGCGAGATACTGCATGGCGTCGACGTCGCCGAGCCAGTCGGACCCCTTGACGGTGTCGTAGAGGTGCCACTGCCAGCTATCCGGCGTCATGTTCTGCAGCGAGGCGGCGATGCCGCCCTGCGCGGCGACGGTGTGCGAGCGCGTCGGGAAGACCTTGGTGATGCAGGCCGTCTTGAGGCCCTGCTCGGCCATGCCGAGCGTGGCGCGAAGACCCGCGCCGCCGGCGCCGACGACGATCACGTCGAAGGAATGGTCCACATAGGTATAGGCTTTGCCGTTGGCCGCCGGGGAGGAGATCGCTGCCATGGTGAATTATCCTGCGAAAGCGATTTTGAGGACGGCGAAAAGACAGAGCCCGCCGACGAGGATCGCGAAGAAGGTGTTGAGCATGAGGAGACCGATCTTCACGCCTTCCGCATGCACATAGTCCTCGATGATGACCTGCATGCCGAGCTTCATGTGAATGAGGCCGGAAATGACGACGAGGCCCATGAGGACGGCGACGACGGGATGCGACAGCGCCGCCGTCACTTCCGCATAGGACGCACCGTTGTAGCAGATGAGGAAGCCGACGAAGAACAGCATCAGCGGAACGTTGGCGACGGCCGTCAGGCGCTGGCGCCAGAAATGCTCCGTGCCGTCCTTTGCCGAGCCGAGGCCGCGAACCTTGCCGAGGGGCGTGCGCATATCCATGGGTCTCTCCTCAGCGCGCCAGATAGCCGACGACCCAGACCAGCACCGTCAGGGCGACGGAGACGACCGGGGTCACGATGGCGAGCTTGGTATTGAAGTGCTTCTCATAGCCGCGGCCCATGTCCCACATGAAGTGGCGAAGGCCGCCGAGCATGTGGTGCAGCAGCGCCCAGGTGTAGCCGAAGAGGATGAGACGGCCGATCCAGGTGCCGAAGAACCAGCTTACCCAGTCGAAATAGGCCTCGCCCGTCGCCGCCGCGATCAGCCACCAGGCGACGAGGACGGTACCGAAATAGAGCGCGCCGCCGGTGATGCGGTGCACGATGGACATGACCATCGTCGGGATCGGCTTGTAAACCTGGAGATGCGGCGAAAGCGGCCGGCTTCGAGTGACATTCGTCATCTGAACCTCACGGAACCCCGGAGAGCCAAAACTGGACCGATTTTCTCCGGAATTGCAAATATGTTGTGCACAATGCAGTGATTGCGACGTTTAATCACCGGAAAGCGGAACCACAAGCCTTCTTGCAGTGCAAAATGAATTTAATCGATTAGACGGCCTCCTGCCTCCGTCCCGTTCCGGCGCACCCGCCGCACGTTAACCAAACGCGGAAAATCCCCAATCGAATCCGTGACTTTTGCGGCTTTCTGCCTCATCCTGCCGTTAAGGATTTGTTAAGCATAACCCGGAAGGCAGGACAGAATGACTCTGTTATCCGCGCTCCGTGCGACCAAAGTCTTAGGGCTTGCGGTCGCGCTTGTCGCAGGCGGCATGACGGCCGCTGACGCCGGTGACGGTTGGGGCTCCTCCCGCCATCACGGCCATCACCATCGCTCCAAGTGGCTGCCGAGCATCGAATTGCCGGGCCATGGCGGACGCCTCGAGACCGTATTCCACTCCGGCGGGGAGGCGCGGCAGGGTTGGCGGGACAACGGGATGCGCATCGGCGTCTTCCCGGCCTATCACCTGCGCGCCGACAGCATCACCATCTATGTCGGCGATACCGATGCGATCGATTGGAGAACGAGGCGGGAAGCATCCCGCAGGAGCGAGCCGAAGGTCATCACCGTAGCGCCCGGCCAGAACGATTGCTCGTGGGAAGCCGGGGTCTGCGTCATTCGCCCGAACTGGTGAACCGCCAGACGGTCGTCTTCTTGACCTCGCTGTCCTCCAGCGCCCGCGTCACCGGCACCTGATAGGTGGCGAGCGCCTCCATGCGGTCCCGCGGGCAATAGGCTCGGCCGGGATCGCCGACGAGCACCGTCGCGCCGCGCGCGGCAAGCGCCGAGAACCAGGGGATCAGCACGTCGGCAAAGTCCCGGTCGTAGAAGACGTCACCCGCCAGCACCACATCCCAGCCCGCATCGCGCCCGACAAGGTCTTCGGCTGAGCAGTCGAGAGCGACCCCGTTGAGCGCCGCATTCAGCCGGATCGCCGTCCCGCTCCAGGGATCGATATCCGCCGCCAGCACGGCGGAAGCCCCGGCCATGCGCGCGGCAATGCCGACAAGGCCGGAGCCGCTGGCGAAATCCAGCACCGTCTTTCCGGCGACAAGCTGCGGATGGTCGAGCACATGGCGGGCAAGCCCCTGCCCGCCCGCCCAGGCAAAGGCCCAGAAGGGCGGCGGCAGGCCGATCGCCTCCAGCTCTTCCTCCGTCTTCAGCCACAGGTCGTGCGCCTCGGTGGCAAGGCGCAGCCGAACCTCCGGCACATGCGGCGGCGAAAGCACATCCGTGTTCTCGCGGATGAAGACTTCGGGGTCGGTCCTCACGGAATTTAACGCGGCGGGTTATCGAGACCGCCCATGCGGCAGACCTCGATCCACTCCTCCTCCGTCACCGGCTGCACCGAAAGGCGCATGGAAGTGACGAGCGACATATTGGCCAGCTTCGGATTGGCCTTGATATCCTTGAGGGAAACGGGCCTGGGCATGTCGCGCACGGCGCGGATATCGACGCAGTCCCAGCGCGGGTCCTCGCCGGCCGTCGAATCCGGGTGCGACAGGGCGCAGACCTCGGTGATGCCGACGATCTCCAGCCCCTCGTTGGAGTGGTAGAAGAAGCCCTTCTCGCCGATCTTCATGGCCCGCATGTTGTTGCGCGCCTGATAGTTGCGCACGCCGGTCCATTCCTCGCCGGCTTCGCCGACATCCTTCTGCATCTGCCAGGACCACTTGAAGGGTTCGGACTTGTAGAGCCAGTATGCCATCGGGCCTTACGCCTCCGGATTGTTGAAGACCCAGTTCCAAGCCTTCACCTCGACCTCGGCAAAAAGGCCGGCCTTGGCATAGGGATCGTTCGCCGCGATCTCGCGCGCCGCCTCGATCGTCTCGGCCTTGACCACGACAAGGCTGCCCGTCGGCTTGCCGTCATCACCGAGGAACGGGCCGGCGAAGGCCAGTTTGCCCTCGGCATTCAGCGCATTGAGATAGGCGAGGTGATCCGGGCGCGTATCGAGGCGCACCTGAAGCGCGCCGGGCTTGTCCTTGCAGAGGAATGCGAAATGCATGTGCGGTCCTTCCCTTCGGTTATAGTTCTGGCCATTATTCCTGGGTGATCGGGCGCGTCATGAGCTGCCCGATGGCGGTCTTCACGTCCAGTGTGCCGTCGACGATGCGGGCGACCGCATCGGTGATCGGCATGTCGATGCCCTTTTCCGCCGCAACGCCCGAGGCGACCGAGGCGGCGAAAGCGCCTTCCACGAGATCGCCCGACCAGCCGGCCGCCGTGCCATGCCGGCCGAGCGCGATGCCGAAGCGCAGGTTGCGCGACTGGTGGCTGGTGCCGGTGAGCACGAGGTCGCCGAGGCCGGAAAGCCCCGTCACCGTGATGCCCTCCCCGCCATGCGCCTCCACAAAGCGCGACAGTTCCGCAAGCCCGCGCGAGATCAGCGCCGCCCGGGCGGAATCGCCAAGCTGCGCGCCCTCGATGATGCCACAGGCAATCGCCAGCACGTTCTTGAGCGCGCCGCCGAGCTGCACGCCGATCCGGTCGGTCGAGGGGTAAAGCCGGAAGGTCGGCCCGGAAAGGGCCTGCGCCAGCATCGCCCCGATCTCCGCCGTGCGCGCGGCAATCACCATCGCCGTCGGCAACCCTTTTGCGATATCGGCGGCAAAACCGGGACCGGAGAGGACGGCGATCTCGCGACCGGGCAGTTCTTCTTCCAGAACCTCGGTCAGGAGCCGGCCAGTGCCCTTCTCCATGCCCTTGGCGCAGATGACCACCGCCGTGCCGGGCGCAAGGAGCGGAGCGAGCGACCGCGCCGCCTCGCGCTGTGCCTGCGAGGGCATGGCGAAAAGCACGATGCCCGCGCCACGCATGACCGCCGCATCCGCGCTATAGGCAAGCGTCTGCGGCAGGTCGATGCCCGGCAGCGCCTTCTCGTTGCGGCGCGTGGTCCGCATGGCCTCGACCGAGCCGGCATCGCGCCCGATCAGCGTGACATCGCCACCACTGGCGGCGGCCACGCTTGCCAGCGCCGTGCCGAAGGCCCCCGCACCGACCACGGCGATTTTCGCATGGGCGCTCATGCCTTGGCTCCCCGCTTGCCGGACCCGAGCATCGTCGCCGCCTCGCGGTCGAGCGGCCAGCGCGAACGCGGCGCGACGGACAGGTCATCGGGCGCAAAACCGGCCGCCATGCGCTCCAGCCCCGCCCAGGCGATCATCGAAGCATTGTCGGTGCAGAGCGCCAGCGGCGGCGCGATGAAGCGGAAACGGTTCTTGTCGCATAGCGCCTGTAGCGTCGCGCGCAATTCCGCATTCGCCGCCACCCCGCCGGCAACGACGAGCGAGGGCGTTTCAACGTCGGGATGGAGCGTGCGAAACCGCTCAAGCCCCCGGCCGATGCGGTCCTTCAGCGTACGCGAGACGGCGCGCTGGAAGGAGGCGCAGATATCGGCGACATCCTGATCCGTCACCGGCTCGATGGACTGCGCCGCCTGACGCACCGCCGTCTTGAGGCCGGAGAAGGAGAAATCGAGCCGCGCCTCGCCGACGAGCGGACGCGGGAAGGTGAAGCGTTCCGGGTTGCCGTTCTTCGCCATGCGCTCCACCGCCGGCCCGCCGGGATAGGGCAGGCCGAGCAGCTTGGCGGTCTTGTCGAAGGCCTCGCCCAGCGCGTCGTCGATGGTCGTGCCCCAGCGCTCGTAATCGTCGACGCCGCGCACCAGCACAAGCTGGGTATGGCCGCCGGAAACGAGCAGCATCAGATAGGGGAAGGAAAGCCCGTCCGTCAGCCTCGCCGTCAGCGCATGGCCTTCCAGATGGTTGACGGCATAGAGCGGCTTGCCCGTCGCCCGCGCGATGGCCTTGCCGGTCATCAACCCGACAATCAGTCCGCCGATCAGCCCCGGCCCGCTCGTCGCCGCGATGGCATCGATATCCTCAAGCGAACGGCCGGCGCGCAGAAGCGCCTCGGAAATCAGGCTGTCCAGCGCCTCGACATGCGCGCGCGCCGCGATCTCCGGCACCACGCCGCCATAGGCGCTGTGCTCTTCCAACTGGCTCAGCACGACTTCGCCAAGAATCTCGCCCTTGCCATCGGCACCGCGCGCGACGACGGACGCGGCGGTCTCGTCGCAGCTCGTTTCGATACCGAGGATGGTCAGATGGGACGACATGAAGCACTAGGATCGATTGCGGGCGGCCCTAAAGCCGGTTACGAGACATCCCGGTAACAATGGATCAAGGCGGATGCAAACAAAACCTTTCAGGATCGGCACCCGTGGCAGCCCGCTGGCGCTCGCCCAGGCTTACGAGACCCGCGCGCGCCTGATGGCCGCGCACGGCCTGCCGGAAGAGATGTTCGAGATCGTCGTTCTCTCGACGAAGGGCGACCGCATCACCGACCGCTCGCTGGCGCTAATCGGCGGCAAGGGCCTGTTCACGGAAGAGATCGAGGCGCAGCTTTCCTCCGGGGAACTCGATTTCGCCGTGCATTCCTCCAAGGACATGCCGACAAAACTGCCGGAAGGCCTGCACCTTTCCGCCTTCCTGCCGCGCGAAGACATCCGCG